>NZ_JAVBIJ010000001.1:2874375-3193750 GCF_032193765.1 Rhodoferax potami
ACGGAGGAGCGGGCCTGAGCCTGGCCGAAGAACATCTGGTGGAAGAAGGCCCAGGGGCCAGCATCCCACTGGTCTACGACGCTGACAGCTCTCAGCACAGCGCCCTCATCGATGTCTTGTCACTCAAGAAGAATCTGGTGATCGAAGGACCGCCGGGCACGGGCAAGTCTCAGACCATCACGAACTTGATTGCGGCATGCCTGGCTGAAGGCAAGAAGGTGTTGTTTGTCGCTGAGAAGCTGGCAGCTCTTGAAGTCGTGAAGAACCGCCTGTCACTGGCTGGCCTCGATCCGTTTGTTCTTGAGCTGCACAGTAACAAGACTAACAAGAAGCGGGTCCTGGAGGAAATAGCCAAGCGCACCACCTTCAGGCCCAACCATCCCAATGACCTTCCTCGCCTGCAGCAGCAGTTGGAAGCGCACCGCCAGGATCTCAAAGCCTACACAGACCTGATCAACTCCATCGCGCACAACGCGTTTGGTTTGACGCTGCATCAGATCATGTGGCGGGCCGAGAAGCACCGTCAAGGTTTGAGCAACGAAGAGAGCATGCTCAGCCAGATCAGCATCGGCGACGCAACTCAAATTTCTGAATTCGAGTTCGGTCGACGCATGGACTGCCTGGGTTACCTTGGCTCCCAATACAAGTCGGTCGGAGGCTTTGACGCAAGCTGCACCTTCTGGGGCTTCTACCCTGAGCGCCTCATCCCCGGCGATGAGGTCAAACTCACCCAACTATTTGAAGCAGCTGATGAGTGGGGCCAGGCCTTGGTAGATGCTTCGAAGCACTACTCGCAGGTGCTCGGAGGCCGCGTCCACAACCTCTCACTGGAGTTCAGCGGTGAGCAATTGGCCGTACTGAAGAACCTGCTTGAGACCGCCAATCAGCAACTGCCACTGCACCTCATCCCAGGATTCTTTGAGGATGACGAGACAGGGGCCAAAGCCGCTCAAGCACTGGACGCCTTCGCCAAACAAGTCGAACAGTTCCACAGCCTCGAAGGGGCCGTCAAAACAGCTCTGAAGCTTGAATCCAGCGTCACTAAGTCTGGGACAGATGACCTCAAGGGCTTGCAGCGAATCGCGGGCAGCTTGGGCGTAGATCTGGGCACGCTCAACGAGATTCGCATCCTGCATCAACAACTGGTTGAGACGTCGGGCAAACTTTCGACGGCCAACGCCAACTTGGTGATGTTCCTGGGCGAGAAGAAGATCCCTTACAACGGATCGACGCAAAAGCTAGAGCAGTTGCTCGGCTTTACCGATCTCGTGCTGGATGCCCCAGAGGAACACTTCCATCTCCAGACCCCTGGCCTGACTCGCGATGGCGCAGTCCAGGCCCTTGATCAGTTGCATGCTCTTCAAGGAGAGTGGACCGGTCTTGAGAAAGAACTCGGGGACTCTCTCTATGTGGACACCTTGCCACATGAAGGAGATATCAAGCAAGCCATCCTGACCCTGCGAGAAGGCGATGCGTGGTACCGCATCTTCCAAGGTCGCTGGCGCAAAGCGGTCGGGCTGCACAAGGCACTCCAACGCACCAAGCTCAAAATGCCTGGCCACAAGCGGCTGGAGCAGCTCGAACAAATCGTCAAACTGCTGGGCCTCAAAGAACAGTGGAAGTCATCGCCGACCTGGACGCAGTTCCTCGGTTTCCCCACGCCAGCCACTCCCACCCCTCTGGAGGGATACCTTGCACTGGCGAAGTGGAATCGTGGCATCAAAGTCGCCTCAGAAGATATCCAAGCTGTCCTGATCGACCCCATTAGCTTCACCGCTGACCAAGCCCGCGCCCTGCGCCGCGAATTCTCGACGGTCAAGTTGGAGATCACGACCGCAATCGCAGCCGTCAAGGACATCAACGCAAAGCTCAAACGCCTCTCTGAATTCAGTGGCAGCAATCTCCTCGACAAGGTGTTGGAGAAGACCGGTGAATTCACAGAAGCCCTCGAAGACCGATTCGAATGGCTTGAGTTGGAGGCGCGCAGCCAAGCAACATTCAGCCAAGTGATCACCGGATGTGACGCGGCCTTGGAGCGCTCGTCATTGAAGTCACAGATTCAAGCCAATGTCCGCGTCAAATCGCTCCTCGGCGATCTCTACCTGGGGGTGGACACGGACTGTTCGACCGCCATCGAGGCGCTGTCCTTCGGTCAAAGCATCGACGGTCTCAATTTGTCGCCACAGGTCAAATACAAGCTGCGCACCGGGCATCCGATTGAAGCCTGTAGAACTCTTGTTGCTGCTCTGGAATCTGTCCACACGGGATTGAAGCAGATTGAGGGCTTGAGCAATGCTCTGTCCCAGTTCGGGAAGTTCGAGCTGGACACATGGACTGGCGCACCTGCAGACGAGGACTTGGAGCTGTTTGTCAGCGCCTTGCATGGCGCAGTTCAAAAGGCTGTCGAGGACAGGGACCTTCTGATTCCTTGGTCGTTGTACCTGACCCGACGCAAGGAGGCCAACGAGCTGACCTTGTCTGAGTTCGTGGAGCTCCTTGAGAGAAAGCGCATCAAACCAGACGAGTTGTCCGACGCCTACGCCTACTGCACCTACAGCACAATCACTCGGGAGGCCTTCCGCAACATCCCCCAGCTTGGGCGCTTCACGGGCCTCAAACACAACCAGATCCGCGACGAGTTCAAACGACTGGACAAGGAGATCATTGCTCTGCGTGGCAAGGCAATCGCCTACGAATGCACTCGCAAGGCCTCTCCGCCTCCCGGCAGAAACGGTGCACGCGTTGACGATCGCACTGAGATGGTTCTCCTGAACTACCTCATGCCACAGCAACGCCCGCGCATGCCTGTTAGGAAGATCCTCACCCGCGCTGGTGGGTCGATTCAGGCGCTCAAGCCCTGCTTCATGATGGGACCGCAAGCTGTAGCGCAATACCTGGCTCCAGGGGTCATCAAGTTTGACCTCGTCATCATGGACGAAGCATCCCAGTTGAAGCCCGAGGAGGCGATCGGCTCAGTTGCGCGTGGTGGCCAATTGGTGGTGGTTGGTGATCCCAAACAGCTGCCCCCGACGTCGTTCTTCTCTCGGATGACTCAGGACGGTGACGGTAGTGACGATCACTTCACCACAACTGATGCTGAGAGCATCCTGGATGTCTGCTCATCGCACTTCAGGCCTACTCGCTCCCTGCGCTGGCATTACCGTTCGCAGCACCATTCGCTGATCGCCTTTTCAAACCACAGCTTCTACCGTGGCAACCTGGTGATCTTCCCCTCGCCGTATGGACAGGGCGGAAAGCTCGGGGTGCGTGCCGTTTACCTAGCCAATGCCATCTACGAAAACCAGACCAATCTGCGCGAAGCCAAGCGGGTTGTGGACGCAGTCGTTGAGCACATTGCTACTCGCCCCAACGAGTCTCTTGGCATCGTCACTCTCAACATCAAGCAGCGAGACTTGATCGCTGAGCTGCTAGAAGAGCGTCTGAAGTCGGTTCGTGGTGCTGATTCCTACCGAGATCATTGGGCGACAGAAGGTCAGCCCTTGTTCATCAAGAACCTTGAAAACGTCCAAGGTGATGAACGCGACGCCATCATCATCTCCACGACCTTCGGTAAACCACCAGGATCCAGCGCTGTCCGTCAGAACTTTGGCCCCATCAGTCGTCAAGGCGGCTGGCGTCGATTGAACGTGCTGTTCACCCGCGCCAAGAAGTCCATCGCCCTGTACACGTCCCTGCGTCCTGAAGACATCGTGATGGATGGCACTACTCCGGACGGCACCAAGGCCCTGCGCAACTACCTCGAGTACGCCCGCACTGGTTCTCTGCCGACCATTGAGGAGACAGACCGCGAGCCAGACAGTGATTTCGAAATCTCCGTCATGGACATGCTCAAGATGCGTGGCTATGAAGTCACCCCTCAACTGGGCGTGGCGGGATACCGCATTGACATTGCCGTCAAACACCCAGACGCACCAGGCTCGTATCTGGCAGCGATCGAATGCGACGGCGCAACCTACCACTCGGCCCTGTCTGTTCGCGACCGTGATCGCATACGTCAAGAAATCCTCGAGTCGCTGGGTTGGCGGGGTCGCATTTGGCGTATCTGGTCAACGGACTGGTTCCGCACGCCACGACAGGAAACCGAGAAGGTCATCAGCTTCCTTGAGGATCTGCGCGAGAGCTGGAAGCCTGAGCACGCATCAGGTGAAGCCTGGATCGAAGAGGGGCAAGGTGCAGGACAGACGATCTCACGCGTGATTGAGGTAATTGAACCGGTTGAGAACGCCGCACAAGCCGAAATCGAGCGAGCAGCAGTCAACTCCGTTCTGATCGACACCGAGGATGATTTAGAGGTCGACGTTGGGGATGTGGTTCGCTACGTGGATCTGTCCAAGCCGAACGATGTGTTGACGGTTCAGATCACCAACGGGAAGGACGATTTCTCCAACGGCATCGTCAATGAAAGCCGACCACTAGCTCAAGCACTTCTGGGGGCAGTTGTTGGTGACGAGGTAGCTCTTCATCTTGCTGGTAGCGCATCCAAGACTTTTCAGATCGTTGAAATTGTTCGATCGGAAACGTTACCCAAAATTAATTGAATCCTTCCAGCATACATAAAGAGATAAAGCTAATGGCTAAGACACTTGAAGCCCACGACAAACTGATACGAGAGATCTTCGAAGGAAGCTACCAGTTCGAGATCCCTGACTACCAGCGCCCCTACGCCTGGACAACCGAGCAGGCCACAGAGCTATTTGATGATTTGTACTCGGCGATGCAGGATGCGCGCATGTCGGGGGCCAGCAGCCAATACTTCCTGGGCAGCATCGTTTTGATCAAGAACGACCGGGACCCGAAGTCATCAGTAGTCGACGGCCAGCAGCGTCTGTCTACGCTCACGATGTTGTTCGCCGTTTTGCGCACCGTGATGCCGGATGCAGCAGACGACATCACCGACTTTCTCTATAAGAAGGGCAAGATAAGTCTTGGCGAGAAAAACGAGTACCGCCTGACCGCCCGCGAGGAAGATGCAGACTTCTTTCGCACCAATATCCAGGAGCCTGGTGGCATCGCACAGTTGGTCGCCAGTACCGACAAGCTGAAAGACAGCCGTCTGCGTTACCGCGAAAACGCCACTCTGCTGTTCGAAAAGGCAAAGGCGCTGCCGCCTGCCGAACTGATTGCTCTGTGGAAGTTCCTCGCAAACGATTGCTCGCTGGTTGTCATCTCCACGCCAGACCTTGAAGCAGCATACCGAATCTTCTCTGTACTCAACAACCGGGGGCTCGACCTCGCGCCTATTGACATCATTAAGGCGCAGGTGCTTGGCCTGATCCGTACCACGGCTGGCGACGTCAAAAGTCGTGCCTACGCAAAAGAGTGGAGTCGGATTGAAAATTCGCTGGGTCGCGACGCTTTCGGGGACTTGTTTGGCCACATCCGCAGCATCTACGCCAAGAAGAAGCAGAAATACATCCTGGTCAAGGAGTTCCAGGAGCACGTCACCGAATACAAGGCACCCATCGATCTCGTCGACAAGGTCATAAAACCCTATGCCGAAGTGTGGGACTTCGTGCGCGATGCCGACTTCGAGGCCACCGAGCACGCCGAGACCATCAACGAACATTTGTCTTGGCTCAATCGCGTGGACTTCAAGGACTGGGTGCCCCCAGCACTTGTTTATTTCAAGCGCTTCCGACAGCAGCCCAAGCTGCTAGCCGAATTCTTTCAGTCACTGGAACGCTTGACCTACTTCCTGCTGGTCACCAAAGTTGGCATCAACGAAAGAATTGAAACTTACGCTGCGCTCACCAAAGAAATTGAGCCGGAATCCTTCAAGGGGGATCTGGCCGCGCTAACCACGCTGGATCTCACTGACACGCAAAAGCGCAAGTTCGTCACCGCACTCGATGGCGACGTTTACGACGATCTGCCCAAGGCACGAATGGCGCTCGTCTTGCGCCTTGAATCCCTGGTTCGCGCACCCGGAGTACAGCTGCAAGATGCCGTTTCGCTGGAGCACGTCCTGCCGCAAACACCGCCTGACAGTTCGGACTGGATCAAGTGGTTCCCGGAAGAAGACGAACGCGATGGCTGGACGCACCGTTTAGCCAATCTGGTTCCGCTGGACAGAAACAAGAACTCGTCTGCGAGCAACTACGACTTTGCTAAGAAGAAGGATGCCTACTTCAAGGGCAAAGGCAAGGCGTCGCCCTTCGTGTTGACTCAGGAAGTCAGAGCAGAAAACGAGTGGACACCCACGCTTCTGGCTCAGCGCCAGAAACGCCTTGTGGACGTCCTCAAAGACCATTGGAATCTCGCTGTCTCCACAGGCAAGACAACGAGCTGAGGAATATATCAATGCAAAAAAAACAACAACATGACCAAAGCCAGATCAAGTGGATCTCCGACTTCATCTGGAATATTGCTGACGACCGCCTGCGCGACGTCTATGTGCGCGGTAAGTACCGCGACGTGATTCTGCCCTTCACCGTGCTGCGGCGGCTCGACGCCGTCCTCGAAGCGACCAAGGACACGGTTCTGGAGCGCAAGAAGTTCCTGGACACCCACAAGGTGGCTGAGCAGGACGGCGCTCTGCGTATGGCGGCAGGCCAAGCCTTCTACAACGTCTCGGAGTTCACTCTGGCCAAGCTTAAAGCCAGTGCGGCAGGTCAGCGCCTGCGTGATGACTTCATTGCGTATCTGGACGGGTTCTCGCCCAACGTTCAGGAAATCCTCACCAAGTTCAACTTCCGCAACCAGATCCAGAAGCTGGTGGATTCGCACGTCCTTGGCTACATGATCGACGACTTCCTCGACCCTGAGGTCAATCTCGCGCCGATCCCAGTGAAAGATGTCGACGGTCGTATCAAGCTGCCCGCTCTGGACAACCACGGCATGGGCACGGTTTTCGAGGAGCTGATCCGCCGCTTCAATGAGGAAAACAACGAAGAGGCTGGTGAGCATTTCACCCCACGCGACGTGGTGCAGCTCATGGCCAAACTGCTGTTCCTGCCAGTGGCCGACAGGATTGAGTCCAGCACCTACTCGCTCTATGACGGCTCATGCGGCACCGGCGGCATGCTAACCGTGGCCGAGGAAGCGCTGCACGAGTTGGCAGAGCAGCACGGCAAGGAAGTGTCTATCCACCTGTTCGGTCAGGAGATCAGCGACGAAACGTACGCCATCTGCAAGGCCGACCTTCTCTTGAAGGGCGAAGGCGCGGAAGCCGAGAACATCGTCGGCGGCGCAGATAAATCAACCTTGTCCGCCGACCAGTTCCGCAGTCGCGAATTCGATTTCATGATCTCCAACCCTCCCTACGGCAAGAGTTGGAAGACCGATCTGGATCGCATGGGCGGAAAGAAGGAATTCAACGACTCGCGCTTCATCGTCAGCCACGATGGCGATGCCGAGTTCAAGCTCATCACCCGGTCCAGCGACGGGCAGCTTATGTTCCTGGTGAACAAGCTGCAAAAAATGAAGCACACCACGCAGTTGGGCAGCCGCATCGCGCTAGTTCATAACGGCTCGGCACTGTTCACCGGCGACGCGGGCCAGGGCGAAAGCAACATCCGCCGCTGGGTGCTGGAAAACGACTGGCTCGAAGCCATCATCGCCCTGCCGCTCAACATTTTCTATAACACTGGCATCGCCACCTACATCTGGGTACTGGCCAACAAGAAGGCCCAAGCGCGTCGCGGCAAGGTGCAGTTGATCGACGCATCGCAGTGGTTCCAGCCTTTGCGTCGCAACCTCGGCAAGAAAAACTGCGAACTCTCGGGTACCGATATCCAACACATCATCGACCTTTACCTTGGTGATGCGCAGGAATCTGCCAAAGAAACCGAACACAGCAAATGGTTCGACACCCAGGATTTCGGCTACTGGAAGATCACCGTCGAGCGTCCGCTGCGCCTGAAAAGCCAACTATCTGACGAACGCATCGAGTCCCTGCGTTTTGCCTCCGGCGATGAGGCACTGCGCGCAGAGATCTACGCCACTCACGGCGAGGCGCTCTACAGCGAGTTTGCCAAGCGCAGGCCGATCATCGAGGCGTGGCTGAAAGGCGACGACGAGGACGAAAACGAAGACGAAAACAGAGAAGACAGCGACAGCGGCGATGACGGCGAAGCCCCCGCTGCCCGTAAGGCCGTGCCCGCCAAGCGGCGCAAGAAGCTGCTAGACGCATCGACATGGCTGCGCGACAAGGGGCTGATGGAGGTGGCGCAACGGACGCAAAAGGCTCTGGGCAGCGCCGTGTTCGACAACCACAACGAGTTCCGCACGCTCTTCGATGCGGCGATCAAGGCGCAGGGTGACAAGCTCGGTGCGTCCGACAAGAAGGCCATCTACAAGGCGGTGAGCTGGCGCGACGAAGCCGCCCCGCCGGTTATTGCCAAACGCAGCAAGCTCAAGGCAGGGGAACACTTCGAACCCGGCTTCGATGGCGCGTACCTTGAGCCCGTGGGCAAAGATCGCTTCATGGTCGAGTACGAACCCGACAGCGAGCTGCGCGACACCGAGCTGGTGCCGTTGAAGGAACCGGGTGGCATCGACGCCTTCTTCGCACGCGAGGTGATACCTCACGCTCCGGACGCCTGGATCACAGCGGACAAGACCCAGATCGGCTACGAGATTTCGTTCGCACGCTACTTCTACAAGCCAGTGCCGTTGCGGACACTGGCCGAAATTCGCGCCGACATCCTCGCGCTGGAGCAGCAAAGCGAAGGTTTGTTGCACAAGATCGTGGGGGTAGAAAAATAATGTTTTGCCCCTACCCAGATTACAGACGAACTGATTTGAAATGGTTTGAACATTTACCTGATTCGTGGGCTATTCTGCGTACCAAACAAATGTTCCGCCTGGTCATTGAAAAGGCCCCGGCAAATAACCAGATGGAGTTGCTATCTGTTTACACCCATATTGGCGTAAGACCGAGAAAAAGCCTTGAACAACGCGGCAACAAAGCCTCTACAACCGATGGATATTGGGTAGTAAAGGAGGGAGACATAATTTGCAACAAGCTCCTCGCTTGGATGGGAGCGATTGGCGCCTCTCACTATCAAGGCGTTACGAGTCCCGCCTATGATATTTTGAGACCAATCAAGTCGTGCAACACAGACTATTATCATTTTCTATTCAGAACAAAGAAATATCTCCAGCAGTTCAAAATAAGGTCGAGGGGCATAATGGACATGCGCCTCCGGTTATATTTCGACCAGTTTGGACAAATTCCAATTCCTGTCCCTCCGCGCCATGAGCAAGACCAGATCGTCGCCTACCTTCGCGCGCAGGACGCACACATCGCCCGCTTCATCAAGGCCAAACGCGAACTCATCGAGCTCTTGACCGAACAGAAGCTGCGCATCATCGACCACGGGGTCACGCGCGGCCTCGATCCTACCGTCCCACTCAAGCCATCCGGCATTGAATGGCTAGGCGAGATGCCGGAGCATTGGGATACGTCTCGCTTGAAGTATTGCGTTTCCCGGATTCACGCAGGCGGCACGCCAGACACCGGAGTTGATAGCTTTTGGTCTGACAGCAGCGATGGAACACCGTGGCTATTGATCGGGGATGTGACAAGGGCAGATCGCGTTGTTACCTCGACCAAGCGACTGACTCAAGCCGGGTTACTGTCGAAGCGATTGACCGTTGTCCCTGCTGGAGCAGTGCTCTACACGATGTATGCCAGCATCGGCAAAGCTGCAGTTCTTGAGATAGACGCTGCAATAAATCAAGCGATCCTCGGACTTGAGCCGAAGTGCGACGTGCTGTTACCCGAATTCCTGTTTTTTTGGCTTCGTAGCTTGGAGCGTCACATCAGGAATCTTGCGAGCACAAGCACTCAAGCAAATTTGAATGCTGCCAAGGTCAAGGCGCTTCCGGTTTTTCTTCCAACATTGGAGGAGCAGAGACTCATTTGCGATTGGATCAAGTGCGAATGCCGGATATTTGACGACGCCATTGCCCGCAACGAAGACGAAATCAAGCTGATCAGGGAATACCGCGATCGCCTAATTGCCGATGTGGTCACTGGTCAAGTAGACGTGCGCGGCTGGCAGCCCGGACCGGAGGACATGGTGGACGACGCGGCGCTGGCTGCGCTCGACGACAACTCAGAAGCTGTGACCGATGAGGAGGATGGCGATGGCGAAGACTGACACAAGTGAGCGCTGGTTCGAGGCGCGCGTGGTGCGCGGCTTGACCGGCGTGCCGCAGCCTGAGTACAGCCATGAGCTTGCTCCCACGGACTTCGCCGCAACCCACAACGGATACGTGCAGGGCAAGCCAACCGACTACAACCGCGACGTGGCGTTGGATGTGGCGCAGTTGCTGGCCTTCTTGCAGGCCAGCCAGCCTAAGGCGGTGGATACGCTGGAACTGGCAGCGGACGGTATCAAGCGCACCCAGTTCCTGCACCGGCTGCAAGGCGAGATCACCAAGCGCGGCGTCGTGGACGTGCTGCGCAAGGGCGTGAGCCACGGGCCAGTACACGTCGATCTATACAAGCTACTGCCCACGCCTGGCAACGCCGCCGCAGCTGACGCTTTCGGCAAGAACATCTTCAGCGTCACCCGGCAGGTTCGCTATAGCAACGATTCCGGCAACGAGCTGGACTTGGCGATCTTCATAAATGGGCTACCGGTGCTGACGTTCGAGTTGAAGAACTCGTTAACAAAGCAGACCCTGGCCAACGCCATCGTCCAGTATCAAACCACGCGCAGCCCACAGGAGCTGCTGTTCCAGTTAGGGCGTTGCGTGGCGCACATCGCCATAGATGACACGGAGGCCGCGTTCTGCACCGAGCTTAAGGGCAAAGCCTCGTGGTTTCTTCCATTCAACCAGGGCTGGAACAGCGGCGCGGGCAATCCACCCAACCCGGATGGTTTGAAGACCGATTACCTGTGGAAGCAGGTGCTGACCCGCGAGTCGCTGGCCAACATCATCGAGAGTTATGCGCAGGTGGTTGAGGAGGAAGAAGCAGACGCCAGCGGAAAGAAGCGCAAGAAGCGCAAGCAGATCTTCCCGCGCTTCCATCAGTTGCGCACGGTGCGTGCGCTGCTGAGCCGCGCCCATACCGATGGGGTGGGCAAGCGCTATCTGATCCAGCATTCCGCAGGCAGCGGAAAGAGCAACACGATTGCCTGGCTAGCGCACCAATTGGTGGAGCTGCGCCGCAAGGACGACCCGATGACGGCACAGTTCGACTCCATCATCGTCATTACCGACCGGCGCGCGCTGGACACACAGATTGCCCGAACCATCAAGGGTTACGACCACGTGGCGGCAATCTTCGGCCACTCCGACAATGCGCAGGAACTGCGTGAGTACTTGCGCCGTGGCAAGAAAATCATCGTCACCACGGTGCAGAAATTTCCGTTCATCCTCGATGAGCTGGGTGACCTAAGCGACAGGAAGTTCGCGCTGTTGATAGACGAGGCGCATTCCAGTCAAGGGGGCAAGACCACTGCGCGGATGCACGAAGCCCTGGGCGGCAAGGCGACGGAGGAGGAGTTCGAAGAGGACAGCACGCAGGACGCTGTCAACGCGGAGATCGAGAAGCGTATCGCCTCGCGCAAGCTTCTGGCCAACGCCAGCTACTTTGCGTTCACTGCCACGCCCAAGAACAAGACGCTGGAGTTGTTCGGCGAGAAGACCCTAGTCGGCGACAAGGTGCAGTTCCGCTCGCCCGAAGAACTGACCTACACCACCAAGCAGGCCATCCAGGAGAAGTTCATCCTCGACGTAGTGGAGAACTACACCACCTACGACAGCTTCTACCAAGTGGCCAAGACGGTGGCGGACGACCCGGAATTCGACAAGGTGAAGGCTCTGAAGAAGATTCGACACTACGTCGAATCGCACGACAAGGCCATCCGCCGCAAGGCCGAGATCATGGTCGATCACTTCATCGCGCAGGTGGCGGGCAAACAGAAGATCGGTGGCAAGGCGCGAGCGATGATCGTGTGCAGCGGTATCGCGCGGGCCATTGATTACTTCCGTGAGGTGTCGGACTACCTCACGCAGATCAAGAGCCCTTACAAAGCCATCGTGGCGTACTCGGGCGACTTCGAGATTGGTGGCCAGAAGAAGACCGAAGCCGATCTCAACGGGTTTCCAAGCAAAGACATTCCTGCCAACCTCAAGCAAGATCCGTATCGATTCCTGATCGTCGCCAACAAGTTCGTCACCGGCTTTGATGAACCATTGCTGCACACGATGTATGTGGATAAGCCGCTGGCGGGCGTCCTGGCGGTGCAGACCCTGTCTCGCCTGAACCGGGCGCATCCACAGAAGTACGACACCTTCGTGCTCGACTTCGCCGACAACGCCGAGGCGGTGAAGGCGGCGTTCCAGGACTACTACCGCGCCACCATACAGACCGGCGAAACCGACGCCAACAAGCTGCATGACCTGAAGGCCGAACTCGACGGGCAGCAGGTTTACAGCTGGCAGCAGGTAGAAGACTTGGTGGCGCTGTACTTGAACGGCGCTGACCGGGACAAACTTGATCCGATCCTCGATGCGTGCGTGGTCGAATACACAGACAAGCTCGGCGAGGACGATCAGGTCAAGTTCAAGGGGAAGGCGAAGGCCTTCGTGCGCAGCTACGGTTTCCTCGCTGCGATCCTGAGCTACGGTCACCCGACTTGGGAGAAGCTGTCGATCTTCCTGAACTTCCTCATCCCCAAGTTGCCCGCGCCCAAGGAGGAAGACCTCTCCAAGGGGGTGCTGGAAACCATCGACATGGACAGCTACCGGGTTGAGGCCAAAGCGGCGCTGAAGATGGCAATGGACGACACCGATGCCACTGTCGAACCAGTTCCACCAGGCGCAGGAGGTGGCAAAGGCGAGGCAGAAGTCGATAGGCTCTCTGCGATTGTCAAGACTTTCAACGATCTGTTCGGCAACATCGACTGGAAGGACGAGGACAAGATTCGCAGGGTCATCGCCGAAGAAATCCCCGCGCGTGTTGCTCAAGACAAGGCGTACCAGAACGCTCTGGCGAACTCCGATAAGCAGAACGCAAAGCTTGAGCACGACAAGGCGCTCAACCGGGTCGTTTTGGAACTCTTGTCCGACCACACTGAACTGTTCAAACAATTCAGCGACAACCCCAATTTCAAGCGATGGCTAACCGATATGGTTTTCGACTCGACTTATTACCCAGGGATGAATTCTTCGACTTCCCTTCAACAAGGAATGTCGGCAAGAAATTAAGAGCAAAGGAATGAGAGAAACATGAGAGCACACCTAACCACTCACGCAATCCTCGACACGATCCCGCTGCGGATTGGTGCTGTTCTCTCGGATCGAAAAGTCTTTCTTGAGAATCTGGTCTATGACGAAACTGGGACCGATCAACAAAACCGACGCGAACTGACTGACAAGCGATATCACGTCATCGCGAATCTTGTCACCCTCTACCCTGTCAGGAAGGACCTGGGGCGGTGGCGATTGGTCGTCAAAGACAGCCAGGACTCTCAGAAGCTTCCACCTGTTTTCACCGTTCTCCCTGTTGAATCAGATATCCGCACAGAAGCCAATCTGACCAAGGCGCTCTCCGACGCTCGCCAATCAGGTGACTCGCGGATCACCCCGGAATTCATCCGGGATGTCCTTCACCCTCTTTACAAGAGTGGCCAACTCCGCAACCAGCAAGACCTCTCCGATCTTTTGAACAAGGGCGAAGTTGAAGGCCTCGTCTCTGCACTCGAGGAGGCCAACGAAGACAGAAAAGTGCTCCTTGCCCGCATCTCTGAACTCGAAGCCAAAGAGGCCGTCCAGGATCAGGAGATGTCCAAGGTCAACTACGAGAACCAGGTAATTGATGTGACCGATGGGGCGATTCTCGAAGACGCAAGAGTCGTCACGATAGATCGACAACGAGGCCCGACCCAATACACGCAAATTGAGCTCAGCAACGGACTCAAGCTGCTCAAAAAGTGGGACATCCCCAAAACGCTCGCCAAGGCAACCGCTCTCAAGGGCAAGCATGTTCGAACAACCGTTTGGAACAAAGTCGGGAGCAAGCCAACCGACAGGGATTATTGGAAGCCCACCGTCTGGTTTGAAGACATCTATGAAATCAAAGACGTTGCATCCGAGGAGTCGAGATGATCAATCACACAATGGTTCTCACCATCAATGGCACTCGACGCTCAGAGAAAGCTGGCGGCCTAGACGACGGCGAAGTCTCGACCTTCGAGAACAAACCCGGCGAATACCGCGACGATCTCCATACCGTCGAAGACTTGATCGGAAACATCAACCAGTCGGCATACATGCGCGGCGAATGGATTTCCTCGATGAAGCTGGATGGACGGGACATTGTTGAAGAGCTTGCCGTAAAAATTCTTCAAGAGAACATGCTAAACATCGGCGAATCCGCCATCGAGTTGTCGCAGGCAGGAATGTTTGCTGCGGCAGATTTAGAGGATCTGATCACCTTTTTGCAATCGATCAAGTCCAAACATTTCGACGACAACCTGGAGGATGGCCATGAATAAGTATCTGATCTCTGCACTGCTCTTACTTGGTACGGCTGGAAGTGCAGCGGCATGCAACACGGAGTACAACATCACGCTTCAAACGTTTGGAGAAGGTGTTCTTGTGGAGCTGCGATCTGGCAGCCCGGGAAATTCACGCGTTGTCCAATCCAGAAAAAGTAACGGCGGTGCCGTCAATTTCGGAAACCTCTGTCCAGGTAACTACTTTCTTGCAATTGGCAATGATGACTCCGTCAGTGTGACTCAAACTCGATATTTCGAGGCTGATGCCATCTATACAGGGAGCATCGTCATGCAACGCGGAAGTGGGAACGTTTCTCACAAATCCAGAAAGAGCCTTTAATCATGTCGACGCCTGCACCAAGCACGCCTCCACATCAATTTCTCAACTGCGAGATGGAGTTCGAATGCCCGAGAAATTGGTTCGAACTCACGGAGACAGACAAAGCAGGCATTAAGCATTGCTCAACCTGCGACAAACCGGTTCACCTCTGTATTACCCAGGATGAGCTAGATGCTTTTGCACGCCAAGGTGAATGCATTGCGTTCTTTTCAGATCCTGATTTGTCCACCCGTTTCAAGCTATCCCGTGAACGAGCTGAAACCAATCGCAGAGACCCAGATTTCCGCTTAGAACGAATCACGCTCGGACTCCCGAGAAGCGCCAACCGAGGGAAACTTAAAAGCTTTCTGGATAGTCTGGATGAAGCTGGAAACGATCTCTCGAAGAAGAATTAATCAAGCCGATTGATAAAACACTCATGACAGAAAGTATTGATTTCATTCGAATTTCAATTGCCAGCTATCTGGCAATTGGAGTATTGCTGGCAACTGTTGGGCCAGCAGGCAAAGTCATTTCCGATGAGATCAAGAGAGTTAGCAACCCGCTTTTGTATGCAGCCAATGATCAACAGCTTCCCTCTAAAAAGAAAATTCTGCTTTTACGCATATTGTTGACGCTCGGAATGATTCTGTTGTGGTCAATACTGATATGGGGTGTTATCAAGGAACGAAGATTGCAAAGCGAGATCGAAAGAGATCGCATTGAAAAGTCGGTTGGTCTCTGGTTCCAACGTATGGGTGGTTGTGGATCAATTCATTGCCAAGATTGCCAACACAGCGAGAAGGTGACTTCATTTATTCACGGAATCGACAGTAGTCATTCAGGATTTCAGTGTCAATCTTGCGGAAAAATCACCTCACTTACTGGGGGAGGACGTGGTAAAGCCAATGAATACAAAGAGAGCTTGATATGCGACTGTGGTGGAAAATTCGATCGTGAGAAAGCAATCTTCTGCCCACAATGCAAGTCAAAGAATTTGTTTTACCGCATGGAATTCATTACCTAGATTCATGCATCGATCCAAGCCTGAAAACGCAAAAAAGCCCGACCTGTCCTAAGACAAGCCGGGCTTCTATTTAAGGTTCAATTGCTGATTGTTTTTGGTACCACCGCTGTAACTCAATCAGCATCAGGGTGGTTTGTGCAGCGTCCTTGCTCAACTGATCGCAACTCACCGCTCCCGCATCTCCAGCGGTAAGAGATAGAGGGTCGGCGGAGATGCTTGCAGCTCCTGCGGGAGCTTCGGAAACGGTGGGCACACTCCCGGCACTGATTGGGGTGCTGCTGCACACCCCGACAGGGCGAATACCAGGCAAGCGACTGCCCAGCAGCCTCGAGTTTTTCGCGTATTCATTTGAAATTTCCTGATTGATTTGACTTTGAGATTGCTGCAAATCAGCAGCGCGTTGCTCTTGCTTGGCCACGACCAGCGCCGCTCGCAACTTTTCGGCATTCCATTCACGATGAACGCGTGTCTCTCCGATTTGGACTCCGCAGATGAGAACCATCAGCAGTACGAGGCCGCCCATCAGGTAATTCCAGTTGGCGAAGATGAATCTAGTGAACCAGTTCATGGCGCGCTTTCGTCCAGAGCTTGCAGCTTGTGCTGATTCATGAGGCTGATCACCTTGTCGGCATAGCCTGGATCAGTGGCATACCCGGCCTTGGCTAGTGCCTGTGCAAATGCCTCTGCTTTGAGGCATTGGAAGCACGGCTGATAGCGTGGGTTTTGCTTCAGAAAAGCTGCATGGTCATCGATGCTTTCCTGCCAGCTGGCGTACTTGCGCCACTTGGCAGGCACCACAACCCACTGGCCACGAATGAATTCCTTGGTCTGCAGGATCAAAGTCTCCCCTCGCCAGCGGCTGTCGGCCTTGATGCCAAAGAGGTTCTTGCCCACCTTGGCCAGGCCCGACTCACCCCAGCCGGACTCCAATGCAGCCTGAGCGATCGTGATGCTGGCGAAGACGCCCGTGCGCTTGGCGGTGGCCTGTGCAGAAGATCCGATCATTGAGATGAATTCAATCGGCTTCATAGCAGCTCCTTTACATCCTTGGCCACCGCATCTAGCGAGTCATCCCGACGCTTGTCGATGAAAGCAAAGGTCCAGCGCACCATCGCCCACCCCGGCAGACCACAGGCAAAGATCAATCCACCCATGGCACACAGTCCCATGGTTGAAAACGCCCAGTGATGCAAATCAAAGTGCTCGACGGTGACTGCACCGCCGCCGATGCTGGACACAACCGTGCTGATCAAGCCGACGGCCCACTCCCGCTTATTCCGAGGTGGCGTCATCAGCATGACCACCACGGCTGCCAAAGTGGCCCCACTCGCGACAGCAGCTGCTGTCCCTCCCAGCGCCTTGTAGGCCACCGCTGCTCCGGCAACCCCACTACTTGTCGGTTCTGGCATTCATTTCTCCAAAAAGAAACCCGCCGGGATTGCTCCTCGGCGGGTAGTTACAAAAATCAGGTTCAGATCAGGATTGATCAGCGGTATGCACCAACGCGTTCTCGGCCACGCAAGTCAGCTCGACTTGCTCAGCCCTGGGCTTGACGCTCATGACGCGCGCCAGCTGGGACCAGGACTGGCCCACACCAAAAGCAAAGTGCGTTCGCTCTCGGTCAGCACCGACCTGTGGCTCAAAGCCAGGCAGAGTTTTCAGGACGGCGTGGGTGGCAGTTGCGCCCGGCGTGACCTCGATGGCATCGGAGACCGAGCCATCTGGCTTTCGTAGAACGAGATAGTGAACGGCTCCTGACTGCCAACCCAGCGGCTCAGAGCACCGCACTGTTCTCGACTGGCTGTCCCAGCTCAAGACCTCACCACTCACACCCCAACGGGGAATGTCATGGCTCAGGGCAATCAGATCCCCATAGGTCGGGATCAAACCTTCCAGCTCAGTGCGAAAGGTGACGATTCTTCGGCGATACCGATTGGCCGCTGCGATGTATTTCCCCTCACGAACGCCTTGCGCCTTATCGGTGCAGCCAAATAACCTCACACGCGCAGGCTTGGCTGCTTGCGATCCGGGCAAGGCTACCGTGAACTCGTCAGGCTTCCAGCTCTTGGGATTGACGTATTCGATCGTGACCGCATCCGCCGTGGCATCGCCTGGCATCAGGTACTGAATCTTCAAGCTGTTGCGCACGATGTTTCGTGCAGAAAAAAGCGCCACCGGGATGGTCTTGGGTTCATCACGAACGATGCGAACAATCCCGCCCTGCAAGAACGGCACAGCACGCCCCGTCCGGGCAATCTGCCCCAAGGCGTCCCACACCGTCTGGTTTTGATCGAACACGGCATTGAAGGTATCCCCACGTGCCGACCACACCGCATCCAACCGTGCCAAGGCCGCCAGGTCCAATTGCCGGTCTGGCAATCCTGCGCCATAGCTGGACTTGACCGCGTCCGCGAAGGCCCACGCAATCGAGCGAGTGGGTTGCAGTGCAGACCATCCAGTGTTCGGATTCCAGATGGAGAGCTTGCGCGTCACCAGACAGTTGACCAGTCGGGATGAGCGCTGCGACAAGTTGTCGGTCGCGCGCATCCTGAGTGCCAAGTAGGTCAGGTCCGTGGGCAGACTCGATCCCGCCAAATAGCCCTTGGCCTGACCCCAACGCAGCTCGTGACCAGCTCGGTTGCTGGTGTCCCGCGCATCCAGGCGCTGCAGGCGAATCTCATAACGCCCAGGCGACACCGAATACTTGAACGACAAGCGTTGCGCGGTATTCGTGGCGGCTGAGTAGGTTTCGTCAGCCACATGGAGCCAGCCTGAGGTGGCATCGCCATCGTCATTAATGCTTCGCACTTCTACGCGCCATTGCACCGACCGGCTCTCCAATGCACCGCTGTCATTGGCGTAATACAGTCCGCGCAGCATCACTACATCGACACCGATCTGATTGATCTGTGTACCCACGGGATTCAGGGCGAAGGGACCAACGATGGCACCGGAGTCGCTGACAGCAATCAATTCCTGACCGGACACCTCTGGGGCCGTGACCACATCGGGGTTGAACAAGGTGTTCTGTCCGCCAGGCTCAATAACCTGCGCCTGCACCTCGGCAAACGAGCTGATCGGGCTGTCATCAATCGACAGCTCCTCAAACTGAAACTGACCCACGCCAATGACGTGCAACTGATGCAGATATTCCTCGTTGTTTTCGTACTCGGTATAGGGCATGGTGGCCAGATCCGGGTACACCAAATGATGGCCATAAATCACGGGGACTGGTTGCGACAGACGTCCATAGTTGCCGCGCGCCTGCAAGGAGTAGGTCGGGCTGGGGGATGTCGTGTTAGCCGATGCCGAGGGCAAAGACTGATTGGGCAATGGCACCAGCGCATTCACGAGCACCGAGCCCGTGACTGCGATCGCAGTGGATGCCACTGCTGTGGCCAGAGTTCCCGAATACCCCATTGAGGCAGCCAGTGCGCCGCCATATGCATTGGCGACGACCAGAACGGCGATCATGAGCACGGTTCGCAGCGGGTTCTTGCCGCCACCTCCACCTCCTTGCGGCAGAGTGACCAACGCCACAACATCACCCGCATCGATCGGTGTCACTGCCCTGTGCGCCATCAGCACCGGCTGACCATTTTTCAGGATCAGGGTAGGCTGCTCGAACTCAATGCCATCACGATTCATCCACTGTGCGATCGTGGGCGAGCCAAACACATGGCTCACCTGCCGGTCACTGGGCTCGAATGGATTTCGCATCCAGATAACCAGTCCAGGACTGGGCAGGCCTGACATGCAAGCGCTTGTCATGGCAATTCCTTCCATCGGTAATACCCCTCCACCTGCCAGCCGTGACTGGCCAGAGAGCTCAATTGCTGAAACACCACCCCGATCTGTTGGGCGCAGTGCAACACTCCACCGCCGTCCGCATCAACCCAAACGCCAACATGCACGGGGTGTCGTGACTGACGCATCAACACCGCATCGCCCTGCTTGGGCAAATCGACCGCCGCCCAACGCTTTCTTTCCGGGTGGTTTTTGAACGTATGAAGGACCGTTCGCAGATTCAGCGCGTCCACCGGGATCACCGGCAAGTCACGACCGAAGTGGGTCTTCTGGACCCAAAGAAAAAGGCCCCAGCAGTCAAATGACTCGGGGCCTCTCTCTCCTGCAATCCACGGGCGACCGATGTACTGGATCGCCCAACTCGGTGAATCTTCATCTGTCATCGGGCTAACCCTGGAAACTCGGTTGCGGTGTACAGGCGTGACGGAAAGGTCTTGTTGCCAATGTCCGCCATCCTCGCCTTGGCCGTGACCCGCTGCACGTCAGCCTCCACTTCGGTGATGATGAGCGTGATCGGTGGATCCATCTGCGGACCACTCAAATCGTTGGAGAGGTACGGGCGATAGGTCACCTCAATGGGTGACTCCGAAACCGATGCCTCGTCCAAGTGCTTCACGATCTCCCTGGTGACGTTGTCCAGGGTGATCGCAATTTCGGGAACCGGCGCGATATCCACCGGTGGCAAATCCAGCTCAAAGCCCATGGCCACGAACTGGACCTGCTGCCCCGCATTGATTGGCGCTGACGCCTCAAGCCTTGCCAGCAAGTCTTGCTGATCACGCACCACACGGATCGCCGTCGTGTTGCCTGCTTCATCTCTGAAGTCCTGGTGCCGGATCTCCAGGGTATGCAGGATGACCACATTGCTCGGAGCGCTTGCATAGGCTTCCCGAAGTGCCTCAGAAAGTGCTGCATCAGGCATGCGTCACCCGAACAGGAAATGGTTTGATGGATCGCTCTGACGGTGCAACCGTGCTCATGTCACCATGGCTTTCCACAAAGCCGAGATGAATGACATCCATCACAGTGACAGCGTCACGGCGGATGGCGTCACCTTCTATGCGCGTGAGGATCAATCCCTGTGTCTGGTAGTAGAGTGCCGCCGCCAGAACAGCCAGGTTGTGACTAAAAGAGTTGTCGCACGCTGCCTCCCAGTAACCATCCTCCAGGAACAGGCATGCGCCTTTGCAAAGCTGCGCCACGGGGCAACGCGGACATTCACTTCGCGTGCTGAAGTGGTAAGCCGTATTGAGGCTGATGTCTTCAAACTGATCGACGTGACCGATCTTGTGGTTCGTGGAGGCACTCATGTTCTGGCAAGTCATCACATTGCCTTTCATGTCCACTGCGATCGAGTCATCGCGATCCATTCCGCACTTTTGACCCAATGCTGCCAATGGACGTGACTGCGCTTGGGAGCGCATGAATTCATCCACTTTGTCGCGCATGGTTCCAACGGCCATCCCTGAGCCCGTGACCAGCTCCCAGAACATCTGGTGCAAATAGCGGGCGTGATCATTCCCATGGAGCGCCAATGACAGTCCGCTCTGGTCGTAGGGAAGCATAACTTCCTCAGTCGCAAGCACCACGGCCTGCACGGGAAGATCCAGCTTTTCAGCAAAGTACAGGCGCACCGCCTTGAGCGATTGGTTGTGACGATGCAAGACCGTGTTGAAACTCATGCGGTCAATCGACATGCGCCGAGACACCCAGCGTTTAATCTGGGCCAGGCCCTCGAGGTCGTTTAGTGGATCAGGACCACGGTAAGACTGTGCAGGACCGTCATGCGACAGACCGATGCCCACATCGAGCGCCTCGACCCAGGCGAGCTTTTCGTCATCAAAGAGGGAGCCATTGGTGACGATGGACAACTGCGCATTCGGGTAGCGCGCCTTGACCGCTTCGCCCAGCGGTTTGAGGAGCTTCCAATACACAAAGGGCTCACCGCCCCAAAATTCAATCTTGACGCCAGCACCCTGGCCATCGTCGCCACCAGCAAACCAGCCTTCGAGTTGCTGCATGAATGGGGCGACGTCGTCCGGGTGTCCATCAATGTCATGAGGCTGGTGCGCCTGAGAGCAATACTGGCAGGCGTAGTTGCACTTGAGCCCCAATTGCAGCTTGAGGTGCCTGATGGCTTTGGATTTGCCAGCCGGGTTGCTGGGGTGATGCAGATGCCAAAACGGTGGCCACTGCATGTCCTCTTGCTTTGGAAATGCCTGCGGCAGCGGCAAACGCTCTTCGTTGTCAGCCCAGACCAAACTGGAATCCTCCGGGTCGTAGAGCGCCTGTCGCACAAAGCCATGCTGGCCATTGAGGGTGAGGGTGAATTTCATGGAATGAGGTCCTCAAACGCGATGGGATAGGCCTCGCGACACACCTTGGCCAAATCGGCACCGGGTAGCGTCTTGAGGTTGAAGATGTGACGGCCAGAAGCCTTGCCGTCGGGATTGGCGACCAGGACGGTCATCACCAGGTTCGATTCATCGACCTGGACCACTTCGACGGCATAGCCCTGACGGACTGAAAGATCGAGACTCATTGAATGGGCTCCATGGGATTGTTTGGGTGCGGGTACTGGATCTGGGCTTTGGCGTGCGCACGGATTTGTTCGGCTGACCAGGTCTGGTCACCACCCCGGTCATCACGGTGCGTGAAGCGCACATTGGTGACGATGGCGACCTTGTCGCTCTGCGGGTCGAACAGCGGAAACGTGGAGTGCTCCAGATAGCCCGGAAAAATGAACAACGCCCCTTGGAGGGGCGTTTGTGCGAAGAGCTTGTTTTCATGTCGGAGCATCCAGTTGGCCTGCACCGGTCTGGGATCGTGAAAACACAGTGCCCCGGGCAAGCCAACGGCATCTCGCCCTTCGTTGGCCCCGAGATGGACTCGGGGGTAATAGGTGGCCACCAGTTGATTGCCAACATGCCGGTGCGGGATGGCCCACTTGCCCAGTCCACGCTGGCGATTCACGAACGTGTTGTAGGTGATGGACAACTCGCAAGGATCGAGCGATGGGTACGCTTGCCGCACATAGGCGGCCACCCTCAGTTCGATGGCGTCCAGCAAACGCAACAGCGTCTGGCTGGGTTGCTCACGCATCATGGACACGGTGTCGGCTCGATGCGCCATCTTGGCTGACGTTTGGGTGTGGCGCTCGTAGAAGGTTGCAGCCTCCTGCGCCAGAGTCTCCCGCACGTCATCCAACTCTGAGAGTTGATCGATCAGCACATGACTGGGCCAGAGGCTCAGCAGCTGACATGAATTGCTTGGCGTCATCGGGTCAAATCTCCATCAAAAATCATCTGAATCGGGTGCTTGCAGCCGTAAAAGCGGTTCGGTCTATACGTCCTTGTTGGATGGTCGAACTCGATCCATGGCCAGACGCTGAAATGCACGCTGCAACGACTTCCCAACCAAGAATGCCGATTGACCAAGGTGTGCTCGTAGCCCGAACAGTTCATCCACAGGCACTCACCCGGGTTGAAGCTCAGGTTATCCTGCCCATCAATAGACAGAACCACACCCGGTGACACAGCTAGGCAAATGTCCAACCTGAGCTCCTCAAAAATCGAGGTGTCTCGGTGTGGATGCACCAGAGGAACACCCCGAGGATTGGGCGGGACCAACACTGTCAGCCGCCCCGACCCAATGGTCAGGGTGAACTGATCGAGCATCGTCCCGATGGCCAGGTATCGCCCCGCCTCCGAGCGATGCGTAAACGCCAAATGGTCGGCACCGCTGTACCGACATGGGTCCTGGCACAAATAAGGGTCCATCGCCTCAACGGGATGCCCCGTGTGGGCCAACGACAGGTTGCGAAACAGGCCCGGACTGGCTGCACTGACTTGGGACTCCCAGATCAGCGAATCGAAACGATCAAATGCTGCGGCGAATGCATGGTCCAGATTGGATGGCACCGTCACACCAGGCACGTCCCTGATCGCTACGAGATGCTCAAGCTCCGGATTTGAAACAGCCTTGATGGCTTCCTCGAAATCTGTCGCGCGCCGCAGGTAGGTGGCAACCGTCATGTGGCTTGGAATGCTGTCCGCATGCACCGCCCACATCAAACCACCTCCACAGCAGCACCGATCTTGTGGCTGAAATACTTGAAGCCCACCTTGATCAGCGCCTGGTCCTGTGACTCCAGTCCCAAAGCCATCCATTTGAAGCTTGCGACACCACCAACGATAGGCACCTTGGTCTTTGGAAGAAAACCGGCCTCGCACTCCAGGTACAGAACACCACTGCGCGTTTCGATTGCAGGCATGCCTTCAGTTTCATAGACGGGCTGAATGAGCCTGACCGTGCAAGTGATAGTTTCACCTGCGGCACAGGAATTCGGGACGTCCAACTCCAGCGAGGGCAGCACGGCGTTGTAGAGCGACACACGCGACCGAACTTCGAGAAACTCGGCAAAGCCTTCGGGTGCCATGGTTTGCGGCGCGTAAACCAGGACCGCCACCTCCTCGATCGGGCTGTCCTCAAAGGGGACGAAGAACAACACCGTGCGTGGATGCAGGGGACGCCCAAGTAAGAACGGGTTTTTATGCAGATTCGTCTGCGGGAAAACGGAATGCAAATGCCCCAGGTCCTCCCAGCCAAAGCGGGCCTCCAATGCCCAGTTGGTATGGATGCCCCAATGCTTGCCAAGGTCAATGTGCTGCTTGATGGCCGCCGGATCAAACACGAAGGGGCGTGAGCCATATTCCTTCTCATTCGTCTCCGGGTTGATGCGCCAAGGCGTCACCGTGATCGTCTGAGCTTGTACGTCCCGCTCGACGCGGTAACTGACAGGGAAAGCACCGAACGATTCGGCTGGAGACGGAATATTAAACAGGCGACCGCCAACGGTAGTTGAATTTGCCATCTTTCAACCCCTCAGCAATCGGTGCTGCAGTTGCAATTGCAGTTGCAATTGCAATTGGTTCGGCAATTGAAGGCAGTGGAGCCACAGTTGCAGTTGGAGTAGCTTCCGCAGTTACAGTTGCAATTGCAGGCTCGGTACCAGCGGTGGTACTCCGCGCCACCGATTTCGTCTTGCGCCAAGTAGTAGCCGTCATAGTTCAGACCAACGGAAGGGACGGCGTAGTTGGCATAACTCGTTCCACCGACTCCGTCGTACTGACCGCTGTTGGCGCAATAGTTGAACCCCAGGCCCCATGTCCACCAGTTCACATTGGGGGGAACCCAGTTGGCGTTGCTTGCGCAATTACCATTGGGCAGATAGCCATTGCAGTTGCTGGCCCGATCGTCGTAGTACTGGCTCGAGCGCCCCATCTCTCCGATGTCTTGGCCGTCTCCCATTTTGTAGCCCGTGTTGCGAGCATCGTCACTCGTCACGCTGCTTTTGAAGAGCGCCCCGTTGGACATGGTGAGGGTTCCGGTCATGGTCCCACCGGCCTTGTCCAACTTGCCGTTGATTTCAGTCTGCAAGGCATCATCCAGCCCCGCCTTGGGGATGCGCGTAATCGCCATGATTTCTCCTAGTTAGATGTAACGCACCACAATCCGCGCGCTAGCGGCTGGTGCTGATGTGAATCGCAAAGTCGCCCCGGAATTGACCAGGACGTAGGCATCGAGCGAGTCCTGCACCACGTAATTGACCGTCACGATCAATTTGTGGACGCTGGACGCTGCAGTGCTCAGACTGAAGTCCGTCGCCGAACCATTGCCAGTAAAGACCTGTGGGGCGACGTTGGAGCCGCCCGCGGCAGCGGCATACCCCTGCGCTTGGCTCATGTAGCTCTGAGCCTGTGTGGCCGATGCTGCTGAAGCCGTCGCAGAGTTCGCCGATGCGGTGGCACTGCCAGCCGATGCCGCAGCCGAATTCGCGGCACTGGTTGCTTGCTGACTGGCCGTCGCTGCATTGGCGGCAATGGACTGTGCGTAGTACTTGGCCGAATACTCCGTCGATCCTGAAACAGGACCCGACGTCTTGTTCGCCCATTCCTCGGCTGCGGCTGCGCCAGACTGCGCTTCTTTGTCCAGGTAGCGCACGCTGATCACGACGCCACTGGCCGGAGCCGAACTGAATCTGAGCGTCGTCGTGGCTGGTGTGGTGTAGGCGTCCAAGGGCGCTTGAGGCACCCCGGCAACTGTCACCATCAATGCACCGGGATACCCAACTGGTCGACTGATTGTGAAATCCGTCTTCACGCCGTCCCCGGTGAACACATCGGCGGGGATGACCGTATTGGCCGTCACCGCCGCTGCCGATCCTGCCGCTTGCCCTGCCCAGTATTTGGCTGAGTAACCACTACCGTCGACCGTACCGGTGGTTTTTTGCGCCCAATCAGAAGCCAGTGCTGCTTGCACCTGCGATGCCGTCAACGACCCTGCTGCGCTTGTGGCACTGCCTGCCGCCGCAGTCGCCGAATTAGCGGCAGCAGTTGCACTCGCCGTTGCATCTCCAGCTTTGGTCGTTGCCGTTGTGGCTGACCCAGTTGCCGACGTGGCCGAAGTTGCTGCATTGGTGGCACTCGTGCTGGCGTTGCTGGCCGAGGTTGCTGCCGCTGTGGCACTGTTGGCTGCGTCCGTCGCTTTGCCACTTGCGGTGGTGGCCGAACCTGCCGCTGCAGTAGCGGAGCTCGCCGCATTCGTAGCTGAGGTTGCCGCTGCAGCCGCCTGCGTACTGGCGGTACTGGCAGAAGTCGCTGCATTGGTCGCCGACGTTGCGGCATCCGAGGCTTTGGTCGAGGCGGTACTTGCTGAACCAGCCGCAGCCGTCGCACTGGCCGCCGCATCCGTTGCCTTTTGCGTGGCGGTTGATGCTGAAGCAGAGATCGACTGGGCGTAATACTTGGCCGAATAGTCGCTGCCGCTGACGGGGGCTGTCGTTTTGGTCGCCCAATCCTGCGCCAGAATGGCACTGCCAGATGCACTGCTGGCCGAACTTGCTGCAGCTGTTGCGCTGCTGTTTGCATCGGTGGCCTTAGCCGTTGCTATTGTTGCAGAGGCAGATGCACCACTGGCACTGTTGGCAGCATTGGTCGCCGATGTCGCAGCGTCGCTGGCCTTGGTGCTGGCTGTGGTGGCTGAAGTTGCCGCATTGGTGGCCGATGTCCCTGCATCGGCAGCCTTGGTCGTGGCCGTGGTTGCGGAGCCTGCTGCCGATGTCGCACTTCCAGATGCCGCCGTCGCAGACGACGATGCCGAAGTGGCACTCGCAGCAGCTGCCTGGGCGTGGTACTTGGCCGAATATTCCGTCGAGCCGGAGACCACACCGCCGGTTTTGGTGGCCCACTCCTGTGCAGACGCTGCGCCAGATTGAGCCTCCTTGTCGAGATACCGAACACTGATGCCCACACCTGTTGCCGGTGCGGACACAAAGCGCAGGGTCGTACTTGCGGGGACCGAGTACGAATCTATCGGTGCTTGAGGAACTCCAGCCACCGTCACCAACACAGCACCCGGATAGGCCACGGGATGGCTGAGGGTGAAATCCGTCTTGACGCCATCCCCTGCAAACACATCAGCCGGAATCACCGTATTGGTGGTCACCACTGCTGCCGAGTTGGCTGCCTGACCGGCCCAATACTTCGCCGAATACCCAGTGCCGTCAACGGTTGCAGCGGTTTTTTGCGCCCAGTCAGACGCCAACGAAGCCTGCGACTGAGCCGACGCCAAAGCGGTCTGTGCATCTGTTGCCTTACTGCTGGCCGTGGAGGCGGAGCTCGCCGCCGAACTGGCACTGGTGGCCGCATCGCTGGCCTTTTGCGTCGCGGTGGTGGCCGAGGCTGCCGCCGCTGTTGCCGAGCTCGCTGCATTGGTGGCACTGGTGGCCGCATTGGTCGCCGAAGTGGCCGCTGCCGTTTTACTGCTGCTGGCATCGCTGGCCTTGGTACTGGCCGTGGTTGCCGAAGTCGCTGCGGCAGTCGCGGAACTTGACGCACTGGTTGCAGAATCACTGGCCGCAGTTGCCTTGGTGCTGGCTGTCGAGGCCGATGTCGCTGCACTGCTGGCCGATTGCGCAGCATTGCTTGCTTGTTGGGTGGCCGTAGCCACCTGATTGGTCAGATCTTGGCGGGACGCATCAAGTTGGGTTTGAACCCCATGAATGACGTTGGCCACGCTCTTGACCTGGCCACCTTCCGTGGTCACGGTCGTCTGATCATCCCCGTGGACGATCTCATGGAGCAGTTGGGCATCCCCCTCGATCGTTCCCACAGCTTCATCCAGCCGGGTCTTGAGGGTCATGATTGGGTTCCTTTAATTGATCTACCAGTAATCAGCCGCCGCCATGGATTGGTTGAGCCAGGTGTGCAGGCGCTCGCCCAGCGCAATGGCATCCGGCCCCAGCACCGCAGCGACTTGGGTTTCATCGGCTGTGAGCCGTGGAAATTCCTGCACTTCCAATTGCGCTTTGACTTGCCATCGGTTGCCGGTCAACAGCTCGGTGTCCCACGGCGCAATGAACCGGGACTGCACCGCCTGAACACCCAAGCCACCCGCCAAGGGCATCGCAAACCAGAGAACGCCTTGGTTGAGGACATGCATCCACCAGGCATCAAAAACGGCAAACGCCTCCTGCGAGAAACGCCACTCCGCACGCACCCGATAAAGCGTGCTCGTGGAGCGCAAGCGCATCCGAGCCGCCCCGGCATCGATGTCCGTTCGCACCGCATTTGATTGCGGGGCCAACCCATAGCCCTCGATGCGCGGCAGCGGCAAGGTGTCCGGCCAGACAGGGATCTCAGCAGGCAAGGTCACATCACTCATCGCAAAGCTCCTACCGCTGGGTTGAGCCCATAACGACGCTCAAGCGTGGGGGCAATGCCCACGCCCTGGTTGATGGAACGATTCATGCGCGCCTCGATCTGCTCGACGATCACATCCAGCCGAGTGCTACCGTCGGGCTGCTGAGTGGTTTGAACTCTCGCATCCACGCCCGGGGCATGGTTGGTCACATTCACCAGCACCTTGACCGGCGACGGATTGTTTTTTGCCAATGCACCGCCCAAGGCACGCAACTGGCCCGGCGTGAAAACCGCCTCACCCGGCTGCGCGATGATGGGCACCTCGCCCGCCACCAAGCCACCGGTATGAAACCGCTGCGCGCCATCGAAGTGCTGCAGCCCGACCGAGCGTGTGGCCAATACATCGCTGCCAATCAAGCCACCGGTATGCGCCACCATCGTGCCGCCCGACATCAGGTCCGTAGCTCCAGCTGGGAATGCACCACCCAACCCATTGCCGCTTGAACCACCAAATAGGTTCAGTCCGCTCATCCACCCGGCCAAAGGCAAGGTGATCATTTTTTGGATCTGGATGCGCACCAGGTCCGCAATGATCGAGTTGGCCAAGTTGTTGAAGTCCACCTTGCCGGTCGTCACAAACTGAACCATCGCGTCCTCCATGCCCTTGAAGGCACCGGTTACGGCACGTTCAGCCTGCTTGGCCGCATTGGTAGCGTCCTCAATGTAGGTGCGCAGGGAACTGCGAAGGCCATAGTCAAAGCTGCGCTGGTATTCCACGTTGGCACGGGCGAGTTCTTCCACGATTGGCAACTGCCGCGCCAAGGCGTCGTTGATCGCAGCGATGGCCTCGGCCTTGAGTCCTGGATCGTTGATTTGCTCAGCCTGACGCAATGCCATGACAGCGGCTTTTTCCATGTCAAAGCGCGTCTGCAAAGCGGCCCGCTCAACCTCACCCACATCCAGAAGCTGGCGCTTTAACTGCAACTCTTCCTGCTTGAGGCGGTTGTTGCCGATGTAGTTCTCGGTGATCTGATGGACCTTTTGCAGCTCCTTCTCGTACTCCTCGAACTTCTTGTCGGCCTCCTTCTGTTTTTCCATCCGCTCGATAGCGTCGATGTACTTTTCCGCTTCCTTGACAACACCTGCGTAGCCCTTGCGCTCGAGCTCCAAGGCCCGTGCGCGCAACTCAGCGCCTTCGCCTTGTGTGACACGCAGCGCGCGCTGCTCCAACTGCTTTAAGAACTGCAAGCCTTCGTTGTTCTTCTCAAAGCCAGACAGATCTAGACCACTGGGTGGCTTGCGGGGCATCTTGAGCAAGAATTCGTCATAGATCTTCTGAACCTGCGCAGCTTGCTCTGCCGTTTCCAAGACAAACTTTTGCCCCATGACACGCACCGTGCGGCGTTGCTCATCGAAGAACTTTTCGATTTTGTTGACGTACCCTGGGTTGTCCGTCAGATGCGTTAAGCGGTCGTTGGCCGCTTCGACAAACCGATCGCGCGCCGCTTGCAACTTGGCGATTTCGGCATTGATCTGCGTCTCGTCATAGCCCATGGACTTCATGGAGCGCAGCATGTCGGTCTTGATCCAGGTCTCAACGTCCTTGGCGACCACCTGCAGACTGTCAAACGGCTGGCTGATCACGCGCTTGGCAAGCACCGCCGACTCGGCAATGAAACCCAGCCCGGTTGCGACCTCCTCGAGGAATGACAGGACCTGTTGTCGGTTGTGCGTGATGGCCTGCAACTCGCTGGTGAATCCACCGGCCTCGGTTTTGGCCAGGAACATCTGCTCCGTCAGGTCAGCGAGGATCGGCAGCAACGCGGATCCGATTTGGCGCTGCACGCCTTCGTTGACCGCGTGCAAGCGCTTCATGTTGTCGTTGAACTCCTCTGCAGCGCGTGCTGCATCGGCAGACATGACCAACCCGAGGCGCTTGGCCTCTTCCATCATCTCAGTCAGTCCATCGCGCCCCTGGTTGAGCATGGGGATCATGTCCAACCCGTTTTTGCCGAATAGTTTGACGGCGAGCGCCGCCTTTTCTGCGCTATCGGGCATGGCAGCGAATTTCTCTGCCAGGTCCAGCAGCACCTGCTCAGTTGGTCGAATCTGCCCTTGCGCATCCAGCGCCGACACACCGAAAGCCTTGAGCGCAGCACTGCCTTCGCCACCCTTGACCTTGGCGTCGAACATGGCGGTCGAGAGGAATTTGAGCGCCTTGGTCAGACTCTCCGCACTCACGTCCGACAACTCGGATGCATACAGCAGCGCCGACAAGGCTTCGACCGAGACGGCGGTTTTTTGGGAGAGCTTGTTGAGCTCTTCGCCCACCTCAGCGACAGGCACGACTAACTGGTGCATGCCATAGCCGAGCGCTGCAACGGATGCCCCCACGATCAAACCGGCGGGGCCAAGACGACCGAGCACACTGCCCAGCATCCCTAGACGGGAAGTGGCATCTTCCATGCGCACGAAGGCATCGTTGGCCGCCTTGGACAGCAGATTCAAACCGGCAGAAGCAGGTTGAGAGGCCGATTCGATTTTTTTGAGCGATCGCTCTCCGGCTTCGCCCACGTCTGCCAGTTCGGCTTTGACTTTGCCGCCGTCAATGACAGCCAGTCGAATCGATAGGTTACGTTCAGCCATGTGGGTTGTCCGGAGATGGTTTGTTCAATGCTTGCGTCAGGCCCGCCTCGACGGCAGGGAATAAATGGGTCATGGCAGTGGGATCTGCATCCAATGCCTGGCTGGCAGACACCCACGCGTTGAAGTCCATGCCCAGCACTGCGCCTTGAACTGCACGCACTTGGGATGAGCAGACATCGAGCACCGCGAGTGCCTGCCAGCCCTCTTCGGTCCGAGGTGAATTCACCTGGTACGGACACTCAGGACAGGTCGACTCGCACGCGCCGCAGTACGTGGCCCCGCCACCGAAGTGCCATTCGGTGCGGGCCTTCAGCCGTTTTTTTCGGCATCCAAAAGATAGAGTGCAGCCAGGTATTCACGCTCGAAGGCATCGGCCACAGGCCACAGCTCCATGAGCGCAGAAATGCCGTCCGGCGTGACGGCTGCGGCTTTGCCTTTGTCGTCACCCACACCCTCCCAAGCCAAGATGGCAGCCTTGGCCAACTCGGTGATGAGGGTGGCCGTGCGCTCTCCGGCTGCCGTGTGATCTTTGCCATCGATCAGGGCCGCTGCATGGCGAGCTGCCATGACCAGCGCAGTGGTCGCAGGCTTGACTTTGATGCGCACGCCTTGGACCAGGTCGAGCCAATAAGGCTCACGTTTGAGATTGAGTTTGAGCATGTTTGCCTCTTAAGTTCAGTACGCAACCACGTCATTGACGAGTTGCACGGTCAGCATGTGACCGGCTGCGGTGTTCTTGGCAGCCTGCCAGTCAAAGGTGGCCTGAATGCCACCGGGGCCAGAGATCGAGAGCTTGGGCTTGGGCAGATAGACCTCATGCGCGATGAAGGTCAGGCTCTTGGTGGCGTCAATGACATAGCTGAAGGTCAACTCCAGCGGGGTGTTGTTGGTCGCGGCGTCGATCAATTCCGTATCCGCAAACCGCACCTCCAAATTGCCCGTCAGGCTGGCCACTGTGGGGTCGGCTCCTTCGATTTTTCCGTCGGAGCGAATCGTTTCGATGCGCGCCAGATTGTTCGAATAAGTCAACTGCGCCGCGACCACGTTGCCCAGGGCCTGGCCATTCTTTTTGATCGAACCCTGGAACTGATTAAAGCGAGTGATCGGCAAGGTCGTGGGCGTCGCGTCTGCGCTGGCGGTTCGCTTGACTTCGCCTTGGGCAATCAGGCCCAAGGTGGCATCCGCTGCGCCAGAGCGTGCGAACTTCACCTGCAGCGAGTTGGCCATCACACCAGAGGCCAGGAAGTACGCCGGGATATCGGGCAGTCCTGTCTCCAATGACAGGCTCGGCAGCCCCGAATTGCCAGACACGAAAGTGTGGGTGTGCGCGGTGTCTCCAACGCTCACCGGGTTGCCCAGCAGGGCTTTGATCCACATGCCGATGTTGCGCAGGTCAATGGGAATGACGATGTCACCCTCGACTTTGATCACGTCCCGGATGGGCGCACTCGGGTCTCGACCCAAGCCAATCAGATCGTTGGCAATCAAGCCCTGTTCCGAGCCCAGGGTGGTGGAGACAAAGGGAATTTTCCCGAAGTCTCCCGTCGGTGTGTTTCCGTAGGTGGGTTTAAACGCAGCCAAAAGGCTGGCGTTCGCGCCATAAGCACGAGCCATGATGAATCTCCAAGTGGTTAAGGTTTGTGGCGCCATCAGGCCAAGGGATGGCTGCTCGCGTAATGCATCACCACGTCCAGCGTGCAGGCCTTGATGCCCACAGAACCTTCAGGGGTGACGTCTTCAAATTTGGGCGGCATCACTTCGGCGTGGTCGATCTGCCCAGACAAGGTCGGATCGACCAAGACCAGGGTGCCCAACGCCTGAAGCAACTCATCCATGCGCGCGTCCCTGGCAGATGCCTCGGGGTGCGCGACATAGATTTCGATGCTTGCCGCGTGTTCCCACAGGTAGGTCACAGGCGACAAGGTGACATCGACCTGGGTCATGTCCCCATCGCGCAGGAACACCATGGCGTGCTCGCTGAGCCGCTCCGGCAGGGATGAATTCCTGCGTATCGCATTGGGCTGCAGGGGCAATCCGTCCAACAGCGTGAACAAAGCCCCCAGCGCTGCTTCTCGTTGGCTGGTTTTCATGGTCATTTCATGTGTCCGAACTTTCTTCTGGCCACGACTGCGTGACCAACACCATCAGCCTGTCTTGCCACCGCTGGGCAGCACTGGCGATGTCGAATTTCTTCTTGAGTTGGGCTTGCGGTACCAGCAAAAAAATGGGGACTGTGGTCAGCCCCCGTCCTGATTTCTGAGCAGAAGCCGATGCCGCAGCAAAGCCTCCGCGCTTGCCTGTTTTGGCCCGAAAGTTGTCCGCCACCAAGAGCGACGGTTTGCCTGAGCGATACACAAAGCGCAGTCGTTGACCACGCATGCGCTCCCACAGACCAGGCGTCATGCGTTTGCCTCGCGGCCCTGTGCCTGCTGCAGGGAGCGGGATGGCGAGCCAGAACCCATTCTTCGAGCGAATCAACGCGCCTTGGTCATGCGCCGCGACGACAACAGGCGCTCGGCTGTACACCAACCCCGCCGAACCCAAGCTGGGGCGTCCCTTCGGGTACACCTCCCCACGCCAGGTATTGGCCAGACGCGAGCCCAGACCAGAGCCTTCGATTTGCGAACGCAATTCACTCTTGAGCCCTTGCGTCGCCTCTCGCACGCCTGTAGTCACCGCCACCCGCGCGGAATTCAGCTCCTGCGCCATCATCTTGGAGAGGTCGCCCTGCAGGGCGGCCAGCAATCTGACGCTCATGCTCACCTCGCCGTCGCCGGATAGTTAGGCAAGGGGTAGGCGCTCACCGTCCAGATCAAACGATCACGGTCGACCAGCGCATCGCCTTGAATGACGTAGATGACACCCCGCCACGTCAGGCGATCGCCCTCTTGAGGCCGGGCGACATCTGCCGCTTGCAAGTCAAACCGATACGAGGTCACCGCCAGATGTGACTGGCCGAATTCCTGTACCGAATCCGGTGCCTTGCTGATGACCTTGATTTCGATGGTCTCCCCGGCCACAGTGCTGTACTGCGCCGGGGAGCCCAAACTTGCGAACAGCCGTTTGACACCCAGTGCAAACGGATCGCGTGGCATCAGCTGGCCAGGAGCTTGACCAAAAGACCCGGGCGATGGCACATCGGCAGCGGGTTGCTCTGCGTGTGCAGATCCGTGCCGCGACCAAATTCACGAGGCTCTTGTTTGGCGTACAGGGGCTGGCCCAGCGTATTGACCGTCTCATTGAAGTCAGCCGGTGCGAAGTACGTGGCAAAAGTGTCCACCGTGCCTTCGGGGAAGGCATGGCCTTCGCCAGAGGCGATGAACTTGCGCACATTGCCATCAACATCGGACGCCTGACCCAGGTACTCCTCGAAGGTGACGCCTGCGAAGGTGAAGCCCGTGCGTTGGTCTGCACGCAGCGCCAGACTCTCCTGATACCACTGATACGCCTTGACCACATTGGGGTGAGCCGTCAGCAGGTCAAAGAATTCCGGCGAGACCAGCACGCGAACGCCGGTCATGTACTCGCCCTTGAGGTTGAGCTCAAGGTAACGCTTGAGATCCAGGCACTTCTTTTTGACGTCCGTTTTTTCGTTGTTGAGCGCGAAGTTGAACTCCTTGGGCTCAATGCCGAACTCATCGAAGAGGTTGTAGAGGACCGAGCCGTCCGCATCGAGGATCACGCCTTTGAGAGCGCCCATGCGCAAATGCTCCAGCGTGATGGCGTGCTTGTTGCGCATCGACTGCAGATGCTCGGCCATCACGTTCGCAATGGTTTCGGTGTCGGTTTCAGAGCCGAAGGCGCGAAGGCCTTGAACCTCTTCGGGCAGCACCACATCGTCGTGCGGAATGTGCGGGATGATGAACGAGCGCAGAGTGCGGCGACCGCGCTTGCCCACCGTGCCAGGGGCACCGACGGGCAGCGTGGGCAGCAAATTCAGAACGCCGTTGCGCTCTTCCACAGCGATCTGGCGAAAGCGCACAGGGCGAGCAGGCATCAGGTTGATCTGATCGAGCTTGCCGAACTGGTTGGGCAGGATGTTGATGGCAGCGGTGAGCGCCGTCATCGAAAACGCGGGGGACTGGAAAGGATTGTTCATTGCTTAGACTCCTTGGCGAACGAGGACGCCGATCGCTTCGAGCTGAGCGATGGCTGCGGTTTTTTCTTCCGTGGTGATGGCAGAAGGCCAGATGAGCGCGTGATCCGCCACGATGGCCTGGCGCGAAACAATCAGGCCGTTGTTTTTTTCTGCGGCACTGGCATCGATGCTTTGCAGCACCACGCCAGCCGCGACCTCGGAACCGTCTGTTGCAGAAGGGTCGAGTGCTTTGACCTTTTGGGTCGCACTGACTCGGCCAATCACGGCACCGAGCTTGAGGTTTTGTCCAGAAAGCACCGTGACCTGGTCACGGGAATACAGGTTTTCCTCTTCGTACTTGAGCAGGTCGCCCAAGGTGAGGTCATTGGTAATGGCAGTCATCAGGTTCTCCTATTAACGGTGGGTGACGAGCGCTGCGTCACGCTGCTTTTGAGCGCGCTGCTGCGCCGCACGAACGACGGGGCTGTCTTCGGGCTTGGCTTGGGTTTGGGTTCCTGCCTCGGGCAAGATGCGGCTGGAGATTTCGGGAGAGCCAGAGGCCTTGGCCGCCAACAGCTCCTTGCGTGCTTGGTCAACTGAGACACCACGCTCGATCAGGGCCGCCGTCATCTCGGACTTGCCCGCCAGAAGACACATCTCGGCAATGGCCAGCACCTGTGCACTGGCCGCCTTGATGTCATGGCCTTGAGCTGCGGCACTGGCTTGCACCTGAGCGCCGGGTTGATCACCCGTGCTTTGCGCGGCATCGCCATCTTTTGCAGGCCCAGTACCTGTCTGGTCGGCTGGTTGGTGTTGCTCTTCTTGGTTGGTCTGCCCATCGGCAGTTTGGGTTGCATCGTTTTGCATGCAAACGCTCCTTTTCATGGACGGCCCGGGCGTGGAGATCCCCATCTCGCGGCCCGAACCTTGAATTCGCGCGATGGATGTCGTTTTCATTTGGAGCTCTTCACTCAGAGCGATGAGTGCGTCATCAAGCGTCCCGACCACATCGGCCAGACCGGCATCAATCGCGTCTTGTGCGAAATACAGCCCGGCTTCGGTGTCTTGAACGTCTTGCGCTGAGAGGTTTCGGTTGACTGCGACCGTCGACACGAACAGGCCATACAGCCGGTCCACTTCGGCCTGCAGGGCTTGCGCCGCATCGGTGGACAAAGGCGCATGGGGCGACATGTCGTTCTTGCGATCCCCGGCATACACCGCCGTGTAGCGAAGCCCGCTCATAGCGTCCCGCTGAGACTGATCCACATGCAGTGCGATCACGCCAACAGAGCCCACACCACCGGTTCGGGTGACATAGACCCGGGTGGCTGCGCTGGCAATGGCATACGCTGCCGAGAACGCATCGTCGTTGGCAACAGCCCAGATGGGCTTGATCTGACGGGCCGCCACGATCTGGTCTGCCAGATCAAACGCACCACCAGCCTCACCGCCTGGTGAATCGATGTCCAGCAAGATCGCATTGACCGCAGGGTCACGCACGGCCTGCGCAAGCTGCGCGCTGATGGCTGCGTAACTGGTCAGGCCTGAGGCTGCATCGACTGCTGCCGCTCGCCGCACCAATGTCCCGGACACGCTGATGACTGCGATGTTCGATGTCAACGAGGTTGGACTGGCAGGCGGGGCCTGCGCAGCCAAGTGCTTGATGAGTTGTTGCGAATCGTCTGACATGGCCACTCCCAAACGGGGGCCAAGCACCGAGAGAATCACATCCAGTTTTCTGGGGTGAATCAGCAGGGGCGTGCCAAAGATTCGCGATGCCAGATGTGGCATCGACGAGATGTGGTTCATAAATCCTCTGGTTTCAGGTTTGCTGATCCACCAAGGGCGCGCTTGGTGAGTCAGGAGGGAGCGAGGGAGCAGCCGAGTTGGTTGCACCGTTGCGAGCCACTTGCCTGGGGTCCGTATCAAGAACGAGCCCCAACGAATCGGCCCTGGCGTTGTCCGCCGCGATCTCTTTGTCGATCGTTTCCGCGTCGTAGCCAAAGGACGAAATAGCCTCAGAGCGGCTCATCAATCCGGATCGAATGGCCAGCTGCAGGGCTTTGAACTCCTTCTCAGGGTCCACCCACTGCCAGCCTTGCGGTATCCATTTCGCCGCCTGCCATGCTCTGGCGGACTGACGGCTCTTGGCATACCCCAGCGCAGTCAGTGCGCCACTGAGCACTGCCGCATCCATCCATGCACGCCAGATCGGGCGACACATCTGATGCACGATCACGCCATGCTGGATGGCTTCACATCGGCGACGGAACTCCAGCAGACCGGCACGGATCGACGAGTAGTTCACGCCCGACAGATCGCCCGTCAACTGTTCGTAGGTGATGCCCATGGCCACCGCGACTGCACGAAACTGCACCCGCAGGAACTCCGCATAGGAACCACCAACATCTGCTGGATCGGAGAACTTCACGTCCTCACCAGGCTCCAGAACTTGCAAGGTACCCGGCTCCAATCCCGTCATGGCTACGCCCATTTCATCCGCTTCGCCTTCGCCCAGCAATTGGTCTTCAGGCGACTGGCGTGTGATGAAGCCTGCGAACATGGCAGCCGTCTTCTTTCGCACCAACTCTGCGTCGTCGTACTGATCGAGCTCGTTGAGCTTGACCAAGGCCCGCGACAGCCAGGGCTCGCCGCGAATCTGTCCAGGTCGCAGGGGGCGAAAAAGGTGGACGATCTCCTCAGCTGGGACCGGCACCAGATCGTTGCCGTTGACCGTCAAGTTCGGGTCACCCGGATGCTCGCGGTACAGGTGGTAGGCAACCCGACGCCCAAGGGCATCAAACTCGATGCCGCTGCGGATCGGGTTGCCCGATGCACTGATCGTGTTCAGGCTCAAAGGCAGGTGCTCGGGCTCCAGAATCTGCAGCTGGATCGGCACACTCAGGCCATCCTCTTGCCGTCGATTGCGGATGCGGATCAGGCATTCACCGCCCTCGACCATCGCCCTGCAAGCAAGTGACTGCAGGCCGTAGAAATCGGTGAGGTTGTTGCTGTCTGCTTCCTCCACCCACTGCCACCACAGCGCATGAACCTTCTCCCGGAACTTGGGGTCATCCACCAAGGATTGCGGCTTGATCCCCGTGCCGATGGCATTGGAGACAAAGCTGTCGACCGCGTTGGCCGCCCAGGCGTTTCTGCGCACCAGATCCCGAGACTTGACCCGCAGCTGGTTGCCCGTGGCCAGCATCGCCGAGACAGCTCCCGGATCACCAGGATTCCAGACACGAGACCTGCGACCTGAGCCAGCAGCCTCGTGAACGGAATTCCAGCCCACATAGGCCGTGAGTTTTTTCCAAAAGGCCATCTCAGAACCCTTTGGATGTGGTGACCCGAATCTGGCGAGTCTTGGTTTTGCCGCTGTCGTATGCCAGCGCTGCCTCAACTTCGGCCAAGGCCAACTTGAGATCGGAGACCGTGCGGTACTCAATGGTCTTGCCGTCGTAAGTCACCCGATGCTCGCCACTGGCAATGGCTTCTCGCAGCGCTTGGGCATGTTCAGGGGTATAGGTCGTCATCAGTTCATCCACCGGCTGCGAATCAAGCGCCTGCCGCGTTGTGGTCCTTTAGAAACAACGAAGCCACCGCTGGGGGTGGCTTCTTGCTTGGTTAATTGGGCGTCTTCAGGTGGTCCTGCCATGCCCAGCGGTTTTTCCAATTCGCGCCAATGACGCTCCTCATATCGGTCCAGGCCAGCGAGGCTCGCGGCGGCCCGTGCGTAGACGTAGCAATCAAGTGCTTCGTTGCGTTCGCGGATTTTTTGCCACTCACGCACCGGATAACCATTACGGTCCCTGCGCGTGACCAACTGCTCTGAGCACAACTGCTGCACAAATTCGGCATCGACCTTGGGCAAATGGATGTACCCAGCGGGATACAGGATCTCGCCGTCTTCGGTCACATCCAGAGTCTTGCGCAGGTGGTTGTAGAACTCCAGCTTGGCAATGCCACCCACCACCGAATAGACCCGAACACCCCGGCGCAGCTTCTTGCCACCCACGGTCATGTCCACCGCTGTCGGCAATCCGACCAATGCAGCGCCCCGGGCCACGCCCTTCATGGGCAGCAACCTGGAATCACGCAACTTGCGCACAAAAGCATAGGCCTCTTGCGTGGCAAAGCCCGTGTCCAAACCGATGCGCGTGAGGCGCAACTGAACCCCAGACGCATGCGTCCACGACTCATCGAGCATTTCGCGCAGTCGCTGCCAGACCGTCTCGCGGGAGGTGTCGCCTGCCAGCACACGGTGCTCCACCAACCAGGCTTCTTTGCCCCGACCGAATGCCCAGACAGAAACCTCGATGCGGTCCTTCTGAACGTCCACCCCGGCGCACAGCAACGCCGCCCCCAGTGGGACGGTGCCGATTCGGTAGTCCTCACGGCGCTCAAGCAAACGCTCCCATTCAGGGGTTTCGCCTTGCTCGACCCAGGTCTCGCCCAGCTCTGTGTTTTTGAATGCTTTCAAGGCAGTTGCAGATCCTTGCGCCGCTTCCCAGGCTGCGGCGATGTCGGCCCAACTGCGCCAACCCACTGGGCTGTACAGACTGGACAGGTGAAACCCCACCGTTTTGCCAACGTAATCCGGAATCGATGACTGCCACCGTCCCCGTTCGAGCATCTCGGTCTTTTGGTATTCGTAAATTGGCTGCTCGCACGACTCGCACTTGTAGTGCGCCGTCTCGGGCAGTCCTTTTTCCCAGATCAGTTGTTCGAAGGTCAGGACTTGTTCGTGCTCGCAGTGCGGGCACGGGACCATGAACTGTCGCTGGTCTGTTTGCTCGTACTCGCGCTCGATGCGCGACGATCCAGAAATTGTTGGCGTCGAGACGATGAAAATTTTTCTGCGTGCAAAGGTTCGGGTTCGAGCCTCAGCCAGTGCAATCGCATCACCTTCTCCTTCAACGTCACCCGGGTAGCCATCAACTTCGTCCAGAAACAAATAGCGCACCGGCATCGAGCGCAGACCCACGGCGCTGTTTGCGCCCGTCATCACCAGAACGCCACCACGGAACTCTTTGCCCAGGATGGTGTTGCCTGAATCGCGCGCCCTTGCGGGGGCGATCAAGCTAGAGAGCGTCGGGCTCTCTTCAATGAGAGGATCAATCCGCTGCTTGGAGTTGCGCTTGGCCATCTCGACCGTCGGCGCAACAGCCATCATGGGACCAGGGGCCAAATGGATCACATAGCCAATCCAGTTGTTGCCGCACTCCGTGCCGCCGACCTGCGCGCCTTTCATGAACACCACCCGCTCGACGGGTGACGTCGGCGAGAGACAGTCCATGATCTCTTTGAGATAGGGCGTGCGATTGGTTCGCCACTTGCCCGGCTCCGAGGCCGACTTTCCTGAAAGCACTCGGTACTGATCAGCCCATTCAGACACGGTCAGCAGTGGGTCGGGGGTGAGCCCTTCGCGCCACGCCTCAGCAATGGCATCAAATCCGTCATAGTGTTCCAACACATTCCTGCATTCCGTAAAGCCTCAAGCCCCAATTAGGGTTCAGTCCAATCGAACGGCCAAATCGCCCAGTTCGATCAAGTGATTGCGCACGGCTTTTTCCAGCAGCACATGCAAGGTATGCCCATCGGCGTTGAGGTCAGCGGCCATCTGCGCAGCCACCCGCGCAGGCCAGTTCAACCAGGCATCGCGCTCGGCGCGCGCCATCTTGAAAACGTGTGCGACGGCCTGGTCACGATTGATCAACTCGCCTTTGAGGCGGGCCAGTCGCACCCGATTGGTCTGCGCCTTGAGCACCTCATTGGCGGTCTTGGCCTGCAGCAAGGTGGTGCCACCGCCTTTGGGTTCAAACGCGCCCGCTGATTCACCCAGCGTTTCCCGTATTCCCGCAATCACCTCATTGGAGACGGGCTTGTGTTTGCCCCGTTGCTGCGCAGCGTCTGTGTTTTTGCTCCATTGAGCGTCGGCTTGCGCCGCATTGATCGTGCCGTCTGCGTTGGGGGTAATCCGCCCGGCCTCGATGGCCTTGCGCACCGCCGTATCGGACACCCCTCGGTGGCGCGCATAGGCCCGAATTGAGAGTCGATCGGTCATACCCAAGTGAAAGAGTCTGGCTAAGAAATTGACTTGATGTTGTTCGGAAATGAAGCGTTCATACGGTCATCAATCAACGTTTTTTGGAGCGCCGCATGAACCACAAGAAAACCACCAACGCCATCAACGCGCCTTCTTGCCTTTTGGAGCAGATCGCACGCGAGCACCTTTTTGTCCAGACGCTGCAGACGCAGAGCTCGGACCGGCTGGACTTTCACGACGTGTCGGTTTGGGGGATTGAGGCAGCTCTGCAAGCGGCTTATCAAGCTGGCCTGCAGGCACAGACGAAGAAGCAACAGGGGAAGAAAAAAGATTCAGAAATCGCTTGATAAGCGAGCGGAATGAAGCGTTCATCACATCACCATTTTTTAAAGGAAAAACCATGAAACTCTCCGAGACCCAAACCAATCTGCTCACCGCAGCGGCCCAGCATCCAGAGCACTTGCTGACCGAATTCCCGGCCAATCTCAAAGGGGGTGCGCGGCTTAAGGTTTTGACATCCCTGGCCAACGCCAATCTCATTGCCGTCCACAGCCAAGCCGAGGACGGCACCACGCGATTTGCAATCACAGACACAGGGCGCAGCGCCCTTGGCATTGCGATCGAAGCCAAGGCAACACCCTCCAAACGAGAGGGCACTAAGCAGGCCACGCTGATCGAATTGCTCCAGCGTCCGGAGGGGGCAACGCTCGAGCAGATGGTCCAGGCCACCGGATGGCAACAGCACACGGTCAGGGGCTGCATGGCCGGAGCCCTGAAAAAGAAGCTCGGTTTGAGCATCGTTTCCGAGAAAACCGATGGCCAACAACGCACCTATCGCATTGCCTGAGGTTCACATGAAAAACATCACCCTCAACATCGAATGCAAACCCTTGACCGTGGATTTCGACGGCCAGGAGATTGAGGTTCAAGAGCTGAGCATCCGCTTACCCTTCGGACGCAAACCCAGCGACATCAACGACATCGAAGGCAGCGGCGATTACATCGTCTACGTCACCGAGGTCCGCGAGATGGAACCCGAAGAGTTCGACGGATTCGCGATGAATCTCTTTAAGTCGCGCGACTGGCTCAAGGGCAAGGGCGGCTACTTGGGACAAGGGCGCTTATGCGTCCAAGTTCAAGCGCCCGGTCGCCCCTATCTGTTCATCGATCCGTCTGGCGGGGATTACCCACGCTACGTTGCTCGATTGGGTTGAGCCATGCGATCTTCACAAGCAAATGACTTCGTCAAAATCCCTGCCTCTGAAAACAAGTCCTGGGGCTTTTGGGGAACGATGGGCGGCTACGCCAGCATCGCATGGCCAATAGCCATGACGGGAATCTCCAAGGCCACCGGTGAGCCGTTTGAATACGTCCGTATATTTCTGGACAGCCGCCATGGCCGTCACTTTGCCGATGCGGTACAAGACGCTCTTTTGAGCAACCCTGACATGCACCTGGCCGTCGCAATGGCCATCGAGAAGCGGATGAACTGGACGATAGGACACACGATCCAGCGCAGCCACGGAATTCCAAAGGAACTGCCTTACCTAACCGGATTTGTAATCCAGAGCGGGATAGATCAGGACTTCACCTGATCCACCGTCTCTTGCTCATCGGTCTGCGGTGTTTGCTCCACCTCTGAACCACCGTTTTCTCGAACGGCTTTCTTGCCGGTGTAGTCTTCCCAGCGTTTGACGATCACGTCCACGAACTTCGGATCGAGTTCAATCAAGCGAGCTTGACGCCCCGTCTTCTCGCACGCAATCAAGGTGGTGCCGGAGCCACCAAACAGATCCAGAACGACATCGCGGCTCTTAGACGAATTGCGAATGGCCCGCTCAACCAGCTCGACCGGTTTCATGGTCGGGTGCAGATCGTTGACGCGCGGCTTGTTGTAGAACCAGACATCAGCCTGGTCTCGGTCGCCACACCAAAAGTGATCTGTTCCCTGTTTCCAGCCGTACAAGATCGGTTCGTACTGGCGTTGGTAATCAGCTCTGCCCAGCGTGAACGTGTTCTTTGCCCAAATCACGAAAGTCGACCACTTGCCGCCAGCATCCAGCCAGGCCTTTTGCAAGGTGTGTAGCTCCGATGAACTCATGCACACGTAGCATGCGCCCTTGGTGACCACCAGCAGGTTAACGCAAGCGTCATAGAGAAACTGGTAGAAACCGTCGCCCAACGCGTCGTTGAGGATGCGTCGGTCTTTGCCGCGCATTTTGTCCTTGGCGCTGTTGCCGTAATCCACGTTGTAGGGTGGATCGGTGAATGCCATGTCAGCCAGCTGGCCATCCATCAGGCGCTCCACGTCCGACAGGACCGTGGAGTCTCCGCAAAGCAAGCGATGGTTGCCGAGGATCCACAGGTCCCCCGGCTTTGAGGTCGGTTCTACTGGGGTTTCCGGTACTGCGTCTTCGTCGGTCAGACCATCGCTTTGTTCATCGCCATTGAGCAGCTTGTCGATCTCCTCATCGGTAAAGCCCATCAGGTCCAAGTCGTACTCAGCAGCCTGCAGCTCAGCCAGCTCCAGTTTCAGAAGCTCTTCATCCCAGCCTGCGTTTTCGGCAATCCGGTTGTCGGCCAGGATGTAGGCCTTTTTCTGGGTGGGCGTCAGGTGCGCCAACTCGATCACAGGCACTTCTGTGAGCCCCAGCTTGCGAGCAGCCATCAATCGGCCATGCCCAGCAATCACTCCGCGCTCGCCATCCGACAGGATCGGGTTGGTGAAACCAAACTCCGCAATGGATGCTGCAATCTGAGCCACCTGGCCGTCGCTGTGTGTTCGGGCGTTTCGCGCATAAGGGATGAGCGAATCCACCGCGATCATTCTGATCTCGGGAGTCATAAAGTCCTTGGGGGGTGAGGGGGAGGTGCAAACCCGGTGCGAACTGCAAACCCGGTTTTTCAATCTGTCACTATCGAAATCTCGGGCCTTTGCCCCCCGCATAGGGATTTGGCAAAGAAGGACCCGGAAATTTGTATGGAGGGAGTGGCCTGCACTCCTTTCCACACCATAGCTGAAAATGTACGCTCAAATGGCACCAAATGCTTCACTGGGTAAAGTCGCTCATTGCCTCAGATGCACCCACACACGCTACCATTCCAATCAATTCACGCCAATTTCCGCGCATGAGTTGAATGACCCGTTGAGCCTGTCGGCCACCAGTTGCATTGCCTTCTTCCAACGCCTGGCTGCCGTGTTCCGATCGCAAGCAAAGCGTCTGCCGATTTGATGCCACTCGTAACGCTTGGCCCGCATCCACACCAGATGGCGTTGCTCTTCCTCCAGCCACTGAACCCAGCGCATGGTCTCGAGCATGCGTTCCACTGCCTCAGGACCGGGTGGCATGGGGCGGTAAACACGTTCGGGGTCAGGGTAGCGATTGGGCACTTGCATGGCCAAGCTCATCCAAGGGCTGGCATACCCCTGAACCCGCACGGGTGGAAGGCGATATGACGTGTGAGCTGCATCGCTAAAACGTGCGGCCACATCGTCAACAGTCCAGATGGTGATCGTCTTAGCCATGCTTGCCTCCTGGGCCATAGAGGCGTTCACCAATGCGTCGAATGAACTCACGCTCGAGGAAGTCCAGTCGCTCGTCTTGATCTGACACGACCAGGATGTGTTGCTCACGCCAGCCTGAACGCTTGACGGCATCCAGATCTGTCACGACAGGCTGCACTTTTCCAAGAGCGCAGCGATACGGTTGTGCTGGGACTTTCATCTCACACCTCCTGTGTCGTCTGACGATCGCGGGCCAGATAGGCCAGTGCAATTGCGTCTGCTTCGTTGTCGTCTGCAGGTTGATGTCCACGCGCTTGAACGCTTGCGATCATCTCGTCCTTGCCTGCATTGCCTTTGCCGGTCGCGTGCTTTTTGATCGTGCCGACCGGTATGCCTTCGTAGGGGATCTGATGGTGCTCACACCAGGCTGTCAGTTGTCCCATGAAGCCACCGTATGCATGGGCAGCATCCACGCCAACATGCCTGCGCACCTCTTCAAACACGACCAGATCAATGCCTGTGGTGCATTGCTTCACGTCCGTGAGCCAGCGTTTGAATTTCAGGAACCGCATACCACCACCTTCAAAGCGTTGGGGCTTGAAGGATTGGCTGCCGCTTGTGATCTGATCGTCTGAACCCATCAAGGCCCAGCCAGTCGTTGTGCCCAAGTCCAGGGCAAGAATCGTCATGTTCATTTCGTCTCCAGAATTTGTTCGGGTGACGGGTTGGACAGGTTTCACGGTTATTCCTCTATCGTGTGTGTGCGCGCACGCGTGAGGGGTTAATCAGTAAGACTGTCAAATCCGTCACCATGGTTTGGTTCAATCGTCTCGGTATGGGTAGCCGCCACCGCTATGAGGCTTAGGTCGTAGACTGATTCCCGCGATTGCGCGTGCACCGCCATGCAGTCGGCATTTCTCGAACTTGCGGGTCGACATCAGCTCTGAGAACCGCTTGATCGAGCCCACGTACTCGCCAGCACGCTCAGCCCATTCGCGCCAATCAGTGAACAGATCCGACACGCCTTCGCGATGGGTCTTGCTCAAAATGCAGCGCTCTTCGATCCATTGGCCCAAGGCGTCTTCCGCTTCGAAATACTCCTCAGTTGCCGAGACCACGCACTCGGGTGGACGCAGGCCATCGCGTTGCCATGCGAGACCCCCTTCGACCGCCCAGGCCAAAATACCGTCACGCTCCGCGTACAGTTTCTCGGTCAGCTTGCCGTCGCGCCTCTCGGGCGGGATCGTCACCGTGAACGGGATCAGGTGCAGACGCCGCTTCATGGCTTCGTCCACGTTGCGGATCGAGGGCTTGTGGTTGCCTGCGATCAACAGCTTGAACTGCGGGATGTACTCGAAGAAGTCCTGTCGCATGAAGCGAGCAGACACCTTGTCACCACCCGTGATTGCCTTAACCTTCGACTCGTTCCAGCGCCTGCCTTGCTCGGTTTCCACTGACGCGACAAAGCGTGCGCCGCGCAATCCGGCCAGATCAGTGGGGTGTCGATCACCCCGGGCATCCATGAAGGTGTCCATGGGTGCGCTCGTGGCGTAGTCGCCCAAGATGCTGGCCAAGGTATTGACGAACACCGACTTGCCGTTCGCGCCAGTCCCGTACAGAAAGAACAATGCATGGGCGCTGGTTGCCCCGGTCAGACAGTACCCCGCCATGCGCTGCAAGTACTCCTGCAAAAGCAGGTCGCCGCCGGTCACGTCGTTCAAAAACGCTTTCCACTGTGGACAGTCACCCTTTGGTGTGGCCGTCGCAATCTTGGTCATGCGGTCTGCACGGTCATGCGGACGCGTGACGCCCACCTTGAGGTTAACGACGCCACCAGGGGTGTTGAGCAAGAACAGGTCTGCGTCCCACTCCTCAGTGGTGGATGCATGACGGCGATCAGACCTCGCCATGCGATCGACACCACCCACGGTGCTACTGGCGAGCAACTTGGCTGCGAGGCGGTGGGAGTCCACCTTGAGTGCGGCCTCACGGCAGATGGCGCGAATGAGGTGATGGGACATCAAGGTCTCATCGGGCTGCCAGCGGCAACCGGTCCACACCAGCCACTTTCCCCAAGCCGCGCAATAGCGCCACTCGTCGGCATAGCGAGATGTGAACGCCAGCGTCAGCGCATCATCGGTCGCCCACACCGTGGCGTCTTGAGTAGTCATGGCCTTGGTGGTCTTCACGCACATACGCGGCCCAGAGGCAATGAACGTGGTCACATCAAAACCCTCGAGCAGTGCATCGGCAGCGTCCCAGCCATCAGCCTTGTCATCGGGCGGCAAGAGAACATCGCAGGAATGCGCGCCCGCATCCAGGACAGCTTGCGCCGCCGCCATGGCGTACTCCCAGCCTGGCTTGTCTCGGTCGGGCCAGATCAAAACGGCCTTGCCTGTGAGTGGTGACCAGTCGGTTTTGTCCACCGGTGCATTGGCCCCGTGCATGGCAGTCGTGGCTGTGATTCCAGTGGCGATCAATGCCTGGGCACACTTCTCACCCTCAACCAAGATCACCCGATCGGCACTGACCATCCCCGGTTGGTTGAACAGGGGGCGAGGATCGGGTGGGGCCATCTTGCGACGCTTGGCGTCCCATGGACGGAACTCCTTCTTGCCCCCAGGCGGGTCATAGCGATAGACCACAGCGATCAGATGACCGGCGGGGTCAAAGTAATCCCACTTGGCCGTGGCTGGTCCCAACTCGTCGACCGGAGCTTCTTTCTTGGCTTTACGGGATTGGGTAGGTGCTGCCTGGCCAACCAGATCTGCCGCGTAGTCCAATACCCGGGGGAAGTCGGATTGAACGTCTGCACCAAGGTAAGCAGCAATCAAACCAAAGACATCTCCGCCGTCGCCCGTGGCGCGATCGGTCCACAGTCCTGCCTTCTCCCCATCAAGAACGACCTCCAGGCTGTCACCGGGACTGCCCAAGACGTCGCCCATCAGGAACTTGCCACGGCGCTTCTTGCCAGCGGGAAACAGAGTGCTCAGCACCGATTCCAGGCGATCGATCAGCGACGCACGCAACTGCTCTCGAGTAGCGTCTGTATCTTTGTGTGCAGTTGAGTCGTTGTCATTGAAATCAAGCATCCGACGACTCTCCTTTCGCCTCTGCTTCTGCTTTCGCTTGCATCCAGGCCATCAACTCACTGACCTTGAAGCGGACCATCTTGCCGACGCGGTAATGCGGCAGGCCAAGACGCTGGCGCTCTTTGGGATGGGTGAGTAAGTAGATGGGCACTTTCAGGCAGTAAGCTGCCTCGCGTGCATCGACCAGTCTTTCGGTGAGGATTTGATTAGCGTCCGTCATTGCTTTGTCTCCAGCACCGGTCCTGCCATGCGCACATCCGGCATTCAAAATGAGTGGGGTCTTGATAGGCGCGAACGAGCAGTTCGCCCGCGTCGGTTGCAGAGATCACCTTGAGTGCACGGTCTGACATGCGCTGCGCTAATGCCGCATCAAAGGGCACGAGCTCGGTGTAGATCTCCATGGTGTCGGCGTTCACCGCCGTGAAAACCGCAGGGTTCTCGTGCAGCTCCAGATAGGCTTGGTAAAGCACCACCTGAGCGTGATAGATCGGTTTGGAGATGGCCAGCTTGTTTTTTTCGAGGTCACGCCACGACTTGGAACCGAGGCACTTGTTCTCCCACAAGGCGGGGTACTTGAAGCCATCGGGACCGCCGACGATCACGCCATCGATGTGTCCAGCCAGTCGACCGTCCAGTGCAGCAAAGCCAAATTGCTCACCATTAGCCTTCGTGGTTCGCAGATCAAAACCTGCGTCGCGAAGCCACTTGATCATGCTGTCTTCAGATAGATGGCCACGCTCGAAGATGCGAAGCAGTCGACCAGGATGCTCACGACCAGGATCTACAGGGGCCTTTGCAAATTCGTATTGCAATGCCCGTTCACAGGAGACGCCTAAACGGGACGCTCCGAGGTAAGTCCTTGGGCGTTGCTCAGCTTGACGCTTTTGCAATCCCACATCGATCAACGCGCTAACCTGGCCCGAGATGCTGGAGGATGAATTGAAGTCCATCATTTCTTCCCTCCTTCCACCACCCAGGGCAAGTCATCCTCCAAGTCGGCAAACGGGTGTGCCAGAGGATCGGGCGTCGGTTGCATTCCACGCACAGGCGGAAACTTCGACTGCTCGTGGTGCGCCAGCATGGCTTCGGTCCAGCACGTCACGATGGCATCGATGACGCGCAGTGCTTCTGCCTCCGAGTAATCGCCCAGGGGTTTGGCAAAACCAATCTCGCCAGCTGACTCACCGAATGCCTTGAGGCACTTCTTCATTGAGGCCACTTCAATATCAGAGGGATCGATCATGTTGACCTCCTTGATATCGATCCGCCCATCGAGCACGCGCTGCCAATTCCCGTACATCGCATGGAAGACGTCCTGACATTTTTTCGAGCAGAAAACCCAGTCGATTGGGTAGCGCCGGGGATTGCCCACACCGTGACGGTTGTCGGTGTGACCGAAACCCCGGGCCTGTCTGTTGCAGACCCAGCATTTCATTAACCCTCCTTACTGAGCCCAGCTCGGCTTGCCCGAGACAGGTGCGCGTTGAGCCTGAGCAGCCGAACTATTGGCTGGTGCGCTGCTGGAAGGAGGGGCTTGATAGGTAGCGGCAGGACGCTGAACTGCTGGTACTCCCGAGGACGAGTAGCCGGGTTCACCAGGTTCCACGGCGATCTTCACCACGTTGCGCAATTCCCCGCGACCGTCCTTCTCGACATCGATGCGGGCCATAAACTCAATGCCATCGAGCTCATGAAAACCTTGAATGCGACGCGCCGCTGCCGCTTGGGCAGAGTTGTCTTGCGGTGAGATGTTGCGCGAGGAGTTGAGCACCGCACGGATGAAGGTGCGACCCATGTTTCCCCACGCAGGACCTTTGTTGCTTTGCAGACCGACGTTCGACCACATCTTGCGACGGGCATATTCGCCGTCCAAGATCACGAACTCGCAAGCCAGAAAGATGCTCCCGGTTTCAAAGCTCTGAGTTGCATAGCCACCGGTCCAGCCCTGAGCTGCATCATCGTGGCCACCGGGTTTGATCGTCATGCGCACCGGAGCTACCGTGCCCTTGGGGATCAGGTCAAAAGATTGTTGTTGTTCGGCATCGTTGAAATCGTTCCAAGCGGACATGGTTTACTCCTTGTTGTTTTGAGGTTGGGTTGCAGCAGCGCACTTTTCGATGAGTGCGAGCAGGTTTGGGGGTTCGAGCATTTCCAGCTGGCCCGAACGGTCTTTGGCAGGGAAGCCATAGGGGTTGAGCGTGTGCGTGACGAACGCGCGATAAGACGCACCGTCTTCAGCCTTTATCTCGGCCAGCGTCACAACTTCATCGACGATTCCAGGCAACTCAGCTGCTGTCTTGGAGCCTTCGATTTGCGGGACAAACACCTTGCGATTGAAGTCGTCCAGTCGTTCATCCAGGATGGCCACGAACACGACGTTCTTGCCGCGTGCGTGCTGCAGGTGCATGAGGGCACCCAACATTTCCGAGCCGAGCAATCCATACGCACCACGGGTGTCTGGCTTGCCTGTACGGTCAGAAACAGCTTGCGGCTGTGTCTTCGCCCAGATGAGCGCCAGACGCGCCAGCACTGTGATGCTGTCAACGAAATAGCAGTCGTACTTGGCCAACTGAGTAGGGTCACCGAACTGTTCGCAAACATGCGCGTAGTGCGCCTGCGAATAGGGAGCCTCAGGAGGCAGCGCAGGATTAGGTCCTGCCAAAAACACGACCAGGTCGCGGAACTCCGGCCAGGTGGTTGGACGCACGCAGTCACCACGCCAGTCTTTGACAGCGAGGTCTCCTGCCTCAAGATCAACGAACAAGGTCTTGTCTTCAGGCAGTGTCTTCAGCTGGGTGGTTTTTCCGATGCCACTCTTGCCGAGCAGAACCAGCTTCACGCCCTTTTTCTCGCGCATGCGTTGGTCGGCGGTAATGATTGGAAGTCCCATCACGCCACCTCACGCAGTTCTTGAGCAACGCTCGGATTCCAGAGAATCTGGTATCCGCTGTGTCCATTGCGTGAGTACGGCATCGCTTCCGCCCACGCCTCACCCGGTTCGGTAAGCTCCCACTCATCACGCTCATTGCGCACCTGCAGACCCAGGTTGGCCAGGCGCAGGTTGGTGGTCTTGGCCGAGAGGCCGACCAGCTTGCCCAGTTGCGTGGCATTGAGAGAGCAGATCGGCTCGTTGGCTGCAGGCAGAGCGCGACGCAAGGTCTCGATGGTCAGTCCGGTGTTTTCATGGATGCAGGTCAGCGTGGCCGCCATTGCAATGCCCGCCTTCACCCCTGGCACCTTAGCCACTGCCTCACCAATCAGAAGCAGCGAGGTAACTCGGTCTTGAGTAGGTGCGGGCAATGCAGCCATCGCAGGCACGGCATAAGAGCCGGTCTTACGGATGGCGGGCAGAACCTCATGCGTGACCCAACGCTTAAATCGTTTTGCTTCCGCTTTACGACTACCAAGCACGAGGTTGTAGAGGCCAGACTCGCTGACCACGGTCATGGACTGACTCCCGCCAGGGGTCGGAATTGAATTCCGATCCTTTTCGTCTTCATCCAGACGGGCGACAGCCTTGTGGGTTTCGGGCAGTTGCAAGACTGCGCATACGTCGGCTGCAACAAACCAGGGATCACCTTGGTCGTCTTTCACGACACGAATTTCTCGACCTTCATAGTCGAACGGCATCAATTGCTGATTCATGATCAGACCTCCGATTCAGGGGAAATGTGGAAAGAGGGCTTGCCTGCCTCGACCGTGCGGGCGTCGGCGAATTGCTGCTGCAATGCGGGCGGCCAGTTCGTGTACCGGGATTCAGGTACCGACAACTTGACGTCGAGATAGCTCTCCACGGTTTCACCGGAGGCGACGATGCGCTCGGCGATGGTCTTGAGCTTCTTCTGATCCCAGGAGACTTTCTTGGGCAGATCGAACTTCACGTGCAAGCCATCGGCTTTGACGTGCGCGGTCCCGAAATCACGCCCGGAAGCGTTGAGGCTCTCGCGACCTTGCGCACCGAAGCGTTGGTCCAGAGCGCCATCCAGTTTTGTACGAGCCGCTTTGAGCCAGGCAATGGCCTGATCCAAATTGGTATCGACCTCCACCAGTTGCTGCGCAGGCAGGTTGGCCAGCTGGGAAACGGACATCTCAGCAATGTCGGCAGGGAAAATGGACAAGTCGTTCATCTCTGTCCTCCCTTCAGGCCGTCGCGCGCTCGGACGTCGAAACGTGCAGAGCGTTTTTCTCGAAATCCAAAATCATCTCGAGCGCATAGCTCACGCGCTTGGACAATTTCAGATACTTGGGACCACGACCTTCGCAGCGCCAGCGTTGAAGTGTTTTGGGGCTGATGCCCCAGCGCTGGGCCAGTTCGTTCTCGTTGAGCACCCGGCGATCTCCGGGTGACAGGGTGTTGATCGCTTCTTGAGTCGATCGAGTAAGTGAGGTTGCCGTTGCTGGCATGAAGTACTCCTTTGACGTTGTTGAGGAACAGGTGTCATTGGAGATTTCGGGTGGCGAACATACGAGGGACCGATTGGCGAACCACGCGGAAACTTCTGGTTCGCCAATGCACCGCCACAAATGAAAACGGCGAGCACTTGGCTCGCCGGTGGTGAATTTGCCTGATGTTCAGGTACTAAATTTTTGTAGTCCAGATGTCCTTTACGGGCACTGTTAGGTGAGTGTCTCAGTCCGACCCAAAGCCGTCGTTGAATCAATAAGCAGGCGATTCGCTTTACTTGGAAGCCTTTTTCTGTGCGCTTGGTAGCAAGCTCACCACGGCGAAGGTCATGCACGACGTTGCAGCCATAACCCAAATCAGGGTTGTGAATCCTGCGGCTTTGACGATAGGGCCAATCAACCAGACCGCCAGTGAACTGGCCCCCAGCGATACGGCCAAACGCATGCCTGAAACTCGGGACCGCATGGCATCGTCCACAAAACGGACGACCATGACATCGGTGAATGGGATGGCACCGAAGATGGCGGCCATGAACAACAATTGGGCCAGGTAGAACATCCAGCCTTCTGTATTGTTCGCTAGCACTAAGGCTATGAACTGCACCACGATCACAGAGCGGTAGAGCGTTTTCAACGCGACTTTGTCCAGCAAGTGCCCAATCAGCAGTTGGGTCAATGAAGCCAAAACGTAGACGCCAGCCAGGAACGCACCGATCAGTGCTGGGTCCTGTGAGATCTCGGAAAATTTGTTCGTCAGCAGCTCAAAGTTGCTGCTTGTAGAGAAGTTGAACAGCATGCTGCCACTGGTGGCGGCAATCGTCATGATCATCAGCAGCTTGGGAATAGAGATGCCATCGTGCTGACCTGTTGCCGCCTTCTTTTTGGCGGGGGCAGTGGCTTCGCTGGGAGCGCACAAGGCGAACACCACCCCGCACAAGATGCTGATCACGCCGGGAATCACGAATGCCATTCGCCAGCCGAAATACTTGATGAACAGCCCGGTCACGGCGGCGGCGACGGCCAGACCCAAATTGCCAGCCAATCCGTTCACACCGATGGTCCAGCCAGGACGCTCAGCGCCCTGAACCAGCATGGGGATGCCAACCGGGTGATAGATGGATGCTGCACAGCCCAGAATTGCCAGGGCAAGTGCCAGCTGCATTGGCGAATTCGTTGTTGCGACCAGGATAGAGGCCAGCCCGATGCCCACAAAAAAGACAATCATCATCTGACGCCTCCCCCACAGATCACCCAATCGGCCTGCGGGCATGGAACCCAGACCAAAGAAGAAAAACGCCGCCACGCTGTAGGGCATGAGGTCTTCCCACCGTTCCACCCCGAAATCTTTGGCGATGGTGGTGACCGCTGTGGCAAATATCAAGAGAAACATATGGTCAAGCGCGTGACCGATGTTGAGAAGAAGGTTGGTAGATTTGTTGTGCATGGCCAAATGTTGCCTTAGGATGGCCTGACTGATATATCCCCAAACGCCATAAATGAATCCAAAACCGCCAAAGCACCCCAAGTCGTCTGACGCCTTGAGTCACCACCCGGACTCCCACAAGGCCAATGAAGTGCCTCGCCCTGTGTCAGCCTTTGCTCGAAAGGACAAAGCTGGTCATGTCATCAAGCACCATTTCCATGAGCGCGATCAACTCATTTACGCCATCCGAGGTGTCATGACCATCGAGGCTCTGGGTTCGATCTGGACCATTCCTTCCAACTACAGCCTTTGGATTCCGGCGCTTGTCGAGCATTCGGTCAAGATGAACACCGCCGTCGAGATGCGGACCTTGTATCTCCAGCCAGGCACGGTGAAGGCGCCGTCTGATGAGTGTCAAGTGCGTGCCGTTTCACCACTGTTGCGTGAACTCATTGTGCGATCAATGACCGTCCCGCCTCTGTACAACCAGAAAGGGGCTGATGGCCGACTCATGCAAGTGATCGTGGATGAAATCAATCAGCAACAAAAATTGCCGTTCTCGCTCAAAGTTCCCGCAGACAGACGTCTTGCACAAATTGCACGGCATTTACTCGACACTTTGGATGAATCGGTGTCGATTGCTGAGTTGGGCAAACGCGTGGGCCTCTCGGAGCGAAGCATCATCAGGTTATTCCCTTTGGAGACAGGGCTCACGCTTCACAGTTGGCGGCAGCAGGCAAGACTGATGCACGCATTTGCGTTAGGAGAACAAGGCAAGCCCATCGGTGCCATCGCTCAGGAACTGGGGTACAGCAGCACATCAGCCTTCGCAAAAATGTTTCGCAAGATGTTCAATCAATCGCCCAGAGAGGTTCTGTAAGGACTTATAGGCTTGCGATGAATGACCGCTCCTGGCCGTTTTCAGTCAAATCAAGCTGAGCCAAATCACACAAAGGCAAGCATCCTTTTTTGCTTTTCCCAGTCGCGTGGCAGGGGCTCATGACGCCCACGGATCGTCTGCAGATTCAGATGCCGTGGCTGGGAACCGTCCAGGATGGCCTCAATGATTTCGGGTGCCAGATTCGCCATGCGCATGACCTCCGCGACCCAGCCCGGCTCCAGCTTGAAAGCCCGAGCCAGATCGGTCGCAGTGGCGTACTTGCCCTCATCGAGCAAGCGCTGCCAATAAAACGCCTTGCCCAGCGTTTTAATCATCGGAATGTCCAAGCCGCCGGACATGACGTTGGCCCCAGTGCCTGACGGTGGGGTCAGCAGCTTGCGGTTTTGTTTGCGGCGGATCGTCAGCGGGACCATGGTCACACGCTGAGTGCCATCCATGATTTGCCGCGCCGCCCCCCCCACATCAATGCGCACACTGCGCAGCCTTGGGTTGCCTTGATATGCCTCGCTCGTCATGCCATCACCTCCTCTGCGTATTCCTTGGTCTCTTCCACGTAGGGGTGGGCCACGATGCTTGGATCCAGTCCGATCCAGCCATCCTCGCGCCAATGGATGTCCAAGCTACCGTCCCTGAAGTCCACGCGTTCAATGAGCAACTGTGCAATGCGCTGTTGCTCCGCCGGAAACAACTGCTTCCAGACATCGGCAATTCGTCGCATCGACACCACCACCTGGTCTTCTTGAAGATCGGCTCCGGCACTGTGCTGCAGGCATGATCGCCAAACGCCAATCAGTGGCTCCGGCTCCATCAGCGCCAGCTCGATTTCATTCAAAACCGCAGCCTCGATTTCAGCTGCCGGGAGCGCACCGATGCTTTGCCCGCGTCCATCTTGGGTTGCGCCTGCGCTGCGTCGCTTTTCCAAGTACGGCACGTAGTACCGATACATGCGGCCATTCTTTTTCTTGGTGTAGTGATGGATCATGCGCTGGCCATCGGGTGCAAACAACAAGCCGCCCAACAGCGCCGGGTATTCGTCTTTGCGCACCCTTGGGCCTTGCTTGCGCCGGTTGACGAACGCTTGCACGCCATCCCACAGCTCCTGCGAAATGATGCTGGTGTGTTGCGCTGGGAAGAACTCACCCTTGTGGCTGATCTCGCCAAGGTAGAGCCGGTTTCGCAGCAGGCAAAACAGGTACTGCTGATCGATGGGGCGACCCGCACGGTGCTGGCCGGATTGTGTGACCCAAGACTTAGTGCTGTGACCTTCGATCTCCAGTTCGCGCACAAGGCGTGCTGCCGAACCGTGCTCCGCGTACCGACGAAAGATGTCCTGCACCAGACTGGCCTCTCGCTCGTTGACCAGCAGTTTGCGATCGACCACGTCATAGCCCAACGGAGGCGTACCCCCCATCCACATGCCCTTGGCCTTGCTGGCTGCGATCTTGTCTCGGATGCGTTCGCCCGTGACCTCACGTTCAAACTGTGCAAAGGACAGCAAGATGTTGAGCGTCAGTCGCCCCATCGAAGTGGTCGTATTGAACTGCTGTGTGACCGAGACAAACGAGACGTTGTTGCGATCGAACACCTCCACCAGCTTGGCAAAGTCGGGCAGGCTGCGTGTGAGCCGGTCGATCTTGTAGACCACCACCACATCAATTTTTCTGGCCTCGATGTCTGCCATCAGGCGTTTGAGTCCAGGACGATCAATATTGCCACCGGAGAATCCGCCGTCGTCGTATGTGTCATCCAGCGCCAGCCAACCTTCGTGGCGTTGGCTGCTCACGAATGCGAGACCAGCATCGCGTTGTGCTTCCAGGCTGTTGTACTCCTGGTCCAAGCCTTCATCGGTCGACTTGCGCGTGTAGATCGCGCAGCGCTTTTTGGGGATGATGTCAAACGCAGTTTCGATTTGATACAGCTGTCGAACGCAAACGCGGCGTGGATTTGATACACCGTTGTGTGGGGCGATTGTCTGTTTTGTCTTTGCTTGTCTTTCAAGCAGTCAGTGGCTCGCCACTGACTGCTTGGCGCCCTTAGGCTGCCTGTTCCTCCTGTGTATCAAGGTGACTGCGTTTTCGTTTGAGTAGGGTATTGCTGCTGGCGGCAATCACACCGGCACGCCGCTTATCTTTCAGGCGATAGGAGTCTCCTGAAATCGGGACCACATGGGCGTGGTGGAGCAGTCGGTCAAGTAGCGCCGCTGTCAGCGTGGCATCGTCTGCAAACGTCTGGTCCCATTGCCCAAACGGCAGATTGGAGGTCAGGATGAGACTTCCCACTTCATAGCGTTTGGCAATGACTTGGAACAGAAGATTCGCCTGTTCCCGATTCATGGGAAGGTACCCGACCTCGTCAATGATCAACAGCCGGTAGGGACGCACGATGCGTTTGATAGCCTCTTCCAGGGTGTTCTGCCGTAGTGCCGTGCTCAGTGTCATCAGCAGATCTGCCGCCGTGATGAAACGCGTCTTGATTCCAGCCTGGGTTGCCCTGTAGCCCAAGGCGATGGCCAAGTGGGTTTTGCCCACCCCACTGGCGCCCAGCAAGACCACGTTCTCGCTGCGCTCCACGAAGGCCAGACTGCCAAGCTCCTGTACCAGGGGTTTGGGCACGCCGCTGGCAAACTGGAAGTCAAACTCATCAAGCGTCTTGATGGCGGGGAAGCCCGCTATGCGCGTGAGCATGGCGCGTGTTCTCTCCACTCTGGCTAGAGCCTCGCCACGCAAGGCTTGCTCCAGGAACTCCAGGTACCCCAGCTCTTTCTTGGCCGCCATTTGCCCCAAGTGGGCAAGCTGATCGGGTAAGTTGAGCAGGCGCAGCTGATCACACAGTTCACGCAGTCTTTCCATTTGCAGGCTCATGGTCGTCCTCCTGCTGAGGCTTGGTTGTGCACCAGCGTGTCATACATCGCCAGAGGATGCTGCAGGCCTCGCCATGCCGCGGCTGGAATTGGCCGGACTGCTGCGCCGCTACCGGTGACTTTTTGCAATTGACGCACTGTTCGCCCACTGTAGGCGCTGGGGATGGCCAGCAGATGTGTGCGCTCCTGTTGCAAAGCCAGTGCCGGCACACACCCAGTGGTTCCGTGGATCCGCACATTGGCAACGTCACGCAGCCAGGTGCGCATTTCCCGATTGGCTGTGTCCGCGTCCACCACCAAGCATTGCTGCTTCATACTCGCCACCAATGGCACCCAGAAGCTGCGCCGGATGTAGCCATTCATGCGTTCGACTTTGCCCTTGGTCTTGGCCCGATAGGGCTTGCACACCCGCGGCACAAAGCCATGGTGGTGCGCAAAGTCAGCAAAGGCACCCTGGAACTGGTGCAGGTTCTTGCCGTAGGCGTCACGCTTGAGGATGACGGTCTTCATGTTGTCGTACAGCACTTCACGGGTGACTCCACCAAAGCTCTCGAACGCCCTGACATGGCACGCCAGTAGTGTCTCCAGCTTCATGTCTGTGACAAACTCCGCGAAGGTCGCCCGGCTGTGGCCAAGCGTTGCCACAAACGCCGCCAACATGCCGTCTTTATGCCCAGACTTGCGGAACTCGATCCAGTCCATCTGCATTTGCTCACCGGGCTGGGTCTCGAACCGCACAACCGGATCCGGGCGCGCCTGTGGACGCAACTCCTTGAGGTACTCCTGCAGGATGCGCACGGAGCCCGTATACCCCTGTGCGGCAATCTCACGCTGCAGCACCGTTGCGGGAATCCAATCAGGCTTGGCCGCCTGAATACGTCCAGCCAAGTAGTCCTTGAATGGATCGAGCTTGCTTTTACGTTCCGGCAGTTTCTTCATGGCCGGCGGACCGCCCTCCAAATACTTACGCACCGTGTTGACTGCCATTCCAGTTTGCGCCGATATCTCGCGCAAGCTCAGCCTGTGCTTCCTTAAAACCTTGAGTTCCATGTACTCCTCGTTCGTAATCATTGCCAGTCCCATCCATGGTTCGGATGGCTTGGCACGTTAGTCGAGGTGTATCAATTCCTCACCGCGTTTGCGTGTCATTTTCATACTGCGCGTGACAATGAACGAGGGCGTGCTTGCCACTGCTGTGCGAGAGGTTCTCATGCGGCCTCCTTCTTGGTCGACTTCAACCCAAAAAAGGCAGGGCCAGACCACGGGCAACCAGCGATCAGTCGTGCGATCGCCGACAAGCTCTTGAACCGTTGGCCACGATATTCGAAGTCGCGCACGCCGCGCACAACCACCTTGTGCTCTTGGTCGTCAAAGAACCGGCTGAGCATGGTGCCCGGCAGCAGGCGATCAGCATCACCTTGCAAGCGCTTGGGAAGCACCCCTGTTTCGCCGATTTCCTCCAACTTCCTACGCGTCGTCGGCTTGAGAGAGCCGAAGGCCTTTTCCTGAATCTTGTAGGCCAGTCGGGACTCCAGCCAGGTGCGATGGTGGTGCTGTGGGCGTTCATCAAAATGCGCGTCCCACATGGCCCAGATGTTCTGCATGGGCAAATGCGGAAGCTGCGCAACTTGCGCCGCGATGGATACTGTTTTTGATTGTTCTGCGTGTGTCGTCATGTGCAAACTCCTTCTTAGTGATCGGTGTTTGCATTCACGCTCTTCTGGCCAGCGAAGCCAAGTGAAACCTTCCTACTGTCGCGAATAGGTGAAGGTTTCTGCGCAGATGACTCAGCTTCGCGCAGTCGCAGCAGGGCCACTGCGATTAGATCGACGACTTCTTGTTGCGGGTGTCGAGGGCCTGCGCCAGCCCTGAGATTAGAGGTTTGTTCGTTGTTGTGCATGGTCAGCGTTCCTGTAAAAAACGCTTCTCATGCTATGGGCCAAGGTCACTTGGCGTAACGTGTTATGTGGTGGATCATCCTATGTCGTAGAGGTTTGGGTCACCTGTGACCTGCCACCCATTGCTTACGGTGCTCATCGCGTCTGGTCGCTTGACTTGTTTCGGAATCAAAATCATCTATGAATTTGGCCTTACTTTTCTGCAACGCCAAAATTGCTGTCTCCTTCTCACCCAACCCCATTCGAGCCTGCGTTTCTACAACCGATGCGCGCTGCCTATCCTCTAGGACCTGCAATCGCCGTTTTAACTCGGCCAGAGAAGATTGACTTGATTGAATTGCATTACGCAGCACCGTTGGATCAAAGCCTTCGGCTTTAAGGTCATACATCCGTTGTCGATCAGCCTTCACTTTCGTGATGAGTTCTTTGACCTCTCCAACGTCGGCGAAATTTTTCTCTATGTCCTGCCTGTTCTCAGCTTGCTTAGCTTTGATCGAAGCGAGTCTTCTTTTGCCACTGCCAATATCACCTACAGCTTGGCCACGACGACTTTTTGCTGCTGACAGGTCTCCGTGACTTTGGCCAAACATTGAGTGCCGTGGCAACTTCTTTCCGCCATTTCCAAACAGAAGTGGATTGCGTTCAGATTTGGAATACCAGCGGCCAACATCTCCTTTTGCGTCTTCAAGATCTTCGTAGGCATCTTTGAGGTCATCATGCGCTTCTGTGCGATCGGCCTTTATGCTTTTTGATTCTTCGATCAGGGCATTTTTTTGCTCTAAGAGATGGTTTTTCCTTGCGTACAAATCATCAAGCTCAGTCTTGTAGTCTCTTTCAAAAACCAGCAGCAGTTGTTGATTTTTTTGAAGCTCAGTCTCAATAGCAGATACCTGACGCCGTAGAGGGTTGATATCCCCAGAAAATTTCTGTTCACCGGCGATAGTTGCCTGGCTCCTTATCTGAGATGCTTCCCTGTTGAGTTCGCTTGAATCAAAGCGCAACTCTGCCTGCGCCAAGTGGTGCTTTCGCAGCTCACGCTCATATCGCGGGTAGTCAAAGTTGACTCTGGCATTTTGGATGAACGTCTTAATGGCCTTGAACATGGTCAGTCCAGATTCCTGATGTCAGGATTTTCTATCGCTGACAAACTGATCGAAGCTGTCGAAGCTCTCCTGATTCTGCCAGGAGTTATCCCATCGGCGTGGTTCGGCATCTTCAAGGATCAACAACGTCAGCACGCGGTCGCGTCCGCCATAGCTGTGCTTGAACTCCTGCAGCTTCATGTATGGCTGCTCACCGACGCACCACACAGCAGCGGACATATCGATCCCATTCCACTCCTGAGGAATGGACTCATCTGCTGCTACGGTATCGCGCAGAGGTTCAGCGGGATCACTCAGCCTTCGAATGCGGGTGTTGCTCAACACAGCACTGCGGCTGCGCCATTCGTACTTGAGAAAGCCGTTGTCCCAGTGCAGCAAGATCGCACGCTTCTCCGTGAACTTGATGAAGCGGATGCATAAGGCCTCGAACGACACGCCGAATGTTTTGGCCAAGCCACTGAGCAAGTGAAGGTCAACGTCCTGACTGGTGATGCGATCACGCAGGACATCGCCAGGCATCAACAGATTGCTGGCGAATTCATCCGCCTCGCGTTCAATGTTGGCTGCTGTGTCTTGACTGAAATGAACTGCGGCTTTGTCGCAATTGAAGGTGCGTCGCTTTGCCCTGTGCAGAACAAAGTGCCCCAGCTCATGAGCAATGGTGAATCGCTGGCGCTCAGGGCTGGCCTCTGGGTTGTAGAAGATTCCCCACTCGGCAGGATCATTGGGATTGCAAACCAGCATCCCTTCAACACTGCTCACGGTTGAGGCCATAGGGGGCTTGATGATTTTGACCCCTTCACCGTAGGGCGTAGTTGGCAGCCCCTCCCGAACCCTGTCGAGATCAATGTACGCAGCCTTCTCCTCATCGGCGACACGCATCCAACGCAGGATCATGTTCGCCGCTTTGCTTGGGGTCAGGTCTAAGCTGCCACTCAACGCTTGGGTTCCTCTTGTGCAGAGCCGGGGAACATCAGCTTCATCATGTCTTGAACGCGATTTTTCTCATCCTCCGACATGGTGGCGTACTGGCGGAAGAAAGCCACATCTTCAACCGTGGCCTCGGGGACCTGTTCGTTGGTCTCGTTCATGAGGTCTTCCATCGTGACCCCCAGAACCTTGGCCAGCAGATGAACCCGCTCGGCGGAAGGGCGCTGCCCCTCTTTCATTTCCAGTTCCCAGATGTATGCCTTGGTGCAGCCAACTGCGTCGGCCACTTGCTGCAATGTCAGCTTCTTGGCCTCCCGCAGACGTCGCAACCGCGCTCCTAAGGTCGATGCCATGGCACAGCTCCTGTCTGAATCAAAACAGCCTAATAGTATAGCACCAAGATACACCATCCACCACCATGTTCTACGTTGTTTGACAAGCGGAAATAAGCGGGACACAATTACGCTGTATCTCGCCACTTTACTTTGACGGGGTATTTGTAAACAACCCGTCGGCCCGCGCCAGCATCCCCTGTACGCAGAACACCGACATTTCATAAGGACCAGAAAAATGAAAAAAACCTTTGTCGATGTGCTGCTCGAGCTGCCCGTAGACGCCACCTTGCAAAACTTCCTGGCTGCCAACGGGCTGCCCTTACCGGACGATCTGTCCTGGTCGGATGGCCAAGAGGTCACCCAGACCGTGATCGAGGCCATCCGGTCTTGGCCTGACGAAATTGCCCGTGATGCACTCATTGCCAAACTCATGGCAAGCGTTGGACTGGGGGATGCAGCGGGCAAACAGGCAATGTTTCAGGTGGCCCAAAAGGACGGTGCCGCATTGATGGGGTTGGTCGCCAGCCAAAGTGACATCCATCGCTCGTTCTGGCTGTACGTGAACCACCCCGAGCTGTTTGATCTGGCCGGTGATGTGGACTTCTTCGAGCGCCATGGCACCCAGGCACAACAGAACGATCTGGGCGTCAAACGCAAGCCCAACACATCCGAAGCCGCAATGCTCGGCATGCGCCAATCCATCTCGGCGTTCTATCAGCGGGAGCTGCAATGCGGCGACGGCAGCGTGGCCTATGTGCTGGAGCGCTCCCCCGATGTCTATCTGCTGACGGTCCATGTCAAAGACCTAGCTATGCTGCGTCTGGAGTTCGAAGGCTCGAACCTGACCCGTCGCGTCGGCAATCCCAACATTCACATGGTGCTGGAGTATTCGGCCAAGACCGGTGTGGCGCGCACCCTGGTCAAGGGCGGGGTCAAGTACCACAACATGCTGCTAGAGGCATTCGCAGAGCATCTGCTGGGCACGAAGGTCGATGCCCACCGCATCAAGCCGCCCACACTGGACCTGTCTGCGTTGCGGCTGGGTTTTGATGTGCCCCAGGCGCTGACCACCGATGGGTTCATGGCGGTGCAGATCAAGACCCTTTCACTGCTCAGCCCCCACGGCGACCTGAAGGTTGAATGCACGGCCACCGCATCAAGCGACCAGCAATGTGTGACCGAACTGATCGCAGAGTCCTTCCCCAACGAGAACCCGCTCAAGCGCAACTGGCAGATCAACTCGGCGCACATCAACCTGTACTACCCACCCGAACCCGGCAAGATGCGATCGAAGGTCATCACCATCGAGATCACCCGCAAAGGCCGACTGAACCTTCACAAGTTCGACGCCAAGATGCAGGCGCAGCTCGAAGGCTACCTGGTTGCCCTCGGCATTCTGGGTGCCGACCAAACGCTGAACGCCAACGAGCAGCCGCCCGGTGAAGACGCCTTCCAGTCCGAACCCGCGTACCAGGAGTGAGCGTGAACTCACATCATGCTTGGTCGTTGGTGTGTCGCTTGTTCGCTGAGGGAACGCACGTCCATCGCTGGGCGTTGTCCCCTCACGAGGTGGCTGCATGCACCTTGCTCGGCTCTGCCATAAAGCCTGCGCCCGTCAATCAGCAATACGTACTTTGCCCACATTGCAACCTGCACCGTGGGCAAGTCGTCGGTGATGGCAAAGGCGGCAGGCTTTGCCAATGCCCTGAATGCGGCCCAATCCAAATCGAGCCACAGGATCTGGCAGCGGTCGTGCTCAACGAGGATTGGCTGCGCAAGAAGTTGCGCTTGGCCTTGGAGATCAACAGCCGCGACGGCATCGATCAGGTTGGCCCGGGCATTTGGCGGCTGGGAGATGCCAGGCAGGGGCCGGTCATTCTGGCCCGCAGCCTTTCTACCCTTGTGCGCACACCTGGGATCTTGGATGGTTTCCGAGTCAAGGGTGCAAGCCTGCGGGTCATCACACCCAAACCCATCGACCAGACTGCCCACCCGTTCGCTGCCGACATCGAGTGGCTGCCACTTCAGGAGCGGTTCGCCTTTTACGGCGACGGCATCTCCTTTATCGCCCCACAGGGCAACCGCCCGGAAGAAACGCCACGTGAGCCCGCTAAACCGGTTTACGGCCCCTTCGCGGACGACTTCCGCACGGTGCTGCTGCCAGAGTACGGCCACATCAACCTCACCGAGGCGCAGGCATCCGTGTTCCAGTCGCTTTGGTCGTTCAAGGGTGAGCCCATGCGTGCCGAACGAATCATGGAGCGTGCAGGTTTGGACAGCGACAAGCCCATCGATGTGTTCAAGGTGAAGTCACGTGACAAAGGAAAACCGGGAGCCGATCGTCCGTTGATGGCGTACCGAGAGTTGGTGGTCACGGTGCAAAGACCGGGGCTTTACTCGATGCCGTGCTCCGCTGGGTGACTACTTTCGGGGGCGATTTCTCAAAGCGTTGTGTGCGACAACACACAAACCTCATGGTTTGCCTCAGCAAGTCGATAGCAAAACCTTCGTATCCGACACACGCGTAAGTTGTTGCCGTGAAAGGCGTTCTGCGTGTGCCACAGCGTGAGGGTTTGCAGAAGTTTAGTGAGAAGAGAAGGCGGAATATGAGATTTGGGGGTCAATACCGCCCCAAGTACTGGAGGGGGTTGGCACACGTAGAATTGCGCCGCACCCCGCGTGCTCTGGGGATGGCCCAAATGAAAACGCCCAACTGAGAACAGTTGGGCGTCTTGGATTGGTGGCCTGGGGCGGAATCGAACCACCGACACAAGGATTTTCAATCCTCTGCTCTACCGACTGAGCTACCGGGCCTAAGCCTTGAATTCTAGCATTAAATTTAGACGTTATTTCGTTTGCCGCGAGAAAGATCAACTCCGAGTTGTTTCAGCTTGCGGTAAAGGTGGGTTCTTTCCAGCCCGGTCCGCTCGGCGACCCGCGTCATTGAGCCATTTTCTTTGACCAAATGGTATTCAAAGTAAGCCTTTTCAAACTCATCGCGAGCTTCCCGCAATGGCTTGTCCAATTCGAAATCTTGATGCGCTTGTGGACCCGTTTCAACAAGACTCACCACCGAGAGGGAATCGACAGCGATGGGTTCTGGCAATGCGCTGTATTCGATGGGTGTTGGCGCCGCCTTGCGCACCGCACCACGCGTGAGCCCTTGCTCGACCGCTTTCAAGAGCTTTTGAAGTGTGACGGGCTTCTCGAGGAACGCGAGTGCTCCTATTTTGGTAGCTTCGACCGCAGTGTCGATGGTCGCGTGCCCGCTCATCATGATCACCGGCATGGTGAGGGCACCAGTGGAAGCCCACTCCTTCAACAGGGTGACGCCGTCGGTGTCAGGCATCCAGATATCCAGCAAGACAAGGTCCGGGCGCTCCCGCAGGCGGGCTGCGCGGGCTTGCGCTGCGTTTTCGGCGAGCTCTACCGTATGTCCTTCATCATTAAGGATTTCGGAAAGAAGCTCACGGATGCCGTGCTCGTCATCCACCACCAAAATATTCGCCATATTGCTTGCGCTGCCCCTTGTGAAACCCGTTTAGCGTTCAGGTCGCTGCGTCGGGTGCAATAGCCAATGATAACGACACTTGCGCACCCAAGATGACGCCGTCTTTTTGTATGTTGCCTATGTCAATCCGTGAGCCATGCTCGTCAGAAATCTTCTTCACCACAGCAAGTCCCAGGCCAGTTCCTCGGGTTTTGGTGGTGACATAGGGCTCAAACGCCCTTTTCAAAATGTTCTCGGAGAATCCGTCGCCTTGGTCGCGGATAGACAACCGGACCCTGCGGTTGGCGGACTGCCACTGGGTGCGAATGGTCACGGTGCGCACGATGTCATGCGGAGTGGTTGCAGACAGGCAGGCGTCCTGGGCGTTTTGCAGCAGGTTGTGAATGACCTGTCGCAACTGCTCCGCATCGCCCAAAACGGGAGGACATTCGGGGTCCAACTCCAGGACTACAGGTACTTTGGTGTTTTCCAAGTCATACAGATGGAGCACGTTTTTCACGAGGCTGTTGAGCATTAGGGGCTTGAGTTCAGCCGCAGGCAGGCGGGCGTAGTCACGAAACTCGTTGACCAGACGCTTCATCGAGTCGACCTGATCCACGATGGTTTTGACGGACTTGATCAGAATTGCATGCTCAACCGCCTCTAGCTTGCCGCTCAGTTTTTTTTCTAGACGCTCGGCGGAGAGTTGAATCGGCGTTAAGGGGTTTTTGATTTCATGTGCCAAACGACGGGCGACCTCGCCCCATGCTTGCGCGCGCTGGGCCGACACGATTTCCGTAATGTCATCAAAGACCAATAGCTGATGATGCGAAGGAAGCTCCGCACCCCGCGCTACAAGGGTTACGGGTCCTTCGAAGGGGCTGTTGACGGTGGATACCGAACCCGACAACTCAAACGGCTGCTGCCAATGGTCTATGGCTTGGTCCTGATTGCCTTCAACCAAAATGTCGAACTGCTTTTTCGCCCCAGCGCCAAACAGTTCCAGACCTTGGATTTCGGATAGCCGCTCCCCTTCAAACTGCTCCAAGTCTTTCTTCAGGATCCGCGAGGCTCCGGGGTTGGAGCTCACGATGGCGCCGGTTGGGTCCAACACAATCACGCCTGACGTGAGGTTATCGAGGATCGTTTGCAGATGGGCCCGGGCCGAATTGACCTGCGACATACTGACTTCGACAGCCTGCCGCGCATCTGAGAGCTGTTGCGTCATGGACGCAAACGCGCGCGTGAGCCCGCCGAGCTCGTCGCGCCCCTGCAAAGCCAGCTTGGGTGTCAAGTCGCCTGCCGCCACCTGATTCACGCCTTCTGTCAACAACAGGAGGGGGCGTGCAATCTGGTTTCCCAGCACAACTGCCAGCAAAATTGCAGCAAACACCGCCAAGAACAAGCTCAAAGTGAGTGTTCCGATGTACATGCGCTTCAACCCTTCCCGACCCAACGCACGTTCTTGATACTCACGGTTTGCACGATCAACAGCCAAAGCATTGCTGACGAGGCTTGTGGGGAGCGCTTTTGTAACCAGCATGTAGCGCGCTTCGGATGCCAAGCCGAGGTTCGGGTTTGATATTGGCACCAAGGCTTTTATCCGGGCGGTCGTCAAACCATCCATCGCCACATCATCCAAGCCCTCTACCCATGCCAATGATCTCTGCTGTCTCGCACTTCGAAACTGGCTATTGGTTGGTTTATCCGGGCTCAGTTGGAACTTAGATTGACCGGTGCTCACGATCAAAGCACCTGAGCCACTCCAGATCGTGATGTCGGTTGCACCCAGTTGGTCCAGTAACTTTTCCGCGATCAGACCAGAAGCACCCTCCGGACTTTCGGCCAGTAGACCGGCCGCCGCTTTGGACTTCCCGGCGAGGTCGACAGTCAGCGTATCTAACGTGACCCTCCCCAAATTCAAACCCGCTTCGAGTGCACCTTCGACTTTGACGTCAAACCAGGTTTCGATCGAACGCGATACAAATTGGTAAGAGACGACATAGATCAACAGCCCCGGAGCGACCCCCACCAAAGCGAAAATCGTGGCCAATTTTAAGAGCAGCTTGCTCCCGAATCGCCCCTGCCGCAGTCGGGTGACAAGCCTGTAACTCACCCATGTAATTGCACCCACCAAGAGGCTCGCAACCACCACATTCACCATGAAGAGCGTTTGATAGCTACTTTCGTAGAGTTCACGGTTGTTAGTGGCCTGCGTCAGGAGATACAGCAAAGTGAGGCCAATCAGCACCATGACCGTGGAACCAATCGCAATTGCGCGACGCATCGGGCGCGATGTGTGCTGGACTTTCGTCGGATCAGCCCTTTCAGCGTGGGCCATGTCGCTCACTTGCTGAACTCCGGCAACAGGGGCTGGGAGCGGAGGATGTTGATGTCCCAGTCCGTTTGCCCCAATAGCCCGATTTGAAAGGGGCGTGGCAATTGGCTTACATCCAAGTTGAACCGGAAATCTAAGCGATAGCGCCCGGTCGGTTCCAACTCACCGGGCCCGGCTACTCGCCAGCGGCTGATTTTCTTCACGGACAACATCGCAGCAGCCAAGGTGTCATAGGACTGACTCAGTGTCAAACCCTGACCAGCTGCACTGGAGGGGCCGGCACTGATGCTCACACGCCACCGCCTGGTCAGGGGCTGATAAGCGAGCTTGTAGTGCCTGGAGACTGCGGAGAGCGACTTGTCATACCAGTACCAGCGCTCTCTAAGCACTTCGGCTTCCGCCCGAAAATACACGGGGATGCCCCGCAGCAGAGCATCCTCCACGGAAGAGGAGAGCTCGAATTGCACTTGTGCGTTGAGTACGACTTCTTCGGCGTAGCGCTCCACCTCGAACTGGGTGACTTCCACTTGCGTTTGTGCAAAGCAAGGCCACAGCGCGGAGACAAGCAGCAACGCGCACAGTCTGTGCAGGAGCTTTTCAAACCCTCGTCTTTTCGAACAGTGCATAAAAGAAGCCGTCATGGTCACCGATTTGATTGTCGGCCATCACGGATAGAGTGGGCACTGTAGCGGGAATTAAATGGCCGGGAGACTGAAGAAGGCGAGCGTCCTTGTTGTTATCTAGAAACGCTTTCACTTGTTCATCCCCCTCGGCCCTGAAAATGGAGCAGGTGCAGTACAGCAAGCGCCCACCCTCTTTCACCAAGGGCCATAGTCCCTTGAGGATCCGCCGCTGCTCTGCGGCAAGCTGTGCCACATCTGTGGGGCGGCGCAGCCAACGTATGTCGGGATGCCGCCGAACAATGCCCGAAGCGGTGCAGGGGGCATCCAGCAAAATGTAGTCAAAAGGACGGCCATCCCACCAAGTGGGAGGCTCAGCGGCATCGGCGCAGAGCACCGTCGCAGTCAGGCCCAAGCGGTTCAAAGTTTGCTCGATTCGCTGAGCCCGGTTTGGATCAATTTCCAACGCAAAGACATCCGCCTCGACGAGCTCCAAGAGGTGGGCAGTTTTTCCGCCTGGCGCAGCACATGCGTCCAAGATGCGTGGCCGTTCTTGAGGAGTAGCCGCCTCAAGCAAAAGTGTCGCGGCAACTTGGGCGGCACCGTCCTGCACGGAGACCCACCCCTCTTGAAAACCGGGGAGCTGGGTTACCGCGACTGGTTTTGCCAATTCTATGCATGAACCGTAGGCGTTGCTGACCTCGATACCGGCTGTTTGCAGTGATAGTGCGTATTGCGCGCTTGTCACTTTGCGGAGGTTTACGCGCAACGTCATTGGGGGATGGCGATTTGCTGCCGTCAGCACCGCTTCCCAACGGTCGGGATGATCCTGCTGTACTTTTTTGATCCACCAAAGGGGATGATTCCAACGGGCCTCCAAGCGCCTACCTGCCTCTGCAAGGAGCTGGGGAGCCTCTCTCAAATACCGCCGCAAGCAGGCGTTGATGAAATTTGCCTGGGGTCGGGTGCGCGGGCATTGCTTGGCAGCCTCTACCGTTTGATTCACCAAAGTGAAAGCGTCATAACTGGCATCTGCATCGTTCGATAGGAGGCCCAACGCGAGACACAACAATGCGTCAGCGTGTGGGGCTGGCGGTTTTTTGGCGAGGAGCGAGCGAATCGCAGTCGATCTGCCTTGATTACGCCACGCATGAAAAGCCAACGCTTGAACCGCTCCACGCAAGTGAGGCGGCACAGCATCCATGGCAGCACTACCTGATTGACCGTTAGATACCTGCAAGAGGACATCTACAGTCGCCTTCAATTGGCGCCACAGCTCGGGCGACCTTTGTATCTCACTCATTTGATCCCTATTAATGCACTAACCTTGAATCCGAAAAAATGTGCAACCCAACAAGCAGGCGCCTCACTGACGCCCTCGTTGTAGTCTTTCAATATCGCGTTCAAGGCATCTGAAATTAAGATAGCTTTTGCTGTACTCGCCTCCCACTCGAGGCGAAATGAATCGGGAACACAAGGCCCTGCCAAATCAGGAGGGGCAGAAACCCAAGCGCTCCATGCTGTCATCAACTTCGCCCAGCTCTCTGTTCGCTGCTGCTGGGCATCCATATCCAGACGATCTTTTCGGGGAGCAGCCCAGACCTCCTCCATGAGTCGCAGCGCTTGTAGCCATTCCGCACGGTATTCGTCTGATGCGTTGTTTGGCGTATCCGCAGGACTTGCAACCAAGCGATGTTGTAAGGGCAGTATCCCTGACAAGACTTGCTTCTCGAGAGCACTCAGTATCGCGAGTGCCCGCGCACGGAGCCGCATCAAGCGATTGTGTACGCCCATCAACCAAAACAACAGGCAGGCACAAAGCAACCACACATAAAGCGTCTGTCCCATTTCTAGCCTCGTTCTCCATTTGCAACTCAGCAAAAAAAACGCCCCAAGTTGCGCGCAACCTGGGGCGTTTTCGTTCAGAAGCGCAGATTACTCAGCAGAGGTATCGTCCGCAGCAGCCACGTCTTCTGTCAAGTCAGCCGTACCAGCCAGCTCAGCGGCCTCAGCTTCAGCGATGGCACGACGTTCAGCGTCATCCATGGACTCACGGACTTTACGTGCTTCGTGATAAGCCAAGCCGGTACCAGCAGGAATCAAGCGACCGACGATCACGTTTTCCTTCAGTCCGCGCAGCTCGTCGCGCTTGCCCATGATGGCAGCTTCGGTCAACACACGGGTAGTTTCCTGGAACGAAGCCGCAGAAATGAAACTGTCTGTCGACAACGATGCCTTGGTAATACCCAAAAGCAAGTTGGTGAAGGTTGCAGGGATTTTGCCCTCACCACGCAAAGCGTCGTTGGTGTTGAGCATTTCAGAACGCTCCACCTGCTCGCCATTGATGTAGCCGGAATCGCCAGCGTTTTCCACGACGACACGACGCAACATCTGACGAACAATCACTTCAATATGCTTGTCGTTGATCTTCACGCCTTGCAAACGGTAAACGTCTTGAACTTCGTCCACGATGTAACGCGCCAACTCTTCTGAGCCCAACAAGCGCAGAATGTCTTGCGGATCGGCTGGGCCGTCCACCACCGACTCACCCTTGTTGACCACCTGGCCTTCGTGCACCAGGATGTTCTTCTCCTTGGGCACGAGCTCTTCCCAGACCTTGCCTTCTGGATCGGTGATTTGCAAGCGGACCTTGCCTTTGGTTTCTTTACCGAAGGACACGGTACCGGTCACTTCAGCCAAGACACCCTTGTCTTTCGGCGAACGTGCTTCAAACAGTTCGGCCACGCGTGGCAGACCACCGGTAATGTCGCGGGTCTTTTGACCTTCGATAGGAATACGGGCTAGCACTTCGCCGGGGCCCACGTCCTGACCGTCACGCACCTGAACCAACGATCCCACAGGGAAACCGATAGTCACGGAGTGGTCGGTTCCGGGAATCTTCACTTCGTGACCCGATGCATCGATCAGCTTCACTTGTGGACGCACTACCTTGGCAGCGCCGCGACGCTTGGGGTCAATAACCACCAAAGTCGACAAGCCAGTCACCTCATCCACCTGCTTCGCAACGGTCAGGCCTTCTTCGACGTTTTCGAAATGCGCCTTACCCGCGAACTCGGTAATGATGGGGCGTGTCAAAGGATCCCAGTTCGCCAAAATTGCGCCGGCCTTAATGGATTGATCCACCTTGACAGTCAACACGGCACCATAAGGAACCTTGTGGCGTTCGCGCTCACGGCCATGCTCATCGTGAATGATGATTTCGCCGGAACGAGCAATCACCACCAACTCGCCCTTGCTGTTGGTCACATAGCGCATCGTGGCATTGAAGCCGATGTTGCCGTTGGATTTGGCTTCCACGCTGGAAGCGATCGCCGCACGGGATGCCGCACCACCGATGTGGAAGGTACGCATGGTCAGCTGAGTACCGGGTTCACCGATGGACTGCGCTGCAATCACGCCGACCGCTTCGCCGCCGTTGATCAAACCACCGCGACCCAAGTCACGTCCATAGCACTTGGCACAGATACCAAAGCGGGTTTCGCAAGTCAGAGCGGTGCGGACCTTGACTTCGTCGACGCCAGCAGCTTCCAGCATTTCGATTTCGTCTTCGTCCAGCATGGAGCCCGCGGGCAACAGCACGCCACGTGTTTCAGGATGCAAGACATCATCCGCAGCGGTACGACCAAGAATACGGTCGCGCAGGGATTCAATCACTTCACCGCCTTCAACAATGGCGCGCATCAGGTAACCACCGTGTGTGCCGCAGTCTTGTTCGGTCACCACCAGATCCTGGGTCACATCGACCAAACGACGTGTCAGGTAACCGGAGTTCGCTGTCTTCAACGCGGTATCGGCCAGACCCTTACGGGCACCGTGGGTGGAGATGAAGTACTCCAACACGTTCAGACCTTCGCGGAAGTTCGCGGTAATAGGCGTTTCAATAATGGAGCCATCAGGCTTGGCCATCAGACCCCGCATGCCGGCCACCTGACGGATCTGGGCAGCAGAGCCGCGCGCACCGGAGTCGGCCATCATGTAGATGGAGTTGAAGGATTCCTGTTGTACCTGGTTGCCATGGCGATCGGTCACCAATTCCTTGGACAACTTGGCCATCATTACCTTGGACACTTCGTCACCCGACTTGCCCCAGATATCCACCACCTTGTTGTAGCGCTCACCGGAAGTCACCAGACCGGACACATACTGCTGTTCGATCTCTTTTACTTCCTTCTGGGCGCGACCGATGATGTCGTGCTTTTCCTGTGGCACCAACATGTCGTCGATACAGATGGAAATACCTGCCTTCGTTGCCAAACGGAAACCGCTTTGCAGCAGCTTGTCGGCAAACACCACGGTTTCCTTCAGTCCGCACTTGCGGAAGGACACGTTGATGAGCTTGGAAATTTCCTTCTTCTTCAACGCTTTGTTGATGTTGGCGAAAGGCAGTCCCTTGGGCAGGATTTCAGACAACAAGGCGCGACCCGCGGTGGTTTCCCACAGCTTGGTTTCAGGCACGAATTCGCCAGTTTCCTTGTTCTTGGTCCATTCAGTCAAACGAACGTTGATACGTGCGTTCAGTTCCACTTGGCCCGCGTCGAAAGCGCGCTGGACTTCACCGGTATCCGCAAACACCAGACCCTCACCCTTGCCGTTGATACGGTCACGGGTGGTGTAGTACAAGCCCAACACCACGTCTTGCGAAGGAACGATGGAAGGTTCGCCGTTGGCAGGGAACAGCACGTTGTTAGAGGCCAGCATCAAAGTGCGAGCTTCCATTTGCGCTTCCACCGACAGCGGTACGTGCACAGCCATTTGGTCACCGTCGAAGTCGGCGTTGAAGGCCGCGCAAACGAGAGGGTGCAACTGGATAGCCTTGCCTTCAATCAGAATAGGCTCAAAAGCTTGGATACCCAAACGGTGCAGCGTTGGCGCACGGTTCAGCATCACGGGGTGCTCTTTGATGACCTCTTCCAGAATGTCCCACACCACGGGGGTGCCGGATTCAACTTCTTTCTTGGCAGCCTTGATGGTGGTCGCAATGCCCATGGCTTCCAGGCGCGCGAAGATGAATGGCTTGAACAATTCCAAGGCCATCAGCTTAGGCAGACCGCACTGGTGCAGTTTAAGCGTTGGGCCCACGGTAATCACGGAACGACCAGAGTAATCTACGCGCTTGCCCAGCAAGTTCTGGCGGAAACGGCCGCTCTTACCCTTGATCATGTCGGCCAAGGACTTCAAGGCGCGCTTGTTGGCGCCAGTCATGGCCTTGCCGCGACGGCCGTTGTCCAGCAAGCTGTCCACGGCTTCTTGCAGCATCCGCTTTTCGTTGCGGGCAATGATTTCAGGGGCCTTCAACTCCAGCAAACGGCGAAGACGGCTGTTGCGGTTGATCACGCGGCGATACAGGTCGTTCAAGTCGGAGGTCGCAAAGCGGCCGCCGTCCAAGGGAACCAGGGGACGCAAGTCCGGTGGCAGAACGGGCAACACGTCCAACACCATCCACTCAGGCTTGATGCCGGATTTCTTGAAGGCTTCCAGCACTTTGAGGCGCTTGGCGTTCTTCTTGATCTTCAGCTCAGAGCCGGTCAGGTCGTTGCGCAGCTTCTCGATGGAACCATCGATGTCAATGCTTTCCAGCAAGTCTTTGATGCCCTCGGCGCCCATTTTGGCAATGAATTCATCGCCGTATTCTTGGAATTTGGCGTCGTAATCGTCCTCAGACATGATGCTGTATTTCTTCAGCGGGGTCATGCCGGGGTCGGTCACCACGTATGCTTCAAAGTACAACACGCGCTCGATATCACGCAAAGTCATGTCCAGCACCAAGCCCAAACGGCTCGGCAAAGACTTCAGGAACCAGATGTGTGCGCAAGGCGCAGCCAAGTCAATGTGACCCATGCGCTCACGACGCACTTTGGTCTGTGTGACTTCAACGCCGCATTTTTCGCAGATCACACCGCGGTGCTTCAGGCGCTTGTACTTACCGCACAAGCATTCGTAGTCCTTGATGGGCCCGAAAATCTTGGCGCAAAACAAGCCATCACGCTCAGGCTTGAAGGTGCGGTAGTTGATAGTTTCAGGTTTTTTGACTTCGCCGAAAGACCAGGAACGGATCTTTTCAGGCGACGCCATGCCGATCTTGATGGCATCAAAATGCTCATCGGGCGTGAACTGCTTGAACAGGTCGAGTAAAGATTTCATGTGACTCTTTCCCTTGTCTTTAAGAACGATCCAGCTCAATGTCGATGCCCAAGGAACGGATTTCCTTGACCAGCACATTGAACGATTCCGGCATGCCGGCTTCAATAGAGTGTTCGCCCTTGACGATGTTTTCGTACACCTTAGTACGACCTTGCACGTCATCGGACTTGACCGTCAGCATTTCCTGCAGCACGTAAGAAGCACCGTAGGCTTCCAGCGCCCACACTTCCATTTCACCGAAGCGCTGGCCACCGAACTGGGCCTTACCGCCCAGTGGCTGTTGGGTCACCAAGCTGTATGGGCCGGTAGAACGGGCGTGCATCTTGTCGTCCACCAAGTGGTGCAGCTTCAGGTAGTGCATGTAGCCGACAGTGGTGGTGCGCTCGAAGGCATCACCACTGCGTCCGTCATAGAGCTGGGCTTGTGTGCGGGTAGCGGTCAAGCCCTTGGCCTTGGCCACATCATCCGGATACGCCAACTGCAGCATGTCACCGATTTCTTTTTCGGTAGCGCCATCAAACACGGGTGACGCGAACGGCACACCGGTAATCAGCTCTTTGGCCATGTCTTGAACTTCGCTGTCCGTCAACTGAGCGAGGTCTTCTTTGCGGCCGGTGCTGTTGTACACCTGCTCCAAGAAACCACGGATCTCGGTAGAGGCCGCTTCGCGTTGCAGCATGTCGCCAATGCGCTGACCCAAGCCCTTGCCGGCCCAGCCCAAGTGCACTTCCAACACCTGACCAATGTTCATACGCGATGGAACGCCCAGAGGGTTCAGCACGATGTCCACCGGCGTACCGTCCGCGAGGTAAGGCATGTCTTCAACAGGAGTGATCTTGGAGACCACACCCTTGTTACCGTGACGGCCGGCCATCTTGTCACCGGGTTGCAAGCGACGCTTGACAGCGATGTAGACCTTGACCATCTTCAACACGCCTGCGGGCAGCTCGTCGCCTTGCGTCAACTTCTTGCGCTTTTCTTCAAAAGCGAGGTCGAAACTGTGGCGAGTTTGCTCCAAGGAGTTTTTGATGCTTTCGAGCTGGCTTGCCACCTCTTCGTCCGCAGGACGGATGTCAAACCAGTGGAATTTCTCCACGGAAGTCAGGTAAGCCTTGTCGAGCTTGGTGCCCTTGGCCAGCTTTTGCGGGCCGCCATTGGCGACTTTGCCAGTCAACAACTTTTCGATACGATCAAATGCGTCCGCTTCCACGATACGCAACTGGTCGTTCAGATCCAGACGGAACCGCTTGAGTTCGTCGTCAATGATCTGCTGGGCACGGCGATCTCGCTGAATGCCTTCACGGGTGAACACTTGCACGTCGATCACGGTGCCAGAGCTGCCCTGATCCACGCGCAGAGAAGTGTCCTTCACGTCGCTGGCCTTCTCGCCGAAGATCGCACGCAAGAGCTTTTCTTCAGGGGTGAGCGTGGTTTCGCCCTTCGGCGTGACCTTGCCAACCAAGGTGTCTCCCGGCAGAACTTCTGCACCCACATAGATGATGCCGGACTCGTCCAAACGGTTGAGCTGCTGTTCGCTCAAGTTGGGAATATCGCGCGTAATTTCTTCCGCACCCAACTTGGTGTCACGCGCCATCACCACGAGTTCTTCGATGTGAATGGAGGTGTAGCGGTCTTCTGCCACCACACGCTCGCTGATCAAGATCGAATCTTCGAAGTTGTAGCCGTTCCATGGCATGAACGCGACCAACATGTTCTGACCAATGGCGATTTCGCCCAAGTCAGTCGATGCGCCGTCGGCAATCACGTCGCCCTTGGCGAGCTTGTCGCCCTTCTTCACGATAGGACGCTGATGGATGTTGGTGTTCTGGTTGGAGCGCTGATACTTAATCAGGTTGTAGATATCCACACCGACTTCACCAGCCTGCGCTTCTGCATCGTTTACACGGATCACAACTCGAGTCGCGTCGACGTAATCGACGATACCGCCACGGGTCGCTGTCACCACAGTGCCGGAGTCGACCGCGGCGACGCGCTCGATACCGGTACCCACCATCGGTTTTTCAGGACGCAACACAGGCACGGCTTGGCGCGACATGTTGGCACCCATCAAAGCGCGGTTGGCGTCATCGTGCTCCAGGAATGGAACCAGAGAAGCAGCCACCGACACGATCTGGGCAGGCGACACGTCCATGTACTGAACGCGGTCAGCGCTCACCAGAATGGATTCGCCCTTTTCACGTGCAGACACCAAGTCGCCGGTCAGCGTACCTTCCTTGTCCAGTGTCGCGTTGGCCTGGGCAATAACGTACTTGCCTTCTTCAATCGCAGACAGGTAGTCGATGTCATTGGTGACTTTGCTGTCCACCACACGGCGATAAGGGGTTTCAATGAAACCGTACTCGTTCAGGCGTGCGTACAGCGCCAAAGAGTTGATCAGACCGATGTTTGGACCTTCTGGAGTTTCGATAGGACACACGCGACCATAGTGGGTCACGTGCACGTCTCGCACTTCGAAGCCAGCGCGTTCGCGGGTCAAACCACCAGGGCCAAGGGCCGATACACGGCGCTTGTGGGTGATTTCTGCCAACGGGTTGGTCTGATCCATGAACTGGGACAGCTGCGAGGCGCCGAAGAATTCCTTCAAGGCTGCCGAAATCGGCTTGCTGTTGATCAGGTCATGCGGCATCAGGGGCTCTTGCTCTGCCTGACCCAAACGCTCTTTCACGGCTTTTTCGATGCGTGCCAAACCTGTACGGTATTGGTTCTCGGCCAATTCCCCCACGCAACGTACGCGGCGGTTACCCAAGTGATCGATGTCATCGACGTCACCACGGCCATTGCGCAGATCCACCAAGATCTTGACGACAGCCAGGATGTCTTCGTTGGTCAGCACCATCGGGCCGGTAGATTCCGAGCGGCCCATCTTGGCGTTGAATTTCATACGGCCCACGCGAGACAGATCGTAGGTGTCGGGGTTGTAGAACAAGCGTTGGAACAACGCCTGAACTGCGTCCTCTGTGGGCGGCTCGCCGGGACGCATCATGCGGTAGATAGCCACGCGGGCTGCGAACTCGTCTACCGTTTCATCGGTGCGCAGGGTTTGCGAAATGTAAGCGCCCTGGTCCAACTCGTTGGTGTAGATGCAAGCCAAGTCCTGAATACCTGCAGTCCGCAGTTTCTTCAGGAGTGCTTCTGTCAGCTCTTCGTTGGCCTTCGCCACGATTTCGCCGGTGTCGCCGTCGACCACATTGCGCGCGACGACGCGGCCAATCAAGAAGTCTTCAGGGACGCTGATGTGTGTAGTGCCGGACTGTTCCAATTCACGGGTGTGACGTGCTGTGACGCGCTTGTCCTTGGCAACAACGACCTTGCCCGACTTGTCTGTGATGTCAAAGCGTGCGACTTCGCCACGCAAACGCTCAGCCACGAATTCCATTTGCGCGCCACTGTCCATCAAGCGGAAGTTGTCGTTCACAAAGAAATTGGCGAGGATGGACTCATTGTTCAGGCCGATGGCCTTGAGCAAGATCGTGACCGGCATTTTGCGGCGACGGTCAACGCGGAAATACAGCAAGTCTTTGGGGTCAAATTCAAAGTCGAGCCAAGAACCGCGGTAAGGAATGATGCGCGCAGAGAACAGCAATTTGCCAGAGCTGTGGGTCTTACCCTTGTCATGTTCGAAGAACACGCCAGGGGAGCGATGCAACTGGGACACGATCACGCGCTCAGTACCGTTGATGATAAAAGAGCCCTTGCCAGTCATCAGGGGCACTTCGCCCATGTAGACCTCTTGCTCTTTGACTTCCTTGACCACTTTGTTCTGACCGGTCGAAGACTCACGGTCATAAATGATCAGTTGCACTTTTGCACGAACCGCAGAAGCATAGGTCAAGCCACGGGTCTGGCATTCACGAACGTCAAAAGCTGGCTTGGCCAAGTTGTACTCGAGGTACTTCATTTCCACGAAACCGTTGTGCGAAACGATCGGGAAAGCAGCTTCGAAGGCAGCTTGCAAGCCCTCGGCGGTACGCTTTTTCGGTGTGATGTCTGCTTGCAAGAACGCTGTGTAGGCGTCTTTTTGCATTTGCAGCAGATAAGGGATCTCTAGCACGCTATCGCGACTACCGAAGTTTTTGCGAATTCGCTTGCGTTCTGTGTATGTGTAAGCCATTAGATCTCCGGGCAAAGGCTGAGGAATCCTGGGGGTCCTAGGCGACTGTCGCGTTGAGCACTCTCAACAGACTTGGCGATTGGCCACTACCAATCATTGGCGGACGGTCGCGCGTTGCACGCGACCCGTACCAAGGCATCTTCTGCAGTCGGATCAGAAGACACAGGAAAGGAGTTGGTCACTACTTTCCTGTGCACACTAATGCGGAGCCTACAAGCGGCAAAGGCTGGAGGCCCTTTTGGAACCTCCAGCCCATGCGAATCGGTCGATTACTTGAGTTCGACCTTAGCGCCAGCTTCTTCCAGCTTCTTCTTAGCAGCGTCAGCGTCAGCCTTGGAAACGCCTTCCTTGACTGCCTTAGGCGCGCCGTCAACCAGGTCCTTGGCTTCTTTCAAGCCCAGACCAGTGATTTCGCGCACTGCCTTGATGACGGACACTTTGTTTGCGCCAGCTTCAGTCAAGACAACGTTGAATTCAGTCTTCTCTTCTGCAGCAGCAGCGGCACCGCCACCAGCAGCAGCAGGAGCAGCCATAGCAGCAGCGCTCACACCAAATTTCTCTTCGATGGCTTTCACCAGGTCGTTGAGTTCCATGACCGTCATGCTGTCCAGCGCGGTCAAAAATGCGTCTTTATCGAATGCCATTTTGATTTCCTAACAATATTGGTTACTACAGACAGGCAGCGATTACGCTGCAGCTGCCTCTGCGGGGGCAGCTTCTGCTGCGCCAGCGCCACGCTGCTCCGCCAATGCCGACAACACACGTGCTGTGCGGGAAATGGGGGATTGCATCAAGCCCAACAACTGAGCCAACAACACTTCCTTCGAAGGGATGCTTGCCAATTGCTTCACGCCGTTCACGTCCAGAGCCTTCCCGCCGTACGCACCAGCACGGATCACCAACTTGTCGTTGGTTTTCGCGAACTCGGCAACTACCTTAGCGGCAGCTACTGCGTCTTCGGAAAAGCCGTAGATCAGAGGACCGGTCATCTGGTCGGACACAATTTCAAACGCGCTACCAGCAACGGCGCGGCGAGCCAAGGTGTTTTTCAACACACTCAGGCTCACACCAGCGCTGCGTGCTGTATTACGCAGTTTGGTCATGTCAGCGACCGTGATGCCACGGTATTCCGCGATCACGAGCGTTTGAGCTTTAGCGGCGAGGCCGGTCACATCACTGATGACCGCTTCTTTCTCACTGCGATTCAGACTCAAGGTCTACTCCTTTAAATGCACTTTGCAACTTACGCTGCTCATGCTCCACATTGCAGCGACCAACTGTTAACAGAACTCTCATTCCATCTGCAGCGGGATCGCCATCTGCGTTGGCAAAAATTAAGTGCCTAGGGCACACCAACGGTCTTGGATGGCCCAGGTACGCCTCGACAGCATACCCGGCCCACCACATCGGATTGGCCCGAGGGCCAACCCAAATTCACGATTACGCCGCGATGGACTGGATGTCGACGCGAACGCCAACGCCCATCGTAGAAGACACCGCCACTTTACGCAGGTACAGACCCTTGCTAGATGCGGGCTTAGCTTTGTTCAAAGCATCGACCAAAGCGGCCAAGTTACCTTGCAACTGACCAGCTTCGAACGAACGACGACCGATGGTGCTGTGCACGATACCGGCCTTGTCAACGCGGAACTGCACTTGACCAGCCTTGGCGTTCTTCACTGCCGTAGCAACGTCTGGGGTGACTGTGCCAACCTTGGGGTTAGGCATCAAGCCACGTGGTCCAAGGATCTGACCCAATGTACCCACGATACGCATCGCATCAGGAGCAGCAATTACGATATCGAAAGGCATGTCACCAGCCTTCACCATGGCGGCGAGGTCGTCCATACCAACCACATCTGCACCGGCGGCTTTAGCTTCTTCAGCCTTAGCACCTTGAGCAAACACAGCAACGCGCTTTGTCTTGCCGGTGCCGTTAGGCAACACAACAGCACCGCGAACTACTTGGTCAGACTTCTTAGCGTCAATGCCCAATTGCACTGCAACGTCGATGGACTCATCGAACTTTGCGTTAGCGAATTCCTTGACCAAAGCCAAAGCATCAGTCAATGCGTACAGCTTGAGGCTGTCGATTTTGCCCACTTGGGTCTTTTGTTTTTTAGTCAGCTTGGACATTTACACGCCCTCCACATTCACGCCCATGGAACGGGCAGAGCCAGCGATAGTACGAACAGCAGCGTCGAGGTCGGCGGCAGTCATGTCCTTCATCTTGGTCTTTGCGATTTCTTCAAGCTGAGCGCGGGTGATCTTGCCAACCTTATCTACGTGGGGACGGGCAGAACCCTTGTCCAACTTGATAGCCTTTTTGATCAGGACTGTCGCAGGCGGAGTCTTGATAACAAAAGTGAAGCTTTTGTCAGCAAACGCGGTGATCACCACAGGCAGTGGCAGACCTGGCTCAACACCTTGGGTCTGGGCATTGAATGCCTTGCAGAATTCCATGATGTTCAGACCACGTTGACCCAATGCGGGGCCAATAGGTGGGGATGGGTTGGCCTTACCGGCCGGTACTTGCAGCTTGATAAAGCCGACAATCTTCTTTGCCATGATTTCTCCTGACGGGTCAAACGCCTCTAACCAGCAACTGGTCTCAGCTCCCCGGGGCTAGCGACTCAAAAATTGCCCAAAGTGCCGAGTCGAAAAACACTTTAAGCCGCGGCGCAATGCGCCAAAAATTGTCAGGTCTTCTCGATTTGAGAAAACTCCAGTTCGACCGGAGTAGAGCGACCAAAGATAGTGACCGAAACGCGCACCTTGCTCTTTTCGTAGTTCACATCTTCCACTGAACCATTGAAGTCGGTAAAAGGACCTTCCTTTACCCGAACAAACTCGCCCACCACAAACTCAATCTTGTGACGGGGCTTGTCAGTACCCTCTTGCATCTGATTGACGATTTTCATCACTTCAGACTCAGAAATAGGCGCTGGGCGGTTTTTAGCACCACCCACAAATCCTGTAACTTTGTTCGTGTGCTTGACCAAGTGCCATGTATCGTCATCCATGACCATCTCAACCAAGACGTAGCCAGGAAAGAACTTGCGCTCAGTTGTTTTCTTTTGGCCGTTTTTGACTTCTACAACCTCTTCCATGGGAACCAGGATGCGACCGAACTTGGATTGCATGCCAGCGCGCTGGATACGCTCCAAAATGTTGCGCTCCACAGCCTTCTCCATGCCGGAGTACGCATGGACCACGTACCAACGCAAATCTGGATTGGCAGCAGACGCAGCCGCTTCCGCAGCGGGAACTAGCACATCGTCAGTCATCATTTCTTCCATCCCAGGATCAAGTCGTAAAAGAGCCACTCCAGCGTCTTGTCAGTCAACCACAAGAACACCGCCATGATCAACACAAATCCAAAAACGTAAGCCGTGATCTGGATCGCTTCTTTGCGCTCAGGCCAGACCACTTTTTTCACTTCACGCCATGCGTCGCGCCCAAATGCAATCAACTGGCGCCCGGATTCCGAAGAAAAGAAGGCAGCAGCAGACAACGCGAGTCCAACTAACAAAGCACCCCATTGCGCAACCTGACCTTGCTTGCCCAACAGATAAAAGGCAGCCAAAGCCGCCAACAGCAATACCACAGCCGCGGCAAGCTTGAACTTGTCTGCGCCCGTGTTGACGGTTTCAATTTGAGTCGATGCCATGTTATTTTTTCGCGTTTGCTTGCATTCGGTTTCAGCGACCTTAAGACGCTGAAGCCCGCTACACGGTAGCGGGCTCTTGGTTATCCACCGAATTCCGTTTCGGTGGCAGGGGCAGTAGGAATCGAACCTACAACCTTCGGTTTTGGAGACCGACGCTCTGCCAATTGAGCTATACCCCTACAGACTTTCCTTTACGCGATGATTTTGGCAACCACGCCGGCGCCCACGGTACGACCGCCTTCGCGAATAGCGAAACGCAGGCCTTCTTCCATGGCGATGGGGTTGATCAACTTCACAGTGATGGACACGTTGTCACCAGGCATCACCATTTCTTTGCCTTCTGGCAACTCGATCGCACCGGTCACGTCCGTTGTACGGAAGTAGAACTGGGGACGGTAGTTGTTGAAGAAAGGAGTGTGACGTCCGCCTTCATCCTTGGACAAAACGTAGATTTCGCCAGTGAAGTGGGTGTGTGGCTTGATCGAACCGGGCTTGCACAGCACTTGGCCGCGCTGCACGTCTTCGCGCTTGGTGCCGCGCAACAAGATACCAACGTTGTCGCCTGCTTGACCTTGGTCGAGCAGCTTGCGGAACATTTCGACGCCTGTGCAGGTGGTCTTTTGTGTGTCGGCGATACCAACGATTTCGATTTCTTCACCGACCTTGACGATACCGCGCTCAACGCGACCTGTCACCACGGTGCCACGACCGGAGATCGAGAACACGTCTTCCACGGGCATCAGGAATGCGCCGTCCACTGCGCGCTCTGGCAGGGGGATGTAGGAGTCGAGTGCGTCAGCCAACTTCATGATCGCGCCTTCGCCCAAGTCACCCTTGTCGCCTTCCATGGCGAGCTTGGCGGAACCGTGGATGATGGGGGTGTCGTCGCCTGGGAAGTCGTACTTGGACAGGAGTTCGCGAACTTCCATTTCAACCAGTTCCAACAACTCAGCGTCGTCAACCATGTCGCACTTATTCAGGAACACGATGATGTAAGGCACGCCCACCTGGCGAGCCAACAAGATGTGCTCACGTGTCTGAGGCATTGGGCCGTCAGCTGCGGAGCAAACCAGAATAGCGCCGTCCATTTGTGCCGCGCCAGTGATCATGTTCTTCACATAGTCAGCGTGTCCGGGGCAATCCACGTGTGCGTAGTGGCGGTTGGCGGTTTCGTACTCAACGTGTGCAGTGTTGATGGTAATGCCGCGTGCTTTCTCTTCAGGCGCTGCGTCGATCTGGTCGTACGCTTTGGCGGATCCGCCAAACTTGGCTGCCAACACAGTGGTGATAGCCGCTGTCAGTGTGGTCTTGCCGTGGTCCACGTGACCAATGGTGCCCACGTTGACGTGTGGCTTGGTACGTGTGAATTTTTCTTTACCCATGCTTAGCTCCGAAAAGTAATAGGTTCAAACAAATAACTATCGCCGTACTACCGCCATCACAAGCATGCCAGCGGCAACGCCAAAATTGGTGCCCTTTGCGGGAATCGGACCCGCGACCTCTCCCTTACCAAGGGAGTGCTCTACCACTGAGCCAAAAGGGCAAAGATTTGCTTCCGCAAACCTTGATATCTCAACACCACAAACACAGCAACTTGCGACTTTGGAGCGGGGTAGGAGAATCGAACTCCTCGCTTTAGCTTGGAAGGCTAAGGTATTACCACTATACGAACCCCGCACAGGCCCGCCAATCTAACAGTCTTTCAAGTCACTGGTGGAGAGGGCTGGATTCGAACCAGCGTACTCGTAAGAGGGCAGATTTACAGTCTGCTGCCATTAACCACTCGGCCACCTCTCCTTCGGTGAACCCCGGATTATGCCAGCTTTATTCCACCGCGTCACCTTCGCGCTGTTTTTTTTGCAAATTGCACTGAAATAGTTCTTGGGCGCCCAGCGTCCGGGACGAATCACTCTGCGGACAATATCCGGTTTGCCTCGGAAAAATGACCACATCCGATGAAGGGCGCTGGTGGGCGCAGGGCAGAAAGGGGAGACGGGTGATTCGCATACAGCACCGTGTGACGGCCTTCGTCAATTAGCGTCCGCTTGCTTTGGGCATGCGCCCCCCAGAGCATGAAAATCACACGGCCCGGGGCACCCGATACCGCGCTGATGACTGCATCCGTCAGAGTCTCCCAGCCGCGGCGTGCATGGCTCGCGGGCTTCCCCTCTTCCACCGTCAAGCAGGTGTTGAGCAGCAAGACACCTCGACTTGCCCACGACAACAGGCTGCCCTGCGTGATGGGGAAGCAGCCATCGAGCGCGAGAGGCTCGCGCGCCAGTTCTTTGAAAATATTGCGCAAAGAAGGCGGCACAGCGACTCCGGACGCCACCGAAAAAGCAAGACCTTCCGCTTGGCCGCGGCCATGGTAGGGGTCTTGCCCGAGGATGACCACTCTGACGGAGTTCAACGGCGTGAGCTCCAAGGCACGCATTGGCTGCGGAGGAAAAATGACCGCGCCCGCCGCCAAGCGCTGCTGCAAGAATCCGAGAAGCCCTTGGCCCACCGCGCCAGAGAAAAATGGATCGGTGACAGCCTGCCAACCCGGATGAACTGGCCACCGCCCGGGATCAGCAAACTGCAATTGCGAGCTCGCAAAAGCTGGCCCGCCCCCGTCATACGGCAGCAGCGAAAAATGCATGCGGGTCAGCCGAACAGCGCCTCCAGCGCCTCGCCGGGCTCTGGCGCCCGCATGAACGCCTCGCCCACCAGAAATGCGTTCACACCGGCGGCGCCCATGCGCAAAACATCGTCCCGGGTGTGGATGCCGCTCTCGGTTACCAACAGCTTGTCCGCCGGCACCATGGCCCGCAAGGCGAGCGTGGTGTCCAGCGTCACTTCGAACGTTTTCAAATTGCGGTTGTTGATGCCCAGCAGCGGCGTTTTGAGCTTCAAGGCGCGCTCCAACTCAGCTTGGTCATGGACCTCCACCAGCACCGCCATATCGAGGCTTAGAGCGATTGCTTCCAGGTCTTTCATTTGCGCATCGTCCAGGCACGCAGCAATCAGCAGGATGGCGTCAGCGCCCATGGCGCGCGATTCATAAATTTGATAGGGGTCGACCATGAAATCTTTGCGCAATACCGGCAACTGGCAGCTGGCGCGCGCTTGCTTGAGGTAGTCCACCTCGCCCTGAAAAAACTGCACATCGGTCAGCACCGACAAACACGCCGCGCCATGCTCGGCATAGCTCTGCGCAATATCCGCAGGAATGAAGTCTTCCCGGATCACGCCCTTGGACGGACTGGCCTTTTTTACCTCGGCAATCACCGCCGGTTTGCCCGCCGAAATCTTGCTGCGCAGCGCGCCCACGAAGTCGCGTGTCAGCACCCGCGATTCCGCGTCGGCTCGCACAATGTCCAATGATTTGCGGCGGATAGCGGCCGCCACTTCCTGGTGTTTGACGGCTACGATTTTGTCGAGAATGTCGCTCATGATGTTTCCTGTTGTTTAGTTCGCCAGCCGGGCACTCAGGGCCACCAGCGCATCCAGCTTCGCCTTCGCCGCTCCTGATTCGATAGCAGCTTGCGCAAGCTTGATGCCGGCTTCCATAGATTCCGCCACATTGGCGGCATAGAGTGCGACACCGGCGTTCAAGACCACAATGTCTTTGGCCGGTCCGCCTTGGTTGTTCAGCACGCCCATCAACATGGCTTTGGAGTCCTCTGCGGTTTCCACCTTCAAGGCACGATTGCTGGCCATGACCATACCGAAGTCTTCGGGATGGATTTCGTATTCGCGGATTTCGCCGTTCTTGAGCTCACCCACCAGTGTGCCGGCGCCCAGGCTCACCTCGTCCATGCCATCACGGCCGTAGACCACGATAGCGTGTTCCGCGCCCAAGCGCTGCAAAGCGCGCACCTGAATACCCACCAAATCGGCGTGAAACACGCCCATGAGGATGTTGGGGGCGCCGGCCGGATTGGTCAGCGGGCCCAGGATGTTGAAGATGGTGCGCACACCCATTTCCTTGCGCACTGGAGCCACATTTTTCATGGCGGGATGGTGGTTGGGCGCGAACATGAAGCCGATGCCCTGCTCCGCCACGCACTGGGCGATCTGCTCGGGCTTGAGGTTGATGTTCAGGCCCAACGCCTCCAACACATCGGCACTGCCGCTTTTGCTGCTCACGCTGCGTCCGCCATGCTTGCTGACCTTGGCACCTGCCGCCGCCGCCACAAACATGCTGCAGGTGGAGATGTTGAAAGTGTGGCTGCCATCGCCACCGGTGCCCACGATGTCCACCAGATTGGTTTTGTCCGCAACCTCCACCTTGGTAGAAAACTCGCGCATCACTTGCGCGGCGGCGGTAATTTCGCCGATGGTTTCCTTTTTAACGCGCAGGCCGGTAATGATGGCTGCCATCATCACAGGAGACATCTCGCCGGACATGATCTGGCGCATCAGGTGCAGCATCTCGTCGTGAAAGATTTCACGGTGTTCGATGGTGCGCTGCAAGGCCTCTTGGGGGGTGATTTTGACGGTGTGCGGCATGACAGACTCCTTAGACTTTGGGCGCTGCACTCAGCGCCAATTTGATTCCGAAACCGACAAACAAGGCGCCGGCCAGCCGGTCCAGCCAATGCATGCCCCTCTGGATCGCAGCGGTTCGCCGCGCGGCCCAAGCCGCCAGGACGGCATAACCGACATTGATCGGGATGGCGTTGAGATTGAACAGCACCCCCAGCACCAGAAAAGCCACCGTGGGATGGGCTGCGCCCGGCGTAATGAACTGCGGCACAAAGGCCAGAAAAAACAGCGCCACTTTGGGGTTGAGTACGTTCGTCCAAAAGCCCCTGAAAAACAAAGATTTTAGGCCTCCAGCCGTTACCGAATCTGCGCTGCCCGCTTCTATTTTGATAGCATCCGGCGCCTTGGACAGGAGCAGCCGCACACCCACGTATAGCAAGTAGGCTGCCCCCACCCACTTGAGCACACTGAACGCCACGGCCGAGGTCGCCATCAGCGCGCTCACCCCCAAGCCGGCCGCCACAATGTGCACAAAGCAACCGGCCGTGATCCCCAACGCGGCCACGATACCTGCCCGCACCCCGCTGCGCAGGGCACTACTCACGATGTAGAGCACATCGGGGCCCGGGGTCAGGTTCAGCAACCAGCCCGACAGCACAAACCAACCAAGGTGCTCGATTCCCAGCTCTGCGAGCATCCCGCGCGCCTCCGCTTAGTAGACCGCGGCGCCGGGCAGCGCAGCAGCCGGTGCGGACGACACGGCCTGGGCAAAGAAACTGCGCACCGCTTCGATGGCGCGGTCGATACCCGCAGCGTCCACGTCCAAGTGGGTCACGAAGCGCAGACCAATCAGCCCGGTGGCCAGCACGCCGCGCTCCTTCAGGTGGGCCAGCAGAGCCGGGCCACGGCCCTGCTCCACGTCCACAAACACAATGTTGGTATTGGCCGAGCGCACCTGCAAGCCGTCGATCCCGTGCAGGCCCGCAGCCAAGCGCTGTGCCAGCGCATGATCGTCTGCCAAACGCTCCACATGGTGGTCCAGCGCAAAGCTGGCCGCCGCCGCCAGAAAACCCGCTTGGCGCATGCCGCCACCCGCCATCTTGCGGATGCGGTGGGCACGGGCGATCAGCTCGCGGCTGCCACACAATGCCGAGCCCACAGGCGCGCCCAAGCCCTTGCTAAAGCACACCGACACGCTGTCAAAGTAACCCGCTATCCGGCGGGCAGACGCCAAGGCCGTTTCACCCGCTTGCCGGGTTGCTACCGCCGCATTGAAAAGGCGCGCGCCATCCAGGTGCACCGCGAGACCGCGCTCCCGCGCCAATGCGGTTGCCTGCTCTAGGTAACTCGCAGGCATGGGGTTGCCGTTCCAGGTGTTTTCCAGGCACAGCAGGCGGGTACGGGCGAAGTGGCAATCATCGGGTTTGATGGCAGCAGCAATGTCGGCCAGCGCCATTTGCCCGCCCGCATCTTGCGCGAGAGGCTGGGGTTGAATGCTGCCGAGCACCGCAGCGCCACCGCCCTCGTAGCGGTAGGTGTGGGCCATTTGACCGACGATGTATTCGTCCCCCCGGCCGCAATGCGCCATCAGGCCGCACAAATTGCTCTGGGTGCCGGTGGGCATAAATAACGCCGCCTCGAAACCGAGCAAGGCAGCCAGCTTGTCCTGCAGCGCATTGACACTGGGGTCATCGCCAAACACATCGTCGCCCACCGGCGCGGCCCACATGGCTTCGCGCATGGCGGCGGTCGGACGGGTCACGGTGTCGCTACGCAAGTCAACAATAGGAGTCATTTGAGCCTCTAGCGCTTATGGAATATGCGCGAGTAGCTATCAAAACAATAACTACCCGCCTACCGGTTTATTGCAGAAAGTTCTTCAGCATGGCATGGCCATGCTCGGTCAGGATGCTCTCGGGGTGGAACTGCACCCCCTCCATGCGCACCGCGTGCGGCAGGTTCTTGTGGCGCACCCCCATGATCTCGCCATCATCCGTCCACGCGGTGACCGCCAGCTCTTGCGGGCAGCTCGCGCGCTCAATCGCCAGCGAGTGGTAACGGTTGACGGTGAACTTCTCGGGCAAGCCGGCGAAAACGCCTTCTTGCGTGGTGGTGATCACACTGGTCTTGCCGTGCATCAATTCCTGCGCGCGGATGATCTTGCCACCCAGGGCTGCGCCCATGCTCTGGTGCCCAAGGCACACACCCAGAATCGGCAGCTTGCCCATGAAATGGCGGATCGCGGGCACCGAAATTCCTGCCTCGTTGGGTGAGCAGGGGCCGGGCGAAATCACCAGCCGGTCGGCGCCGCGTGCGGCAATGCCTTCGAGGGTGATTTCGTCGTTGCGGAACACCTCGACCTCGGCACCGAGTTCACCGAAGTACTGCACGATGTTGAAAGTGAACGAGTCGTAGTTGTCGATCATCACGAGTTTCATACGGTTTCTCCTTGGCGCAAACGGGCAAACTCCCGGTGCTCAAATGCAATCGAAGCGTCCATCAGGGCGCGGTAGGCGGCTTCCAGCACATCAGGCTGCCCACCCAGCTCGGTAGCCATACGGCGCACCCGCGCGGCGATGAATTCAATCCGCTCCTGGTCATGCACTTTGGTCACATCCTGTTTGATACGGGCCGCTTGGCTCATGTAGTGGGTCCGCTCGACCAGCAAGGCGGTGATCCGTTCATCGAGGGCGTCGATATGGCTGCGCACCTCGGTCATGGTGTCGCAGTGCCGGGCCCGAGGCAGGTCTTTGTGTAGCAGGCTCATTGCAGTCCCTCCTCCACCAGTTCGGCAGCGCGCAGCAATGCACGGGCCTTCGCCTCGGTTTCTTTCCATTCCAGCTCAGGAACGCTGTCGGCCACCACGCCGGCTGCGGCCTGCACATACAGCATCTGGTCTTTGATGATGCCGGTGCGGATGGCAATCGCCACATCCATGTCGCCCGCGTAGCTCAGGTAACCGCAGGCGCCGCCATAAATGCCGCGCTTGATCGGCTCCAGCTGGTCGATCAGCTCCATGGCGTGCACCTTGGGTGCTCCGGTGAGTGTGCCGGCCGGGAAGGTGGCCTTGAGCACGTCCATGCTGGTCATGCCGGCGTTCAAGGTGCCCTCGACGTTGCTCACGATGTGCATCACATGGCTGTAGCGCTCGACGATGAAAGCATCGGTCACCTTCACAGAGCCGATTTCGGCAATGCGGCCGATGTCGTTGCGGGCCAGGTCGATCAGCATCACATGCTCGGCGCGCTCCTTGGGGTCGTTGATCAACTCCACCTCGGCCGCCTTGTCCAGCTCAGGGGTCGCACCACGCGGGCGGGTGCCGGCCAAGGGGCGTATGGTGACTTTGGTACCGGGCTTGTCGCCCACGGTGATTTGCTCTTGGCGGACCAAAATCTCCGGCGAAGCGCCCACCACTTGAAAGTCCCCGAAGTTGTAGAAATACATGTACGGGCTAGGGTTCAGGGTGCGCAGTGCGCGGTAGAGGCTCAGGGGCGATGCGGCGTAGCGCTTCTTGATGCGCTGCCCCACCTGCACCTGCATGAAATCGCCACCGGCAATCAGCTCTTTGGCTCGCTCTACGGCGGCAATGTAGTCCGCCTTGGCAAAGTCACGCTGGGCTTCAAAACTTTGCGAAGGCTTGATGTCCGGCGCGCTCACGGCCTGCGCCAGCTTGGCACGTAGCTCGGCCAAGCGCGCCTGGCCGGAGGCATAGGCGCTGGGTAAGGCCGGGTCCACGTAGACCATCAGGTGCAGCTTGCCCGACAGGTTGTCGATCACCGCCAGCTCTTCGCACTGCAAGAGCAGGATGTCAGGCGTGCCCAGCTCATCCGGCGGGCAGCTGTGCTGCAACTTTTTCTCGATATAGCGCACGGCGTCATAGCCAAAGTACCCCGCCAGACCGCCACAGAAACGCGGCATTCCGGGCTGCAGCGCCACCTTGAAACGCTGCTGGTACTGCGCAATAAAGTCGAGCGGGTTGAGAGCCGAGGTTTCCACCACCACGCCATCTGTGACCACTTCGGTCCGGGCATCAGCGCCAAAATGACTGGCGCGCACCAGAGTGCGCGCAGGCAGCCCGATAAAGCTGTAGCGGCCAAAGCGCTCGCCACCCACCACCGACTCCAGCAAAAAGCTGTTGGCAGCAGGTTCGGCCTCCCCGGCATTGCGGGCGAGCTTGAGGTACACGGAGAGTGGGGTTTCCAGGTCCGCAAAGGCCTGGATGCTCAAGGGGATGCGGTTGTAGCCTTGCGCCTGCAAGGCCAGAAATTCGGATTCAGTCATCGGGGGCTGTGCCTCTCAAACAATCTATTCACGGGTAGCTGGCACGCGAAGCTGCCAACTCGAAAAAGGTGCGCGCAATAGATCGGAGGGGAATCCGTGCCACTTGATCGCGCAAGGCCCAAAAACCGTGCGCAATGGCCGAGAGAATCGGCCGGCAGGTATCAGAGCCCAGGCACAACAGACAAGGTACGCCAGGGCCAGGCCCCCCGGTCGCTCAAACCTGTTCTGCTGATGTGGTGGATAAACATAGGCGCCCAGTGTAGCAAACACGCCAAGGAGCCGGACCACAAAGAAACGGGGCTCCCCGCAAAAACCCTGATGCGCGTTCGGTTCCACAAATGCACAATCGACTTCAGAAAAAAGAACGACCGTTCTATTTAAGGCTTCCATGACATTGAAACAGTTTTTTTCCACGTGGCTGCTGGCGGCTTGTGCCGCAACGAGTGCTGTTGCGGCACCAGAGATCCATGGCGTCAAAATCGAAGACAGCATCACGCTGGCCGGCAGCAAACTGCAACTCAACGGTGCAGGCACCCGCTTTAAAGCCGTGTTCAAGGTCTATGTCGGTGAGCTCTACACCAGCCAGAAGGTCAGCTCCCTCGATGAGCTGATTGCAGCGCCCGGGCCCAAGCGCCTGAGCATGACGTTTGTGCGCGAAATCGAAGCCGGTCCCTTCGGCAAGCTGCTGACGCGCGGGGTGGAAGACAACGTACCGAAGAACGAAATGTCCAAGCTGGTGCCGGGTCTGATCCGCATGGGCGACATCTTCACGGTGAACAAAGTGCTGGTCCCAGGGGATGTGATCCATCTCGACTGGATACCGGGCACCGGCATGGTCGTGACCGCCAAAGGCAAAGTCCAAGGCGAGCCCTTCAAGGAGCCTGAGTTCTACAAGGCCATCATGTCCATCTGGTTCGGCCCCTCACCCGCCGACTTCAAACTGAAAGAGGCCCTGCTCGGCCAGAAATAAATTCCGTTTTACTCCAAGCCTCATAGGCCGGTATGGAAACGTACCGGCCTTTTTTTCTTGCCGCCCGTCAAACACCGCAAATCAAGGTGACAAAGTCACAGCGGCGCGTTAGATTGGGTGGCGCCACCTCCATCACCTATTGCAGCCCGGGGAGACACACGTGAAACTCAGTTTGAAACTGCCACTGGCATTTGCACTGGCTTTGGTATTGCTGTTCATGGGGGGCGTGTTTGGCATACGAACACTCAACCATGCGGTAGACACCTACCGGATCGACGTATTGCGCCACGTTGAGGCCAATAAAAAGGCAGCCGACATCGCAGGACAGTTTTCCGTCGCCATCCAGGAGTGGAAAAACGTGTTGCTGCGTGGAAAGAATCCGAAAGACCTCGACCTCTATTGGGCCGCGCACCAAAAAGAAATGGCAAAGGTCATTGAAGGTGTGGACGCCCTGAGCCGCGAAATGGACGACAGCACCAGCCGCGACCTCACCACACGGCTCTCCACCGCCATGGGCGGCACCGCCAAGGCCTATGAGAGTGCTTTCATGGCGTTCAAGGAAAGTGGTTTCGATGCCACCGTGGGTGACAAAGCCGCCCGCGGCAAAGACCGGGAGTCCGCCGGTCTGTTGATCACCCTGCGCAAACACCTGTCTGAAGAAGAAGCCCTGGCCTCCGAGAGCGCAAGCGCGCTAGCCTCTCGCGGAAGCGCTTTGGCCTATGGGGTCATGACCCTCGTCACCCTGATCGGTTTTGCCGGCAGCATTTGGATGAGTCGGCAAATTGTGCGCCCCTTGAGCGAGGCTGTGAGTGCCGCAGACAAGGTATCCCGCGGCGATTTGACGGCTACCCTTTACCCCGAGGGGCAAGACGAAATCGCCCATTTGCTGCGCTCCCTGCAAACCATGCAGACCAACCTGTCCACACTGGTCACCAAAGTACGGCAAGGCGCGGAAAACGTGTCCCATGCGAGCGCGGAGATTGCCCATGGCAATCACGACCTGTCGATCCGCACCGAACAGCAGGCCAGCGCCTTACAAGAAACCGCAGCGTCCATGGATGAATTGGGTGCGACAGTGAGCCGCAGCTCCGAGGGTGCAGCACAAGCGAATGAGCGCGCAGTGAGCGCCTCGGAGGTCGCCTCGCGCGGTGGAGATGCGGTGGGCAAAGTGGTCGAGACAATGAAAGGCATTCACACCGCATCGAGCCGGATTTCAGAAATCATCGGGGTCATCGACGGCATCGCGTTCCAGACCAATATTCTGGCCCTGAATGCGGCCGTCGAGGCAGCCCGGGCCGGCGAGCAAGGCCGCGGTTTTGCGGTGGTGGCCGCAGAGGTCCGCAGCCTGGCCGGCCGGAGTGCCGAGGCCGCCAAAGAAATCAAAAGCCTGATCAACGCCAGCGTGGAGCAAGTGGCCCTCGGGAGCAGCCAGGCCGCCCAAGCGGGCCACACCATGGCGGAAGTGGTGAACGCCATCCGGGAGGTCAGCACCATGGTGAGCGACATCAGCAATGCCAGCCACGAGCAACGCATTGGCGTCAGCCAAGCGGGGCATGCGGTCACCCTGATCGATGAGGCGACCCAACAAAACGCGGCACTGGTCGAGCAAATGGCCGCCGCTGCATCGGGGCTGAAAGAGCAGGCCAAGGAATTGGTGGGCGTGGTCACCGTCTTCAGGCTCGCCACCTGACCCGGGGCATAGCCTGCGCTTGCCGGGCGTTTTCTAGATCCAGCGCAGCTGCGTCAGGCGGTCGACCACTGCGTCCGCGTCGACCTGATCCACCGGTTCCCCGTGGTTGTAGCCGTAACTGACCAGCAACACGGGGCAGCCTGCGGCCCGAGCGGCTTGCGCATCGTTGCTCGAATCTCCCACCATGAGGGTGCGCCCCGGCACGGTGCCGAGTCGCTCGCAGGCGTGCAACAAAGGCATGGGGTCCGGCTTCTTCCGGACTACCGTGTCGCCGCCAATCACGAGTGGAAAAAATGGCGCAAGACCCTTCTCTTGCAGCAAGTCGCGGGCAAACGCAGCCGGCTTGTTGGTCACGCACACCATGGGCAGCCCCGCCTGCTGCCAGCCGGCCAGCGCATCGCGGACTCCGGGGTAGACCTCGGAGTAACGTCCGTTGACCGCACGATAGTGGTGCTGGTAAGACGCCCATGCCTGCTCAAACAGTGCTACGTTATCAGTAGCAGAACCCCCTTGATCAATGTGCGCCAGAAGGCCTTTTATCAAGTTTTCAGAGCCTTTGCCCACCAGCCGCTCGACCAAGGCTTGCTCCACCACAAAATCGCGGTACGGCAGGGGCAGATCTGCCACCATGCGCTGCAGAGCCTGCACAAAATCACCCAGCGTGTCGACCATGGTTCCGTCCAGGTCGACGATCACGGCATCCACATTTGACCGGGGCCAATCCAACATCTCACTCACGAATTCCACTCCTGATGGCGCGCGCCTGAATCCAGGACACGAGTTCATTCACGGGCAAAGGCTTGGCAATCCAATACCCTTGGGCTTTCTGGCAACCCATGGCCGCCATTTGCAAGGCTTGCGCCTCGGTTTCAATGCCCTCGGCCACAGTGCCGAGCTTGAGCGTCGCAGCAACCCGCAAGGTCGCTTCGATCAGCACCCGGTGGTATTCGCTCTTGTCGAGCAAGTTCACAAACGACCGATCGATCTTCACCGAGTGAACCGGCAGCTCGTGCAAGCACGCAAGCGACGAGTAGCCGGTACCGAAATCGTCCAGCGACAGCGCAATACCCATCGCCCGCAGGTCTTGCAAAGTACTTTGCACCAGCGCATCTTGCGCGGCCAAGCTCTCGGTGACTTCCAGCACCAGCTGGAAGGGCTCCATATTGGCCAGGCGCAGGGCGTCCCGCACCGCCTCCACCAGCCCCGGCTCCCGGAGTTGCGCCCGGGACAGGTTGACCGACACACTGGGTGGCGCCTCCGGCCCCAGTACACGCTGCATTTTTTCAAAAGCCTGGCAGGCCTCTTGCAACACGAACTGGCCCAGGGCGGCGATCAAGCCGCAAGACTCCGCCAGCGGAATAAAGTCCACCGGCGACACTGCGCCACGCACCGGATGGTGCCAACGCACCAAGGCTTCCATTCCCGCCAGCCCGTATCCGGGCAGATCCACAAGCGGCTGGTACACCACCGACATTTCACGCTGGGCCAGCGCATCGCGCAGGTCGTTTTCCAGCGCCACGGAATTGCTGACCTGGGAACGCATGGCAGGGTCGAACACCACATAGCGCGCGCGGCCCGTGCGTTTGGCTTCATACATGGCGATGTCAGCGTCGCGCAGCACGCTGTCAGCATCGGGCTCAGCGTGGGCGCTGGTCACGATACCGATACTCACCGTCGAAATCACCCGGTGCCCCTCCACGGTGTAGGGCACAGCCAAAGTGTCCAGCAAACGGCTCGCGACATGGATTGCATCGAGATCGCCCCGGATGTCATCCAGCAGCACCACGAACTCGTCTCCGCCGATACGGGCCGCCACTTTTTCGAAGTCGTCGCCCAGAGTAAAGGCATCAGCCCGGCCGGAGGCTGTCTTCGAGGCGGCGCGCAATTTGGCGCAACAGACCGTCGCCCACTGTATGCCCCAGGGTGTCGTTGACCTGCTTGAAGCGGTCAAAGTCCATGAACAAGACGGCAAAGTGGTAGCCGGGTTCGGTGCGGTGCCGCTCAATCGCCGTGCGGATCAACTCCAGCATCACGGTCCGGTTGGGCAAGGCCGTCAAGTCGTCGGTGCGCGCAGCAGAGCGGAGCTGCTGCTCCAAGGCTTTTTGGGCATTGACGTCCATCGCCACCCCGGCAATCCGCAGCACCCGGCCTTGCACCGTGCGGTCCGCCGCGCGGCCTGCAAACAAAATCCAGATCCAGCGACCGGACTGATGCCGCAAGCGCACCGAGAGCCGGTGCTCGTGGGTTTCATCCAGCAGGTGTTGGCGAATCGACTCGTTCCAGGGCAACCAATCATCCGGGTGAATCAATGCTCTCCAACTCGCTGCGTGGGGGGACAAAACCCCGTCGGGATAGCCCAAGAACTGCTGCATGCGGCGGTTCCAGCCCACGCTGTTGTCGACCAGATCCCAATGCCAAATCCCCAAGCCTGCCCCGGATACGGCCAGCGACAAAATCTCTTGCTGGGAGCGCACTTCACTCAAATCGGTCGCCACCAGCACCCAACCGGCGTCGCCGCCTGCAGGGTCTGCAATCGGCTGCATGTCCACCAGTACCCAGCCCCGCAAGCCTTGCCTCGTCAGGATGCGGACCTCACGCTTGATGCCACGGCCTTGGGCCAGGGCTTCGGTGAACTCTGAAAAATGCGTCGGGTCTGCACTGCGCCCCCGCAACAACGTGCCGATCCGGCGGCCTTGCGCCGCCTCGCTGGTGTAACCGGTGAGCTCGGTGAATGCTTGATTGATCCAGGTCACCCGGTGGGAGGCATCGGTAATCGCAATCGCATTGGAGCTGATTTCGGCGACAGTCGCCATGCGCTTGAGCCGCTCGGCTTGGCGCGATAACTCTTCATATTGGCGGCGCACCGCCCGGGCAGTGGGCTCCACCAGAAACACCGCCAGCGCAAGGATCAGGAGCACGATCCCACCGACGATGGCCCATATCGTGCTGATCACGCGGTGACTGCGCTGCGAGGTGTCCGCGGCCAGTTGCTGCGCCAAGGTGTACAGCGTCATCTCCGCACGCGCGATGACCATCATGGTGCTGCGGACCTCCGTGTCCTGCAGCGCCCGGGGCGTCTCGCCGGACAGATTTGCCCTATCGAGTGACGCCCACAGGGCCTCGCGGACTACCAGCCAATCCTTTAAGGCAGCAATGGTTTCCCGGGAAGAAAGCGGGGCACTCTCCGACTGGCGGCGCTGCATTTGATCCAGCACATCCGCCTCTTTGCGCAGTCGCAGCGTGGTGGACGCCAGCGCCTGCCAACGATCCGGGTCCGGCGCTTGAGCCTTCGGGTCAGGTACCAACAGGCTGAGCCGCTGCAGCAACACCCGCTGCTCGGACACGCTGTGCAATATGTGCAGGTCCAATTGCCGGTCTTCCTGCCACTGCAAAGACAAAACGGCACGGGAAAGCCCGAGCACCAACAGCAGCAGCAACACCCCGTACATGGCGCAGCGCACCAGCACATGGGTGTACAGCCAGCCCGAAGGGGGCACTCGGAGTCGCTGCATCAGCACGCGGGGGGTAGCCACAAATCGCGGAGTGTGATGCAACGCTGGATCAGCGAGCGAGGCGTCAAGCCGCCAGCGCCAGGCGCATGGCGTCGACGACCGACTTGTAGTCCGGCTTGCCGAAAATGGCACTGCCTGCCACAAAGGTGTCTGCACCGGCATCGGCTACGCGGCGGATGTTGTCGGTCTTGATACCACCGTCCACTTCAAGGCGGATGTCTTTACCGCTTGCGTCGATGCGCTTGCGCACTGCCTCGATCTTGCGCAAGGCCGAGTCAATAAAGCTCTGCCCGCCAAAGCCGGGGTTCACGCTCATGATGAGAATCAGGTCGATGTCGTCGATCACCCAGTCCAGCACATCCAAAGGCTCGGCGGGGTTGAACACCAAACCGGCTTTTACGCCCTTGCTCTTGATCGCCTGCACGCTACGGTGCACATGGCCGGAGGCATCGGGGTGAAAGCTGATGTAGTCCGCACCGGCCTCGGCAAAACTCGCCGCCAGCGCATCCACCGGGGAAATCATCAAATGCACATCAATCGGCACTGCCACGCCGGCCGCTGTTTTGGCATGGGGCTTGAGTGCACTGCAAATCATGGGGCCGAAGGTCAGGTTCGGCACATAGTGGTTGTCCATCACGTCAAAGTGAATCCAGTCCGCACCTGCCGCGATAACGTCAGTCACTTCTTGACCCAAACGGGCAAAGTCGGCGGAGAGGATGGAGGGAGCAATGCGAAAGGTCATAACAACGACGTCCGGGTAAGGGTGAGCGGGTTTATAGGGGTATTTCGGATTGCTTATTTTCGCAGGTAGCATTGCCCGATGGCCAAATATGCTTTTATGGTGGAAGTCAGCCCCCAATACCTGGCGGACCAATCCGCACCGAACGAAGACCTGTACGTCTTCGCCTATACCGTCACGATCACCAATGTCGGCGAGGTCACAGCCCAATTGATCTCGCGCACCTGGAACGTCAACGACGCTACCGGGCATACCGAGCGCGTCAAAGGGCTGGGGGTGGTGGGACAGCAACCACTGCTTAAGCCCGGCCAGGCCTTCGAATACACGAGCGGCACCCGTTTGCGCACCCCCACCGGCACCATGCACGGCAGCTTTTTCTGTGTGGCCGAGGATGGTGAAAAGTTTGATACCGACATTCCGATGTTCGTTCTAGACGCCCTGAGCGACGCCGGCGGCTCGCGCACCTTGCATTGAGTAACGCCATGGCCCAAGACGACCTCTCGACCCTGCTGGAACAACTGGAACACCCCACCACCGGGGTGGAGCGCCATATTTGGCTGATCCGCTTGATTACCTGGGTGCGCGGGGCCGAAGACGCGCCGGAAGCACCCGTTGCCCGCGTGACGCTGCTACTGGATGTGCTGGCTGCCCGCCCCCACACCACCAGCCTGCTGCGCAGTTGGTGGGCCGAACTGCTGGGTACTGTCGACGGCAGCACCTTGCTCTCGGACTACGGCTTCGGGTCCCGCAACGCCTTCATGAGCGAGCTCATGGAGCGCTTGAACCGCAAGCTCCTGCCGGCCACGCCGGAAACCCAAGACGCCTCCGAATTGTTTGCACTGGTGCTCAACGACCCGCGGGATGCGCGCTGGATCGCTGCACTCCCGGCGGATGCCCTGACACGGCTGGCAACCCTGCTTTCCTTGTCGGTGCCGCCCCCCGGGCCTGTGGGTGCTTTGCGGCCGGTCAGTGTCTGGCAGCACACCTTGCTCAATGCATTAACGTTTTGCGTCAGCCAGATCCGGGCCACAGGCTTCTCCCAGGAAATGCGGCTGCGCATGAGCAGCCCGGTGCGGGATGGCAGCCCGTTCCACACCCTTGCCGCCGACCTCGACAAGGTCATCGACACCTGGCTGGGCGGCGCCAACACCGGCGCTGCCGCGCAACACTTCCGCACCCAGCTGGATGCCTGCCGGCAGGCCGCTGCCACGGTGTACTCGCACCTGGATGCGCATGGCATTTCGGTGGATCTGGTGTTCCGCCTTCGCCAGCTCCGCGAGCGGGTCTTGCGGGTGCGCGCCCTGCTGGACTGCCTGCTCGACGACACCGACCACACGAGCACCGCCAGGCTGCTCTCGCACTTGGCCAGCGTCGGACAGGAGCAACGCAGCGTGGGCGCCTTGATTGCCTCCAACTCCTCGCTGCTCGCTGCCAAGGTGGCAGAGCGCAGCTCTGAGACCGGCGAACACTACATCACCCGCAACCGCGCGGAATACCGGGCCATGCTCGGCAACGCGGCGGGCGGCGGGGCCCTGACGGCTCTGACCACCGCCATGAAGTTCGGCATCATGGCGCTGGGGCTGTCTGCGTTTTGGTACGGGTTCTGGTCGGGCGTGATGTATGCCGCCAGCTTTGTGCTGATCCAGATGCTGCATTTCACGCTGGCCACTAAGCAGCCTGCGATGACGGCCCCTGCCATGGCCGCCAAGTTGAAAGACATTTCAGACTCGCAAGCGCTGCAGGCCTTTGTGGACGAAGTCACCCACCTGGTGCGCTCGCAGATGGCGGCCATATTGGGTAACGTGGTCTTGGTGTTTCCGGTCACGGTGCTGCTGTCCACCGCCATGGTGCTGACCACCGGTGCGCCAATGCTCACCCCTGAAAAGGCTGATTACGTGCTGCACTCGCTCACGCTGCTCGGGCCCTCGTTGCTGTTTGCAGCGTTCACCGGCGTGTTGCTTTTCTCGAGCAGCATTGTGGCGGGCTGGGTCGAAAACTGGTTTGTGCTGCACCGCCTGGACTCTGCCATCCGCTACAACCCCCGCATCACCGCCTGGCTGGGTGCGCTGCGGGCCGACCGCTGGGCCCAGTTCATGCGGCACAACATCTCGGGCTTGGCGGCCAACATCTCGCTGGGCATGATGCTCGGCTTGGTCCCCGCCATCCTGGCGTTCCTGGGCCCTGCCCTCGACGTGCGCCACGTCACGCTGTCAGCCGGTCAATTGGGCGCGGCCTGCGCGGCGCTGGGCTGGGAGGTGGTGCGCAGCCCGGCCCTGTGGTGGGCGGCAGCCAGCATCCCGCTGATCGGCTTGCTGAACGTGGGCGTGAGCTTTTACCTCGCATTCAGGGTGGCCCTGCAGGCTCACAATATCTCGGGGGTAGACCGCTCCCGCATCCGGTCGGCCATATGGCAGCGCTTGCGCGCAGCCCCGATGAGCTTTTTGTGGCCCGCCAAAGAATGAGTTCACTGGGTGAGTTTGAGCTGATCGCGCAGTATTTTGCCCGCGCCCACCGGCCGCTGCCCACCCAGGTGGTGCTGGGCATTGGCGACGACTGCGCCTTGCTGCAACCCACCCCCGGCATGCAATGGGCCATCAGCAGCGACATGCTGGTCAGTGGGCGCCACTTTTTTGCCGATGTGGATCCGCGCACCTTGGGCCACAAGGCACTGGCCGTGAACCTGAGCGATCTGGCCGCCTGCGGCGCTACGCCTGTGGGCTTCACCCTGGCGCTGAGCCTGCCAGAAGCCAATGCCCAATGGCTGCATGACTTTTCGCAAGGCCTGTTTGCGTTGGCCGATGCCCATGGCTGCCCCTTGGTGGGTGGCGACACCACCCAAGGCCCGCTCAACATTTGTATCACCGTGTTTGGCGAAATCCCGCCCGGCCAAGCGCTGCTGCGTAGCGGAGCCCAAGCGGGCGACGACATCTGGGTCAGCGGCACGCTGGGCGACGCGGCCTTGGCGCTGCATTGCCTCTGGGGCCGCGATGCACTGCCGGCGCCCGACTTGGCACGAGCCCGCCAGCGCCTGGAGCAACCCAGCCCCCGGGTCGCCTTGGGCCAAGCCTTGCGCGGTGTTGCCCACGCCGCGGCCGATGTCAGCGACGGCTTGTTGGGCGACTTGGGCCACATTCTCAAAGCCAGCAAGGTCGGCGCTGATTTGATGGCCTCTGACGCTATGACTTTAATAGCTAGCAGCGCATATTCCACGAGCGCTAACGGCCTATTTGACCCTCAATCGGATCGTACTGCTGCAGTGCTCGAATATGTGCTGAGTGGCGGCGACGACTACGAACTCGTGTTCACCGCAGCCCCGGCTAAGCGCGAGGCCATTGCCGCTGCAGGCACGAAGAGCAACACCCGGGTCACCCGTGTCGGCACGGTGACCTCAGCGCCTGGCGTGCGGGTACTGTGGCCGGACGGCAGCCAGGCGCTTGGCAAGTGGGCCAGCTTTGACCATTTCAAAGCGGGAGCCACACCGGGGCCCTAAAGGGTAATGAAGGGGCAGCGAAAGACCAGTGACCGCCCCTGCTGCCTCGCCCCCCTAGTTCAACAGCGAGTAGCGTTGCGCCAGCTCCGGGGGAATATCCTCCGCCGAGGTCATCGGCATGGCAGAGGTGGTGGGCGGGCTGAGATTTTCTCCGGACCCGAGCGCGTCCCGCGCCCGCAGATTCAAACTGCGGGCAGGCTCCAACGAAGGACTACCCAAGAAAAAGCCCTGGGCAATATCCACCTCCAAGGCCTTCATCGTCAGCAGCTCCACCCCGGTTTCCACCGACTTGGCCACCAGCAAGGCGTTTTGCGTGCGGGCAATCCGCACCAGGCTGCGCACCATTCGGCTTTGTTCTGATTCGGTGGCGATGTTGTGGGTCCACCGGGGCGCCATCTTCACCATGTTCGGGAGCAAAACACTCCAGGCGTTCATGCTCTTTTCGGAGGCACTGAAGTTATCGAGCGCCACCGTGACACCGGCCGTCCGCAAGGGGGACAAGGCGTCGAGCAAGGCATCCAGCTTGTGCACACGGGTGTATCCGGACACATCCAAACCCACATACTTGGGGTTGATCCGGTGTTTGTGCATCAGCTGCAGCAAATTTGCGGTTCCCTGCGACTGCTGGAGCTGCACCAATGACTGGGCACTGAAGTTCACAAACAGCTTGCCTTTGCCGATCTGCGAGGACCATTGCTCCATCACCGCCTCTAGGCAGGCGAGCTCTAATTCTTGGAGACAGTTCTCTTTCTCTGCGGTCTTCCAGAGGTCTTCCAAACTCGTATCAGCCAGGGTGCGCGGCGGGCGGACCAAAGCCTCTTGCCCGAGCACGATGCCGGTGCGCAGGTCCACCATGGGCTGAAACACCGGCGCCAGACCTTCGCTGCCCAGCAACTGCATCACATTGCGACCCCGGGCTCGCGGCGCCCGGCGCAACCAGCTCCCCATTTTCGATAACCACTCAGACATTCCAACCCTTTCAAAAACCCGCAAAGCTCCCCGCTACGGCGGGGCCAAGGCCCCTCGCGGAAGAGACCGTTTCAATCAAGACCGGTTGCAGGTGACAGTCCGCCACCGATCCTGTGGATTTGCCGACAACACTGCCAGCAAACCCCACATGCCCACCATGTCCGGCAATTACACGCCGCCTGCCGATCGAACGCAAGCCGAAGCCTTAGACGTGCCTGAATTGCCCCGAAAATCAGGGCATGAGCCGCCTCTCTCTCACCCGGACCAAGATCTACAACACCGTCGCCCGGCAGCTGCATGGGCAAGTGCCCTGCTGGGTTTGCGGTCAACACGTCACGCCCGAAGACGCCACGCTGGAGCACATCCGCCCCCAAAGCGAGGGCGGCAGCAGCCACCTGGAAAATTTGGCCATCAGCCATGGCACCTGCAACCGGGGACGTCACATTCCACAACAGGCCGCCTGAGAGGTCTAGGCGCTCGAGGTAAAACTTTGTAAACCTCGCTGTCTTGCGTCAGCTGGGCGGGCCCGCCCCGATGCTGCAAGTCGACCACGGCTTTGGGTAAGCTGTACCCATGAACAAACACCTCGCGGCCTATGCGGCCACCGCTTTTGTGCTTTTGATGCTTGATGTGTTGTGGATCGGCGGGCTGGCCCAGTCCCTCTACCAGGAGGGCATCGGCCACCTGATGGCGGAGCAACCCCGGCTTGGCGTGGCTGCATTGTTTTACGCGCTGTATCCCATAGGCTTGCTGGTGTTTGTTGTAGCCCCTCGGGGGGTGACTGACGACTGGCCCGCCACTTTGCTGCGCGGCGCGCTGTTCGGACTCGTGGCCTATGCCACCTACGACCTGACCAACCTGGCCACGCTCAAAGGGTGGCCTGCAGGGCTGGCGATGCTGGACATGGCATGGGGATGTGTGGCGAGCTGCGCCGCTTCTTCCGCGGGAAGACTGGTATTTCAGCGCTTTGCATAAATAGGGGTTTGGGCACTCATGGATCCTGTGCCTCTCAGGCTTCAGCGAAGTGAATAAAGGTGCTGCTGACACCGTGGTGTCAGCAAGCTGCAAAAGTTTCGTCATCAAAACGTCGTCATATTCCTGCAACGCGCCTGGCGCAGGATGCTTGCTGTTGCATTTTTTGAAGAGGTTTTGCTATGGCAGTGTCTGAACAACGCGTCCACACCCGCGCTACCTATTTCCGCCTCGGTACTGGGACCCAGACAGCGTCTTACTTTGTGTTCCGCGATGCGGACAAGCCCGATGCGATTGCCGCGCTGATACTGGACATCAGCGAAGGCGGGGTGCAAATTCTGTCGCAAGCGGGCTCCTACCTCACCGGCAAATCATTCCGTCTGGATTTGCATGTGGCCAGTGCGGATGGGTTCGAAGTGGTGGATGGCGGCGAAGTCCAGTGGGTCTGGTCGCAGCCCGAAGGCATTTACACCCGCAGCGGCTTTGTGTCCCGCGCCGAGGGCCATAGCCTGGCTACCTTGCTGCAAGGCCTGCCGGTGCAGAACGAGCAGGTGATTCGCTGCGCGCTCTACCCTGTGGGTCACATGGCGATGGCCTGAGCGGCAGGCGTTTTGGCAAGTGCGCGGGCAGCTTGTGTCTGCCCGCCGTACCCCCAGTTGCTGGCCGGCACTTCCCGCACGATCACATAGCTGGCGGGCTCCAGCCCCTGCCCGTGGCCGAGTTGGGCCTCCAGCTCGGCGAATGCGCGTGCAATAAATGCCGCTTTCTGAGCCGCCGTATTAGTGCCTTGGGTGATGCTGATCTCCAGCATCGCCGTGGGGCGCTGCACATCGGTACCCCCTACGTGCCACCGCGCGGCGGGCACATCGTCGATGACCACTGCGGTCACCTCTGCACGTTTGCCTAATTCCTCTGCGGTGATGCGCGTCAGCGCTTCGGCCAGTGCGCGATAGCGAGATGGGTTTTGGAGGGGCGAGACTTTGAGTTGCAAAGTTGGCATGGTCAGGCTTTCTGGGTAGTGGTTGGGGTGGAATGGGTAAGGCGGCGGACCTGGTGCGCCATCAGGCGGGCAGCGTTGCACCAGAACTCATTTACCGCTTCGCGGCGCAGGCGACGGGCTTCCCGACGGGCGTGATCATGAAGTTGGACGAGTGCAGTGTTTTCAGGGGCGGCTGGGTACATGGTGGGCTCCGGTAGGTTCAGGTCTTGCTGCGATGGTTTGAACTTTATGGAGAACACCAACCTTCGGAAACCGCGCTAAGGCGATATTGGTTTTGCACTATTTGCAAAACCGAAGCTCACACCGGCACAATCGCGCCATGCAACTCCAACTCGATGACGTCGCCCTATTCACCCGTATTGCCAAGCTGGGCACCCTGTCGGCCGCAGCCCGCGAGCGCAATGTGCCGGTCAGCCAAGTCACCCGTGCGCTGACCCGGTTGGAGGCGGCCTGCGGTGTGCGCCTGCTGCACCGCACCACCCACGGCCTGAGCCTGACCGACGAAGGCGACACCTTGCTCTCTTATGGTCAACGCTTGCTGGACACCACCGCCGAGCTGGACAGCGAGCTCAGCGGCAAGCTCAGCGGGCCCAGTGGCTGGGTGCGTGTCAGCGTAAGCCCTTTACTGGCCGAATGTGTCATTGCACCTAGCCTGCAAGGCTTGTATGACCGTCACCCGGCCTTACACCTCGACATCAACGCCGACGACCGCGTTGCTGACATGGCCCGCGACGGCATTGACATTGCCATTCGCACCGGCAGCCCGAACAGCGACACCTTGGTGGCGCGAAAAATCGGAGAACACGGCCGCAGCCTCTATGCCGCCCCCGCTTATCTGGCGCGCTGTGGCACACCGCAGCACCCGGACGACCTCGCCCGCCATCACCTGATCGCCAACAGCGCCAGCCCTAACCTGAACCGTTGGACTCGCGCTGGAGGCAGCACCACCGCGGCGCTGACCGTGCCCGGACACACCCGCACCGACAACACCGCAGTAGTGCTCAGCCTGGTGCGTCATGGAGTAGGTATCGCCCGCCTGAATGACCTGATGGCAGCACCCTTGGTGCGCTCTGGCGAACTGGTGCCCTTGCTGCAAACGCATTTCGACGGTGGCCGCGTCCCCATCTATGCTGTGATGCTGCAGGAGCGGCACCGCTTGCCGAAAATCCGCGCCTGTATCGATTACTGGGCGGAGTGGATTACCGGCATGTCCTGAGGCACTTTTCGCACCGGGGTAGGGAGGTTAATCCCCGCTCCCGTGCACACCCGTCCCTGCCATGGTGCACATCGCTTGTATACCAGTGGCACGGAATCTGCTGTACCGGATGCACTATGGCCAACGCATCCGACATCAGCACCCGCATCATTGAAGCCATCATGGCCCAGAAGCTGGCCCCGGGCGCACGCCTGGGCGAGCAGCAATTGGCCATGGTGTTTGACTGCAGCCGCACCATCGTGCGCGAGGCTCTGACCCGCCTGGCGGCGCGCGGCATTGTGACCGTCAGCAGCCGGCGTGGCTGGTATGTGATCGAGCCCTCGCTCAGTGAAGCGCGCGAGGCCTTTGAGGCCCGCCGCGTGATCGAGATGGGCCTGATCCGCTGCACCACCGAGGTGAGCAAAGCTGCCATCAAAACCCTCAAAGCGCACATCAAGACCGAGCAGGCCGCCGTAAAAGGCACCGATGTGGGGCTGCGCAGCTACCTGCTGGGCGATTTTCATGTGTGCCTGGCCGAATGCTTGGGCAACAGCCTGCTGGCCGACACCCTGCGCGACTTCACCGCACGCACCACCTTGATCGCCATGCTCTACCAGTCATCCCACGATGCGGCCCATTCCTGTGCAGAACACGGCCGCATTGTCGAAGCCCTGGAGAAGTCCGATTGGGTGCTGGCCGAACAACTCATGCAACAACACATCGGCCACGTGCAAGACGCCCTGCGCCTGCAGCCCGCTGCCGAGGACCCGCTGGCTGAGCTGCGCAATGCACTCAGCCCCGTGGGCGAAAGCAGCAAGCCCAAACTTGCGCGTTTGGCACAGGGCTTGCATACAAGCCTTGCAGACAAATCCTCTTCATCCCCCTCAACCTACCTTGGAGCCCTGCTATGACCTTCCCCTTGAACAAACGCACTTTCGCCCTGGCGCTGGCCACCGGCGCCTTGCTGGCCGCCTCTGGCGTGCAAGCGCAAACCGCGCTGGACGACATCATGAAATCCAAGGTGCTAAAGGTCGCCGTGCAGACCGACTCTGCGCCTTACGGCTTTGTGGGCACCGACCTCAAGCCCATCGGCCTGGACGTGGACATGGCCAACCTCATCGGCAAAAAACTGGGCGTGCCGGTGGAGCTGGTAGTAGTGGTGAGCGCCAGCCGCATTCCCGCGCTGCAAACCAAAAAGGCCGACTTGGTGATTGCCACTCTGGGCAAGAACCCGGACCGCGAAAAAGTGATCGACTTCTCGTCGGCCTACTCCCCCTTCTTCCAGGCGGTGTTCGGCCCCAAAAACATCCCCGTCAAGAGCTTTGCGGATCTGGCCGGCAAGTCGGTGGGCGTGACCCGCGGCGCCATGGAAGACCAGGAGCTGGGCAAGGTGGCCCCAACAGGTATCGACACCAAGCGCTTTGAAGACAACAACGCCACCATCGCCGCCTTCACCGCCGGCCAGGTGCAGTTTGTGGCCCTGGGCGCATCGGTGGCCGGCAACATGATGACCAAGAACCCGCAGCTGTCAGCCGAGTACAAGCTGCTGCTCAAGGACAGCCCCAACTTCATCGGCATCGCCAAGGGTGAAGACAAGCTCAAGGCCAAAGTGAACGAGATCATTGCCGACGCCAAGAAGAGCGGCGAGCTCGAAGCCATGGCCAAGAAGTGGCTGGGTCGTGGTCTGGGTGAGTTGCCCCTGTAAGGCCTGACGCAACTGACGAGAGCATTCCATGCGCATTGAACTCGACTTCGGGGCGGTACTGGCCGAGTGGCCGCTGCTGCTCACCGGTGTGGGCTGGACCCTGGCACTCACGGCAGTGGCCGTGGTGGCGGGCACCGCCCTGGGCGTAGGCTGCGCATGGGTGCGGGCACGCGGCTTTGGCGCGGACCATGCACCGCGCTGGCTGCAAGCGGTGGTGGGCGGGTATGTGGAGCTGATCCGCAACACGCCCTTCATCGTGCAGCTGTTTTTCATCTTCTTCGGGCTGCCAGCGGCGGGCTTCAAGCTGTCCGCGGAAACGGCGTCCTTCATTGCCATGGTGATCAACCTCGGGGCCTATGCCACCGAGATCATCCGCGCCGGGCTGGAAGCCACGCCCAAGGGGCAGATCGAAGCGGCGGTGAGCCTGGCGCTTAACCGCCTGCAAACGTTCACCTACGTGGTGCTGCCACCGGCCTTGAAGAAGATCTGGCCCAGCCTGGTCAGCCAGGTGGTGATCGTGATGCTGGGCTCCTCGGTGTGCGGGCAGATTTCCACCAAGGAACTGAGCTACGCGGCCGACCTGATCCAGAGCAACAACTTCCGCTCGTTTGAGGCCTTCATGGTGGTGGGCGCGGTGTACCTGCTGCTGTCCTTTGTGGTGCGCCATGTGCTCAACTGGCTGGGCGCCACCTTTGTGTTCGGAAGGCGCTGAGCCATGGTGGACTTTTCCCTCTGGGACATTTTTCGCAACCTGCTGCTGGCCCTGCGCTGGACGGTGGGGCTTTCGCTGATCGCCTTCATCGGCGGCGGCGTGGTCGGGCTGCTCTTGCTCATGCTGCGCTTGAGCAAGTTGCCGGGTGCCACCGTATTCGTGAGCTGCTATGTGCAGCTCTTCCAGGGCGTGCCGCTGCTGGTGCAGCTGTTTCTGGCGTACTACGGCTTGGGCCTCTTCGGCATCAACACCTCGCCGTGGGTAGCGGCAGGCATGGGGCTCACGCTGTACGCCAGCGCCTTTCTGACCGAGATCTGGCGCGGTAGCGTGGAGTCCATACCGCGCGGTCAGTGGGAGGCTTCGCAGAGCCTGGCATTGAACTTTGCCGAACAGCTACGCTACATCATCCTGCCCCAGGCCTTCAAGATTTCGGTCGCGCCCACCGTGGGCTTCTTGGTGCAGGTCATCAAGGGCACGGCACTGGCCTCGGTGATCGGCTTCATGGAGCTGACCAAGGTCGGCAAGACCATTGCCAATGCCACCTTCAGCCCGTTTCTGGTGTTCAGCTGCGTTGCGCTGATGTATTTCGTGCTGTGCTACCCGGTGAGCCTGTACGCCAAATCTTTGGAGAGAAAGTTACATGCCCATCGTTGATATCCGCGCCCTGCGCAAATCCTATGGCAGCAACGAGGTGCTTAAAGGCATCGACTTGCAAGTGGAGCCCGGCGAGGTCATCGCCATCATCGGTAAAAGCGGCTCGGGCAAAAGCACGCTGCTGCGTTGCATCAACGGCCTGGAAGAATTCCAGAGCGGCGAGCTCACGGTGGACGGCAAACCCCTGCTCCACAAAAACGCAGCCGCCATGCGCGCCCTGCGCCAGCGGGTGGGCATGATCTTCCAGGGCTTCAACCTCTTCCCGCACCTCACGGTGGGCAAGAACATCATGCTGGCACCCAGTCTGGTCAAGGCCAAGGACACAGCCAGCGGCGAGGCCCATGCCCGCGCCTTGCTGGAGCGTGTGGGCTTGGCCGAAAAGTTCGATGCCTTTGCCGACCAGCTCTCCGGCGGGCAGCAGCAGCGCGTGGCGATCGCTCGCGCCCTAGCCATGGAACCCGCGGTGTTGCTTTGCGACGAGATCACCAGCGCCCTGGACCCCGAATTGGTGGGCGAGGTGCTGCGTGTGGTGGAAACACTGGCGCAGGAAGGCATGACCCTGCTGATGGTGACGCATGAGATGAACTTCGCGCGCCGTGTCTCGAACCGGGTGATCTTCATGCACCAAGGGCGTGTGCATGAAATGGGGCCACCGGCAGAGCTGTTCGGCAATCCGCAAACGCCGGAGCTGCAGCAATTTCTGAAGTCGCTGCACGATTGAGTGCACACCGCCTGCGCCGTTGAATAATCGGGGCATGAGCGAACCTGTCACCCTGATTCCCCTGGATACCCAGACCGGCGAACCCCTGTACCCGCCCCGCCCGCGCAAACCAGCTGGACCCACCGCCCAATTCATGTTCTCCCACCCCGCGCATGTGATTGCGCTGGGCTTGGGCTCCGGCCTATCGCGCATTGCACCCGGCACCTCAGGCACCTTGTGGGCCTGGGTGGCATTTATTGCGCTGTCGCAGTGGCTGGGCGAATTCGGCTGGGGCGTGCTGATCGCCTTAAGTATTCCGGTGGGCTGGTGGGCCAGCACCGTCACCGCACGCAACATGGGCGTGCTGGACCCGGGCAATATCGTGATCGACGAGATCGTGGCCTTCTGGTTGGTGCTCTGGTTGGTCACCCCCACCTCACTGGTGGGGCAGGCACTGGCCTTCGGCCTGTTCCGCTACTTTGACGCAGCCAAACCCGGCCCGGTGGGCTGGGCAGACCGGCTTTTCCACGGCCTTCAGGCCGACACCGACCGCCATGCCTGGACCAAGGCCGGCTGGGGCATCATGCTCGACGACCTGGTGGCCGCCGGCTGCACGCTGATGGTGATTGCCATCTGGAGGTTTGCGTGAGCGCGACACCCAATCATTCGCTATCAAATCAGGAGCTGCTCGCGCATATTCCATGTGCGCTACTGGCCGATTTGATGCTCAATCGCCAATGGATGCTAACCACCGCCGAGAGCTGCACCGGCGGCATGATTGCCGCTGCCTGCACCGACCTCGCGGGGTCGAGCGCCTGGTTTGAACGCGGCTTTGTGACCTATTCCAACGAAGCCAAGTCCGACATGCTGGGCGTGCCGGTTGCATTGATTTCCGCCCACGGTGCGGTCAGTGAGCCGGTGGCACGAGCCATGGCCAGCGGTGCCTTGCAACACTCCAGGGCGCAGGTGGCCCTGTCGGTGACAGGCATAGCCGGCCCCAGCGGAGGAAGCCCGGACAAGCCGGTGGGCACGGTCTGGTTCGGTTGGGCCACACCCGATGGTGTGTGGAGCGACGTGCAGCGCTTTGACGGGGACCGCGCCGCAGTCCGGGCCGCGACCCTGCACCACAGCCTCACGCGGCTGGTGGAGCTGCTCACACCTGCGACCTAAAGGGCCGCATTAACGTTTGGGCTTGGTGGGCGTGCGCTCTGGCGCCGGGGCCATGGCATTCAAGCGGCAGCCCGGCCAATTGAGCTTTTCTGTATAAGCGGGAGTACGCTTCAGTGCCCGCAAGCCGCGGTTGAAGGCCTGCAAGCGGGCCGCACTGTCGGGCAGCTTGTCGCTGAACATCACATGGGTGGTGAAGTTCGGGGCAAAGAGTCGCGGGTGCGCCCGCAGGTCTTGCACCTCGCTGTCCATAAAATGGTGCTGCATCAGGTAGCACGCCACGTTGCGCTCCATGGGCACCACATCCAAACGCCCGCCAATCAACAAGCGCAGGCTCGCCAGGTCGTCTGGCGCGGTGACCGTGGTCAAAGTGCCCGCCTTCAGCAGAGCCAGGAACTCCGGGGTGTAGGTGTAAGACTGCACCACCCCAATGCGCAGGCCCTTCAAGTCAGTGAGCCCCCGCCAGTCGAACGGAGCTTCCTTGAAAGCGCTTTGGCGATACACCAGTACCCACTGCTCGGTCAGCACGTTGTCACTGATCAGGAAACCTTTGTCCCGCTCGGGGTTGCGGCCCCAATAGGCGGTGGCATCCCACAAGCCGGCACGCGATTCTTCGAGGGTGCGGGTCCAGGGCTTGAAGGTGTACTCCACCTCAAACCCCTCCAGGGCGAAGGCGCGCCGGACAATGTCCAGTGCAATACCCTGGTCAGGCCGCTCCTGGGTGGCATAGGGCGCAAACTGGCCGGTCGCCAACCGCAGCACCTCGGCGGTAGCCGGCGCGCACGCACACGCCAGCGACAGTAGCGCAGCCCCGATGCTGGGGCGAAAAGCTTGCAGTTGAAAACTGGTGAAGCCCATCGATGTCATGCCTGTGTGGATCCCTTGATCATCATAGTGCGGCCTGTGGCTATTGCACGCGGGACAAGCCCTGTTTTACAAATCACTTAGCCTTAGATCAAGGTTTTGCACACTCATGGAGACACACATGTCCTGGTTTGATGGTTTCGAGCAACGCGATTTCGAGGTCCATGGAGTGCGCATCCACGCCCGGGTACCCCAGGACGCGCCGGGTGACAGGCCCGCGCTTTTGCTCTTGCATGGCTTCCCGCAAACCCATGTGCTGTGGCACCGGGTGGCACAACAGTTGGCCCAGGTCTTCTACCTGGTCATGCCGGATTTGCGCGGCTATGGCGACTCCAGCAAACCTACCGGCCTGCCGGACCACAGCAACTACAGCAAACGCGCACTGGCCGCCGATATGGTGGCCGTGATGGATGCGCTGGGCATCGCCCGCTTCGGCGTCTGCGGGCATGACCGGGGCGGGCGCGTCGCCCACCGGCTCGCAGTGGACCACCCGGAACGGGTGCAAGGCCTGTGCGTGATCGACATCGCCCCCACGCTGGACATGTACGCCGCCACCGACTTTGCCTATGCCAGTGCGTATTACCACTGGTTCCACCTGATTCAGCCCACGCCTTTGCCCGAGACCATGATCCTGGGTGCGCCCCTGCCCTATCTGCACACCAAACTAGGCGGCTGGGGCGGCACCGGCACCACCTTCATTGAGCCGCAGGCCATGGCGGAATACGAGCGCTGTTTTTTGTTGCCGGGCACGGTGCACAGCATGTGCGAGGACTACCGGGCAAGCGCAGGCATAGACCTCGAACACGACCGCGCCAGCCGGGCACTGCCGAACGGGGCTGGGCGCATTGCCTGCAACACCTTGGTGTTGTGGGGCGAGCGGGGCGTGGTGAACCGCCTGTTTGATCCGCTGACACTGTGGCAGGCCCAATGCGCAGCGACAGTCACCGGCGTGGCCATGGCCGCAGGCCACTTCATCCCCGAAGAGCTCCCTGAGCTCACTGCGCGCCATTTGAAGGAGTTTTTTCATGGATGAGGGCACCGGAATCACCCATTTGCCCCGTGGCGGAAGCGCCATCGTCATTGGCGCCGGCGGCGGTATCGGCGCTGCGTTGTTGCGCAGCCTGGAGGCTTCTGGCCAGTTTGAAACAGTCTGGGGCTTGGGGCGCCACACGACGCCAGCGTTGGATCTGCTGGATGAAGACAGCATCCGGACATCGGCACAGGCTATTCAAGCCACCGGTCTACCCGTCCGGCTGGTGCTGGATGCGACCGGTTTTCTGCACAACGACACCTGGAGCCCGGAGAAAAGCTGGCAGCAGCTCGACCCCGCGCACATGGCGCACAGCTTCGCCATCAATGCCATCGGGCCGGCGCTGCTCATGAAGCACTTTTTGCCGCTGTTGACCCGCGAAGGGAAAACGGCTTTCGTCACCTTATCAGCCAAGGTGGGCAGCATCGGCGATAACCGGCTGGGCGGGTGGTACAGCTACCGCGCGAGCAAAGCGGCACTCAACCAACTGGTGCACACCGCAGCCATTGAGTTAAAGCGCCGCCACCCGCATGCCGTGTGTGTCGCCCTGCACCCGGGCACGGTGGACACCGGCCTGTCCACCCCGTTTGCAAAAACCGGACTAGATGTGCGCACACCAGACGCCGCCGCCGAACGCCTGCTGACAGTGATCCACCAACTGCAGCCGGAGCAGAGCGGCGGATTCATCAATCACGATGGCACGGAGTTGCCGTGGTGACCTAGCTGGTTTAAGCGCCGTGGCACTTCTTGTACTTCTTGCCGCTACCGCAATGGCACGGGTCATTGCGGCCGGGTTCAGCTTCCTTGCGCACGGTCTCGACACGGGGGCCGAAATTGCGCCAGAGTTCGCGCAGGTCGTAGACCGCCCAAACGGCATCTGAAAAGTCATTGATGCGGCGCTGGCTCACACTGGCCGGACCGTTGTCGTCAAACACCGAGATGGTGGGTTCGTCGGTGTCGTCTTCGGTGAGCGCGACGATGGCTTGCAAGGAGGCGTCCAGCCACTTTTCCGCCTCTTTGTCGCGCGGGGCGGCCCACTCTTCCGGCCAGGATTCCACGGCGAACATAAAGCCCAAGGCCCAGACTTGACCGAACGAAGGCAAGTCTTCGCCTTCCATCTTGGCGCGGTCTTCCTCCGGCAAAGAGGCGACCGCACCGCGGACATCCATCACCTCCGGGTGGTAGGCGTTTTCGTCATCCAGGCCGTTGATTTCCACACCCAGACCGCGCACGACATCGTCCCAGCGGCGGGTCCAGAGGGCCATGAAACGCGCGGCTTGCGCGGCATCCGTAAATCCACCGGCTTCGCCGGCGGCCGGGACTTCCATGTCGAGGAGCACCGGGAAATATTCGTCAGCCGCAATCGGGCGACGGCAAACCACGAGCGCGGCCATAAAGCCTTCGCAGAATTCCCATTGGGGAATTTCGTCATGGCGGGTCCGCAGATCGTCCAGGATGGTGTCAATTTCATCAAATTCCTCGGGGCTCAGGCTGTAGCCCTGGGACATTTCCAGATCAGTTGCGGATTCGGTCGGTGTATTGGTGGTCATAAGCTGTGCAAAGAGAGTGCAGGCTGGTATTGTCTCTCCGAAGGAGTGCCATGCCATGCTCAATACCCTGAATGCCGTTTTCCCGATTCGCTATACCGTGCTGGGGCTCAGTGTTTTCGCATTGCTGCTGAGCGTCTTCAGCGTGTTGGTGTTCGGTGTGGGCTTCGGCTCATTGCTGATCACCGGCTTGCTGGTCGGCGTGGGGGTGTACGACCTGCGCCAGACCAAACGATCTATTCTGCGCAACTACCCCATCATCGGTCATCTGCGCTTCATCCTCGAGTTTGTGCGGCCGGAGATACGCCAGTACTTTATCGAGAGCGACAACGAGGCCACGCCGTTCTCCAGGTCTCAGCGTTCACTGGTGTACCAGCGGGCCAAGGGGGACCCGGACAAGCGGCCCTTTGGCACCCAGTTAGATGTCCATGCCGATGGCTACGAGTGGGTCAACCACTCGGTGTCGCCCACCAAAATCACATCGCATGATTTCCGCATCACCATCGGCGAGCACAGCGCCCAACCCTATTCAGCCAGTGTGTTCAACATTTCGGCCATGAGCTTCGGGTCGCTGAGTGCCAATGCCATCCTCGCGCTCAACAAAGGCGCCAAGCGGGGCAACTTTGCCCACGACACGGGCGAAGGATCGATATCAACCCACCACCGGGTGCATGGTGGCGACTTGATCTGGGAGGTCGCGTCAGGCTACTTCGGCTGCCGCAATGACGACGGCAGCTTCAACGCCGACAAATTCGCAGACAACGCCCGCGACCCGCAGGTCAAAATGATTGAGCTCAAACTCAGCCAAGGGGCCAAGCCGGGCCATGGCGGCATGTTGCCGGGCCCCAAAGTCACCCCTGAGATTGCGCAGGCACGCGGCGTGCCGGTCGGGGTGGACTGTATTTCGCCGGCCTCACACAGCGCGTTTTCCACACCGATCGAAATGATGCAATTCATTGCCCGCTTGCGCGACCTCTCGGGTGGCAAGCCGACCGGCATGAAGCTGTGTATCGGCCATCCGTGGGAGTGGTTTGCCATGGTCAAAGCCATGTTGGAAACCGGTATCACCCCGGACTTTATTGTGGTGGATGGTGCCGAGGGCGGCACGGGAGCCGCACCGCTCGAATTCACCGACCACGTGGGTGCTCCGGTGCAAGAGGGTCTGCTGCTGGTACACAACACCTTGCGGGGCGTGGGCCTGCGGGATCGCGTAAAAATCGGGGTAGCTGGCAAAGTGGTGAGCGCATTTGATGTGGCCCGCTACATGGCGCTGGGGGCCGACTGGTGCAACAGCGCGCGGGGCTTCATGTTTGCCTTGGGTTGCATCCAGGCCCAACACTGCCACACAGGCCACTGCCCCACAGGCGTGACCACCCAAGACCCGCTGCGACAGCAAAGCCTCGTCGTGCCTGACAAGGCGGATCGGGTCTACAACTTCCACCAACAGACCTTGTTTGCGCTCAAGGAAATGGTGCAAGCCGTGGGGGTGTACCACCCGAACGAAATCACGGCCCACCACATCGTGCGCCGCAGCGACAACAAGGTCCGCTCGCTGGCACAGTTCATCCTGACGCAGTTGCCCAACGGCGCCTTGCTGGGCGAATCGGTAGCCAGCTTGCCCTTGATCTACCGCCAAACCTGGCCCCGGGCACAGGCCCACAGTTTTGCGCTCCGCCCCGAATAATGCAGTTCCGGCCGGCAGCGTTTTACAGGCGAGTTCTATGGCTGATGACGTGGCTCTGGTGCGTCGCATCTCCGGCCCTGGCCGGAGACGGCACACGGGTGCTGATGCTGGTGTCGTACCACCCGGGCATGGCTTGGAGCGATGCGCAACTCGCCGGTGTGCGGACGGCCCTCGAGGGGGTCGCGCCGCCGATTGACCTGCAAATCGAGTACCTCGACACGAAACGCGTCGCGCCGAGCGACAAGCATTTCCGCCTGGTAGAAGCGGTCTTGATGAGCAAGATCGGGGCCTCTGCTCCGGCCTTGATCCTGGCTTCGGACGATGATGCCCTGGACCTCGCTTTGCAACTCCGCAGACGCCACTATCCGCAAGTGCCGGTGTTGTTCTCTGGCGTGGCGATCAGCCGCTCGGAAGCACTGGCTCGCGAAACCCGTATCGGCGGCGTGTTTGACGATGTGAACGTGGGCAGCAGCCTCACGGTGGTCCTCCGAATGCTCCCCGCCACCCGGCGCATTGTGGTGGTACACGACCAAAGCCGCACCAGCCTGGCCCAGGTCGAGACTCTGCGCGAAGGCTTGGCCGCCCAGCCACGGCTGGAGGTGGAATACCTGACCGACCTGCCCGCCGCCGCGGTGCAAGCGCGCTTGGCACAACTCGGGCCGCAGGACTTGGTGTTTGCGCTGCCATTCAACCGGGATGCCAACGGCGCCCTCTTCAGCCACGAGGAGGCCGCAGACCTCTGGGCCAGCGCCTCGCGAGCGCCGGTCGCGGTAACCCGCGATGTCGCAATGCGGCCCGGGATTCTGGGTGGTTTTTTGGTGTCGGGGCTCGCCCAGGGGCAGGCCATGGGGGAACTGGCGAAGCAGCTCATCAGCGGCAGCGCCCCTCAACCCCTGCCGATGAAAGCAGCCCCGGTACAGGCCACGTTTGACTACCCGCAACTCCAGCGCTGGGGCATAGACCCGGACCTGCTGCCGCCTGATGCGGTGGTGCTCAACCCACCGCCCAACCCGCTCGAAGACTTGCGCCCCTACTTGGTGTGGCTGGCCGCATTGTTCGGGAGTCTGCTGATCATCATCGGCTTGCTGCTGTACGGCATTCGCAGCCGCCAGATCGCAGCGCGCGCACTACGGCAAAGCGAAAAAAACTACCGCGACTTGTTTGACCACAGCCCGGACGGGATCCTGATCCAAGCGCTTCCCGGTGGGCACACGGTCGAGGTCAACCCGCGCTTTCTGGGCATGTTCGGCTACACCGCCATCGAGGCACGGCAACTGCAGTTCAAAGATTTGCGCGTGGAGGCGGGGGCCGCCCCCTTGACCCCGACACAGGCGACTGAGGCCCAGCTCCGCCGCAAAGACGGCAGCGTGTTCTGGGCCGAGGTCTCTGCGATCGAACTGCAGGTGGGTACCTCCAACCGTGCGGTCATCAACCTGCGCGATATCACCGACCGCAAGCGGGCCGAGTCGCTGGCGCAAGAGATGGAACACCGCATCCGGCAGATTTACGAGAACCTCCCGGTGGCGGTGTTTGCCATTGACGCCCAGCACCGCGTGACTTTCTGGAACCCGCAAATGACGCGCCTGACCGGCGTCAAAGCGCAAGACGTGGTGGGCACTACCGACAGTTGGCGCGGCATCTACCCTTCCAAACGCCCCTGCCTGCTGGATGTGCTGGTCGACGGTACCAAGGCCGATGACATCACCCGTTTCTTTGGCGACAACCTGCGAGCCAGCACCCACGTGCCCGGAGCGTTGGAGGGCGAAGGCTATTTCACGAATGCGGACCAGACCCAAGGCATGTGGGGCCGCTTCTGCGCATCGCCGCTGCGTGACGCAGACGGCACCATCACCGGTGCGATTGAAACCATGATCGACATCACGCCGCTCAAGCTCATCCAAACCGATCTGGAAACCCTGAACCGTGAACTTGAAGCCCGGGTAGAGACCCGCAATGCAGAGCTGCAGCGCGCGATGGGTCAGCTGCTGCAAAGTGAAAAGCTGGCCGCACTCGGCAGCCTGGTGGCCGGCATGGCCCATGAGCTCAACACGCCTATCGGCAATGTCTTGGCGGTCGCAAGCACCTTGACCGAAGATGCTGCCTCGTTTTCCCAAAAGCTGCTCTCTGGCAGTGCACGACGGGGCGACGTTGAAAAAGGCGCACTCCGCCTGCAAGAAGCCAGCGTGTTGATCGAGCGCAACGCCACCCGTGCGGCCAAGCTGATCAGCGACTTCAAAGAAGTGGCAGTGGACCAGACCAGCTCGCGCAGGCGCCATTTCTCTTTGCTGGAGGTCATGCAGGAAATTTTGCACACCACTCAACCGCTGTTCAAAGGGAAGGGCCACACGGTCACACTCGATATCCCCCCTGACCTAGAGCTCGACAGCTACCCCGGCCCGCTGGAGCAGATCATGACCAATCTGTTGACCAACTCGGTCCACCACGCGTTTGCAGCCGATGTGGCCGGCGAAATGGTGATTCGGGCTGAACCGCAGGGTGAGCAGATCCTGCTGCACTACCGGGACAACGGCTGCGGCATTCCGGCGGCCAACCTGGCCCACATTTTTGAGCCCTTTTACACCACCAAACTCGGCCGCGGCGGCAGCGGGCTCGGGATGTACCTGGTCTACAACCTGGTGACAAATATTCTTGGAGGGCGTATCCAGGTCCAAAGCTCGCTCGGCGAGGGGACCTGGGTAGACATCACGATCCCACGCACCGCGCCGGACGTAGCCACCCACCCTTTGGCCAAAGGCGTCAGCCAGCCCGGATTCTGAGTTGCTATGCTTTAAATAGCAGCACGCGCACGCGCACCGAGCGCTAGCAGTCTTTTTGCCATGCAAAGTACCGCGTGATCCTTGCTGAGCACGGTGCACCGATGGGCGACCGCCAGGTCAATAAAGCGCTGGTCATCCGGGTCCTTGCAGGTCACCGGGGCCTTGTCGGCCACCGCCACGGTGTGTACCAGCGCATCGCGCGCGGCCAGCACCGCCTCGGGCAGCAGGGCATAAAACGCCAGACGTTTGGCGATTTGCGGGTAGGCCAGCACCCGCTCCAGCTCGTCCCGCATGGCGGGAGTCGCAATCCACCGCAGCGCGCCTGTGCTCAAAGCAGTCTGCAAAGGCTGGGTCAGCGGGTCTTTGAACACCAACAAATCGAGGACGATGTTGGTGTCGAGCACAATGCCCGGCGCCATCTCAGGCATCGGGAGCCGGTGTACCGGGCTTGGCAAGCCGGCCCTTGACCATGTCGAACTTGAACAGGCGGCACTCCAGCGGGCCGTTCCACATCGGTACCCGGCGCGACTCTTTGAGGCGCATTTTGCTGGGCAGCTTGAGGTCGGGGGTGAGCATCCAGGCGGTCCAGCCGCTGTAGTTTTTCTTCCAGTGGCTGGCCAGCTGGTTGAAAAAGTCCACGCCCTCATCGGTCTCCGCCAGCTCACGCGCGCCATAGCGGGCGCCTTCGCCCTCACCCGCCACGCCGCTGATACCGATACGCTCGCCATACGGTGGGTTGATCAACATGACGCCACCCCCGGTGTCGCTCACATCAATAGGGGGCATGCGCTGCAAAGCATCGCCGCCGCGGAACTCGATCACATCAGCCACACCAGCGCGCTGCGCATTGCGCTCGGCAAAGTCGACCATCCGGAAGGACACATCGCTGCCGTAGATCAAGGCTTTTTGACCTGGCTCCGGCTTCACGACGGCCTCTGCCGCTTCTTTTTTCATAGCAGCCCACTCTTCCGATCGGAAAGGCTTGTACTTCTCAAACGCAAAGCGGCGCAGCGAACCTGCTGCAATATTGCAGGCAATCTGGGCTGCTTCAATGACCACCGTGCCGCTGCCGCAGCAGGGGTCATAGAGGGGCAGCAAATCGGCATCGCCCGAGGCCCAGCCGCTAGCGGCGATCATGGCGGCTGCGAGGGTTTCCTTGAGCGGCGCATCGCCCTTATCTTCGCGCCAGCCGCGCTTGAACAGGGGCTCACCCGAGGTATCGATATAAAGCGAACAGCTGTCGGTGGTCAGGTGGGCGAAGATGCGTACATCCGGCCACTGGGTGTTCACATCCGGGCGCACGCCGCCCGCCACTTCGCGGAAGCGGTCGCAGACTGCGTCTTTCACCTTCAAGGCAGCAAAGTTCAACGAGGTCAAGGGGCTGTGCTGCGCCGTGACCTCGACCTTGATGCTTTCGCGCGGCGTGAACCAGCGCTCCCACGCCACTTGCATGGCAGCGCGGTACAAGTCCTGCTCGCTGCGGTACTCGGTGTACGACACCAAGACCAGCACCCGCTGGGCCAGGCGGCTGTAGAGGTTGAGCAGCATTGCATGCTCAAACCCGGTACGCACGGCTACGCCGCCGCGCTGCTTGGTGATACAGCCCGGGGGCAGACCGGTGATCTGCAAAATTTCGGGGGCAAGATAGTCCTCCACGCCGGCAGCGCAGGGGAGAAAAAGAGTCAATTGGTTCATAGCGCTTTGCGGAGTGAGGCGGGGGCAATCTTCAGCCCCTCGCGGTATTTGGCCACGGTGCGCCGGGCGCATTCAATGCCCTGCTCTTTGAGCATGTCGGAAATCTGGTTATCGCTCAAGGGCTTTTTGGGGCTCTCGGAGGCAATAAATTGCTTGATCAGCGCCCGCACCGCGGTGCTGGACGCATTGCCACCGCTCTCGGTGCCCAGGCCGGAGCCGAAAAAGTATTTCAGCTCAAAGGTGCCGAACGGCGTGGCCATGTACTTGGCGGTCGTGACGCGGCTGATGGTGGACTCGTGTAGACCCAGCTCGTCAGCAATTTCACGGAGCACCAGAGGGCGCATGGCCAGCTCACCGTGGGTGAAGAAATTCTTTTGTCGCTCGACGATGGCGGTGCTGACTCGCAAAATCGTGTCGAAGCGCTGCTGGATGTTTTTGATGAACCAGCGTGCTTCCTGCAATCGCTGCTGCAGCCCGGCATGGCTGGAGCTGGCTTTGTGGTTGCGCAGCACGTTGGCATAGATGTCGTGGACTTTAAGCCGCGGCATCACATCGGGGTTGAGCTGCACGCGAAACTTGGCGGCGCCACCCACTCTGCCGATCGGCACGACCAGCACATCGGGCACCACAATGTTGCGCTCAACATCCACAAAACGGCGGCCGGGCTTGGGCTCCAGGCGGGCAATCAGGGCAATGGCTTCGCGCACCAGCGCGTCGCTCCCGACGCCGGCTTGCACCAAACGCTTGATGTCCCGGCGCGCCAACAACTCCATGGGCTGTTGGCAAATCGCCAACGCCACCTGCAGCACCTCGATGCGGGCCCATTCGCCATCGTCATCCGCGGTTTGCAACAGGGCCTGGATCTGCAGGCGCAAACACTCGCCCAGGTCACGCGCGCCCACCCCCACCGGCTCCAGGCTGTGCAGCAAGCCCCGTGCAACGGTGAAGTGGTGCACCAGCTCATGGAGCTGCTCTTCGTCACCGGGGTGCAGGCTTTGAGCCAATTCCGCCAGCGGCTCCTCGAGGTAACCGTCGTCGTTCAGGGACTCGATCAAGAACCGCAGGGCCGCTGCATCCTCAGGGCTCAGGCGCAAGCCCGCCGCCTGGCGGTGCAAAAAAATCTGCAATGACTCGCCCGAGCGCGCCAGTTCGGTGGCGTCTTTCTGCTCGTCGTCGTCAAGGTTGTTGGCTTTGGCCTTCGCGTCAACGCCCCATTCGCCATCGTCCGGGGTCATTTCGGTCGTGCCGTCGCCCTCCCAGCTGGGTTCGTCGCTGCTAGACAAGGGCGAGGACTCTTCCTCATTTGTGCTGCTAGCGCTCGTACTGCTTGCGTACTCAGCTACTGAATTGATAGCAAAATCAGGCTCTCGCTCGCTCAGGCGATCGCCTTCGCTCACCGTGGCATCGACCGTATCGAGCCCGAAGTCCTCGCGCTCGGCACGCTCTTCGGTCAACTCCAGAAACGGGTTTTCATCCAGCATTTGCTCCACTTCCTGGCTGAGCTCCAGGGTGGAGAGCTGCAACAGGCGAATGGATTGTTGCAGCTGGGGCGTGAGTGCCAGGTGCTGCGAAACTCGGAGCGAGAGACCTTGTTTCATCTACATCTTGAAATGTTCACCGAGGTACACCCGGCGCACATCGGCGTTATTCACGATCTCTGAGGGCGTGCCCTCTGCCAGCACATGCCCGTCGCTGATGATGTACGCGTGGTCGCAAATACCCAGGGTCTCACGCACGTTGTGGTCGGTGATCAGCACGCCGATACCGCGGGCCTTCAGGAAGTTGATGATGCGTTGGATCTCAATCACCGCGATCGGGTCGATACCCGCAAAGGGCTCATCCAGCAAGATAAAGCGGGGCCTGGTGGCCAACGCCCGCGCAATTTCGACACGACGGCGCTCCCCTCCGGACAAGGCCAGCGAGGGCGATTCCCGCAAATGCTCCACCCGGAGCTCTTGGAGCAAATCAGTCAGTCGGCGTTCGATTTCATCGGACTTCAAAGGGGCTCCGGCATCGTCGCGCTGCAGCTCCAGCACGGCGCGCACGTTGTCTTCCACATTGAGCTTGCGGAAGATGGAGGCTTCTTGCGGCAAGTAGCCCAAGCCGAGGCGGGCACGGCGGTGAATCGGCATGTGCTCGATGCTTTGGCCGTCGATGGTGATATCGCCCGCACTGGCTCGCAGCAAACCCACGATCATGTAAAACGACGTGGTTTTACCCGCGCCATTGGGGCCCAGCAAACCCACCACCTCGCCGGTGCGAACCGCCAGCGACACATCTTTCACGACCTGGCGTTTGCCATAGTACTTTTGCAGATGGCGGGCTTCGAGCCGCCCGGCACTGCTGTCCGGGGTGTCTTTGACGAGGTCGTTCACTGGCCGACCTTCTCGATTTGGGGCGTAACTTTGAGTTCAGCACCACTGGCAATCGGCGCCGCAGTGCCCCGCTCGGGCTTGGGTGTCAACATGGCTCGCACCCGCCCTGCAGGGGCTGCGGCTGTCTTGGGCGCACCATCCACCGTGAAACGGTCGGTCAGGTTCTCATAGAGGATGACCGCACCGGTCACCTCGTCCGCCAGCGTTGCGCCGCGCAAACGGCGCATCTGGGCTTTTTTGATGAAGCGCACGGTATCGGCTTTGCCGTCGTATTCGATCGTATCGCCCTCGCCCTCGATGTACTCATCGATGCCGTCGCGCTTCTGGCGGAAAAAGGCCTGCTTGTCCGGTGAGCCGGTCACCAAGCCGAATTGATAGCCTTCGGGGTCCTGGCGAACCTCGATCTGGCTCCCCCGGATCAAGATGCTCCCCTTGGTGAGGATCACATTGCCCGTGAAGATGCTGACTTGTTTGAGGTCGTCGTAGCGCAAAGCGTCGGACTCCACATTCATGGGCTTATTGCGGTCCGCCTTTTCGGCGCGAACGCTGCCCACAAGGCCCGACAAGACCAGCAGAACCGACAGGGACAACACAATTTTTTTCATAGGGGCACGAAACTTGCTCGAAGAGCGCTCGGCTCATTGTACCGAGCACTTCACGGCTCCTGCCCCCGCAGTACTCAGCCGTCTGCGTTAATTTTGTGGATCAGTGCTTGCAGCACTTCGGCGGCTTGGGCGTTATCCACTTGGCAGGTGCCGGCATTGGCATGACCGCCGCCGCCGTAGCTCAGCATCAATTCGCCAACATGGGTTTTGGAGCTGCGGTTGGTGATCGATTTACCGGTCGCAAACACGGTGTTTTGCTTTTGCAGACCCCACAACACGTGGATAGAAATATTGGTGTCCGGGAACAGGGCATACACCATGAACCGGTTGACTGCGTAAATGATGTCCTCATTGCGCAAGTCCAGCACTAAGAGATTGCCGTGCACGGTAGAGCAGCGCAAGAGCTGCTCTTTGGCCTTGGCTGCATGCTCAAAATAGAGCTCGACCCGCTCGACCACGTCCGGCAGCTGCAGGATCTGCTCGATACCGTGGTGACGGCAGTATTGGATCAAATCCATCATCAGCTGGTAATTGCTGACCCGGAACTCACGGAATCGGCCCAAGCCGGTGCGCGAATCCATCAGGTAATTCAGCAGCACCCAGCCTGTGGGATTCATGATTTCATCGTGGCTGAAGCGGGCAGAGTCGCCTTTGTCCACCGCCTCCATCATGTCGTGGAAGCGCGCCGGAAAGCGGCTGGCGCCGCCATAGTGGTCATAGACCACGCGGGCCGCCGAATCGGCATGAGGCAGGATGATGTGATTCGGCCGCTCGCCGGTGTTGCGCAGCGTCTCAGACTCGTGGTGATCAAACGCCAAGTGAACGCCCGGCACATACGGCAGGTTGGTCGTGATATCGCGGTCAGAGACCTCGATCTTGCCGTCCTGCATATCCTTGGGGTGGACAAACTTGATGTCGTCAATCAAGTCCAATTCATTGAGGAGAACGGCGCACACCAAGCCATCGAAATCGCTACGGGTGACCAAACGGAACTTCTGGCTAGACATACGACAGACTCCTCAACGATGAATAAAAATTCATTCTAGCCCCGCACCTGAGGCCAAGCGCCACAGGTTTGCCTAGTGCAGGGCTTGGGTATTAGCCGCGTCCTGCGCGCTGGTCGGCGATCAATGCATCGACCACTTGCAAGGCCCGCTGCATGTTGCCGGCCATGGAGCCGTCGGTATAAAAACGCCCCGCCACACCGAGGGCCGGCACGCCTTCCACCTTATAGGCGTTTTGCAATTGCAGTGCCTTGCCGGCCTTGGTCGCTACTGTGAATGAGTTGTACTGGGCCACAAACTGCTCTCGGTTCACGCCCTGTTGGCTGATCCACTCCACGATGGCCTCGGGCCGCGCCAGGTTTTGCTTTTCCACATGGATGGCGGCAAACACTTTGGCGTGGAGTTTGGGCACCAAGCCCATGGCCTCCAGTGTGTAAAACAAGCGCTGCTGGGGAACAAAGCTTTCCTGGAAAGCAATCGGCGCACGGCGGAACGACACATCTTTGGGAAGATTTTTGGTCCAGGCCTGCAATGCCGGCTCAAACGCGTTGCAGTGCGGGCAGTTGTACCAAAAGAACTCCACCACCTCGATCTTTCCTGCGGGCGCCTCGACCGGCGCGCGGGGATCTACCACCTGATAGTCGGTACCGGCCTCTGGCTTTTTCGCCTGGGCTTGAGCCAAAGAAGACCAGGTTCCGGCGGCGCTCAAGGCGGCGCCAGCAGCGACATGGGTAAATGCACGACGTTTCATATCAAAAAGACTCCATAGAGGCGCTGTGTGAGCAAGCACCGCGCCCAAAGTTCCCGCTCTGGCTCAGCGCTGCACGCGCACCAGCGCTGTTTCCAAACCGGCTTTGTCCATCTTTTCCTTGGCCTTGTCCGCATCCTCTTTCTTCTCGAAAGGACCGACCCGGACCCGGAACACCGGTTTACCCGATAGCTCGCGCTCAGAAATTTTGGTTTCAATACCGCTCAACGAAAGCTTGGCACGCTGGCTTTCTGCATCCTCGGCAGTACGGAACGAGCCCACCTGCACCCAGAAAGAGAACACCTCCGACTCTGAGGCTGCCACCTTGGCCTTTGCCAGATCACCCAAAGGATCGGCAGAGGCTTTGGGGTCTGCTTTGGCATCCGGCTTGGCGGCTGTTTTGGCATCGGCCTTGGTATCTGTCTTCGCTTCTGACTTTGCTTCGGATTTGGCATCCGTTTTGGCGTCGACAGCCGGCGACTTCGCCTCAGAAACTTTGCTCGGCGCACTCGGGCTGGAAGCGGCCAGTCCCGGCACGCTGGTAGCAGGCACAGCCCCGACCGGATTTTTGCCGTACATCGGCGCGTTCGGGTCCCAGTTTTTGTTTTTCTGGGTCTCGGCAGCATCTTGGTCGGCGCTGCGGCTGTTGCTCTTGTTCATAAAAGGCACAGGCACTTTGGTGACGTAAACCGCCACCGCCAGCGCTGCGCCCAAGCCCACCACCACGCCTACGATGAACCCGACCAGGGTTCCGCCACGCTCGTTCTTCATGCCTTGCTTTCTCAGAGAAATTACATCTTCTGCGGAGCGCTCACGCCCAGCACCGCCAGGCCATTGTGCAGCACCTGCGCAGTCGCAGCGACCAGCGCCAGGCGCGCGAGTTTGACCGCCTCGTCATCCACCAGAATGCGCTCGGCATCGTAGTAGCTGTGGTAGCTGGCCGCCAATTCGCGCAGGTAGAAGGTCACGTCATGCGGCGCCTCGCCCTCAGTAGCGGCGGTCAGCATTTCGGGGAATTTTGCCAACAGCAGCATCAGGGCCTGGGCTTGCGGGCTCTCGAGGGCAGACAGGTCAACCCCCTTGAGCAGGGCCACATCGCCACCCCAGCTCGCCAGCACCGAGCAAATGCGTGCGTGGGCGTACTGCACGTAGTAGACAGGGTTGTCGTTGTTTTTGGCCACTGCCAAATCCACATCGAAGGTGTATTCGGTGTCCGGCTTGCGGCTCAGCAGGAAGAAACGCACTGCATCTTTACTGGTCCACTCAATCAGGTCGCGCAGCGTCACATAGCTGCCGGCGCGCTTGCTGATCTTGACCTCTTCACCGCCCTTGACCACGCGCACCATGGTGTGCAACACGTAGTCGGGGTAGCCTTGGGGAATGCCGACATCGGCCGCTTGCAGCCCGGCACGCACCCGGGCAATCGTGCCGTGGTGGTCGGTGCCCTGGATGTTCACCACTTTGCTGAAGCCACGCTCCCACTTGGCAATGTGGTACGCCACATCGGGCACGAAGTAGGTGTAGGTGCCATCCTTCTTGCGCATGACGCGGTCTTTGTCGTCACCGTAGTCGGTGCTCTTGAGCCACAGCGCGCCGTCCTGCTCATAAGTTTTGCCGTTGGATACCAACTTGTTCACCGCCGCTTCGACACGGCCGCTGGTGTACAGGCTGGACTCGAGGTAGTACTGGTCAAAGTGCAGATTGAAGGCCTGCAGGTCTTTGTCCTGCTCGTTGCGCAAGTAGGCCACCGCAAACTGGCGGATGTTGTCGTAATCGTCCACATCGCCATTGGCGGTGAACTCGCGGTCGTCTGCCTTGACGGTCGCACAGGCCAAAAAATCGTTGGCAATTTCCTGGATGTAATCGCCGTTGTAAAACGCCTTGCTCTCCGGGTTATCGGGGTCGGTGGGCCAGCAGGTGTCGCCCGGCTTGAAGCCCTTGGCGCGCAGTTGGGTGCTCTTGGTGAGCGTTTCGATTTGCACGCCGGCGTCGTTGTAATAAAACTCGCGGTGCACCTTGTAGCCTTGGGTGGCAAACAGGTTGCAGATAGCGTCGCCCAGCGCCGCCTGGCGGCCGTGGCCCACGTGCAACGGACCGGTCGGGTTCGCCGACACAAACTCCACCAACACCGGCTTGCCGCTGTCCGCCTGGTAGCCAAAGCGCAAGCCTTGGCCCAGCACTTCGCGCACCACTTCCTGCTTGGCAGCTGGCTTCAGGCGAATGTTGATAAAGCCGGGGCCGGCAATTTCAACGTCTTGCACCCACTGTTGGTACACCGGGGTGGCCAGTAGCTCCGTGCGCAGGGTTTCGGCAAGCTGGCGCGGATTCATCTTGAGCGGCTTGGCCAATTGCATGGCCGCCGTGGTGGCGAAATCGCCATGGGCCGCCACCTTGGGCGACTCGAAGGCGGCCTTGGGGCCGGCTCCGGGAGACAGTTTTTCAAGGCAGGCGGCCAGCGCCTGCAGAAGTTCGTGTTTGACAGTAAGCATGCGCAGATTTTACGGGCCTGGAAAAACTGTGATTTCTGTGACTTTGTCCGCCCCTGTGGTCATGGGCACGCTGTATGCTGAGGGCTCCCATTGAGGGATTTCTGCAACGGCAGCCGCGCTGCCTTTTTTACGGGACACCACATGAAGCAACTGATTTCTTATATCGCTTTGGGTTTGGCTCTGGCCGTGGGCGGCGCGCATGCTGCAGACGAAAAGGCTCCGACAGCCCAGCAAGGCAAGATGAAGACCTGCAATGCCGATGCCAAGACAAAAGACCTCAAAGGCGATGAACGCAAAGCCTTCATGAAGGACTGCCTGAGCGCCAAGCCCGCCGCAGCTGAAGGCGGCAAAACCGCGCAGCAAAACAAGATGAAGACCTGTAATGCGGACGCCAAGACCAAAGACCTCAAGGGCGATGACCGCAAGAAGTTCATGAGCGAGTGCCTGAGCGCTAAGTAAGCCACCCGGCATCGCTGTATCCAAGGCCCGGCGGCATCACTGCCCGGGCCTTTTTTTATAGCCCGACGCTGAGCAACACGCCCACAAACACTGAAAAACCCACCCAGTGGTTCAAACGGAAGGCTTTGAAACAGCCTTCGCGGGATCGGTCACGAATCAACGTGCCATGCCAAACCACTTGCACTGCGGCCCCGGCAACCCCCAGCCACCACCCCCAAGCAGCGCCCAACTCGGGCAGCACAAGCCACGACCAGAGGGCAAGGTAGACCAGATAAAACGCCATCACAGCGGGCACATCCCAGCGCCCCAGGGTGATGGCAGAGGTTTTCATACCGATGCGCAGGTCGTCGTCCCGGTCCACCATGGCGTACTCGGTGTCATAGGCCAACACCCAAAACAGGTTCCCCACCAACAGCGCCCAAGCCTGCCACGGAATATCACCCCTCACGGCCGCATAGGCCATGGGTATGCCAAAGCTGAACGCCACGCCCAACACCGCCTGCGGCATCGAGACATAGCGCTTGGCATAGGGGTAGACCAAGGCCACCGCCAGCGCGGCGAAGGACCATGCAATCGTGACGGCATTGGTCGTCAGCACCAAGCCGAAAGCGGCTGCGGCCAGCACACCGCCTACCGCCAGGGCCTCGCGGCTCGAAATACGGCCACTGGTCACCGGGCGCTGGGCAGTGCGCTTGACGTGCTTGTCAAACTCCCGGTCTGCCACGTCATTCACGCAGCAGCCGGCACTGCGCATCAAGATGGTGCCCAAGGTGAACACCACCACCAAATGCCAACCCGGAAACCCGCCATGGGCCAACCACAAGGCAGACAAGGTCGGCCACAAGAGAAGCAGCCAGCCAGCAGGCCGGTTCCAGCGGATCAGGTCGAGATAAAGAGAGAGTTTCACGCGCACAGGATTACTATGATTTTGATAGGTACTCGCCCATTTAAAACGTGGGCAAACAGCCGTTTTTATTCAACTCAAGACAAACGGGTCACACCCGGCAGCTCACAACTGTAGATGGCATTGCGCAGAGCGGCGATGGCCTCGTACCGGGTAAAGCTGCGGCGCCAGGCCAGCACCACGCGGCGCATGGGCGGCGGTAGCGGGCTGCCATCGGGCTTGGCATCCAGGACCGGCAGGTATTTGACGAACCCGGGCTCTGCACCCCGCTTTTTGGGCTCCAGCGCCTCTTTGGGCACACTCAGGCGGGGCACCAGTGTCATACCCATGCCGGCAGCCACCATGTGCTTGATGGTCTCCAGCGACGAGCCTTCAAAACTTTTGCGGATACCCTCCGCATCGCTGGAAAAACGCGCGAACTCGGGGCAGACCTCCAACACGTGGTCGCGGAAGCAATGGCCATTGCCCAGCAGCAACATGGTTTCGCTTTTAAGTTGCTCCGCCGTGACCGAGCTTTGCTTGGCGAGTGCGTGCCCTGCGGGTACCGCCGCATAGAAGGGCTCGTCATAGAGCGGCGCGAGCGCCAGGCCGGTATCCGGAAAAGGCTCGGCCAGAATGGCGCAGTCGATCTCTCCGGTGCGGAGCATCTCGAGTAGCTTCACCGTGAAGTTCTCTTGCAGCACCAGCGGCATTTGGGGGCTCTTGGTGATGACTTGCCGCACCAAAGCTGGCAGCAGGTAAGGCGCAATCGTGTAAATCACCCCCAATTTGAGGGGGCCAGCCAAGGGGTCTTTACCTCGCTTGGCGATGTCTTTGATGTTGGCTGCCTGCTCCAGCACACTCTGGGCCTGCCGGACAATTTCTTCGCCGAGCGGGGTCACCGTCACCTCGTTGGCGCTGCGCTCAAACAGCTTGCAGTCCAGCTCCTCTTCGAGCTTTTTGACCGCCACGGAAAGCGTGGGCTGCGAGACAAAGCAGGCATCTGCTGCCTTGCCGAAGTGCCGCTCACGGGCCACCGCCACAATGTATTTCAGTTCTGTCAGCGTCATACCGTCGCCTCCTAATCGTCAACCATGATGCCACGGCCGATAGTCTGAATCAATGCCGCCTCTCAATGGGCATGGCCCTTGGGCTCGATGATGACCAGCGCAATACCGCAGACCAAGAGTCCTGCACCGCTCCAAAACGCAGCGTCCGGCGTCTCCGCAAAAAACATCGCGCCCAGCGCCGGGCTGAACAACAGCAAGGAAAAACTACCCGCTTCCACCGCCGACGCATCGCCCGCCCGGTAGGCGAAAAAATAACCGAGGTAAATCCCCGCCGCGGCCATGCCCACCACCGGCAACAGGGGCCACAAATTCGCAGGCACTGCGGGAAGCGCAAAGCCGGTAAACAGCCCGAACGTGAGCCAACATGCCACCTGGCTCCAGGTCAGCACCGCGATCGGGTGCTCGGTGCCCGAGTATTTTTTCAAGACGATGCCCAGCATCGACTCCATGAGCGCACCGAGCAAAGCCACCAATGCCGCCGGATGAAAGGCTCCCGTGCCCGGCTGCAAAATCACCAGCACCCCGCCGAAGCCCACAGCCACGCCTGTCCAGCGCAGCCAATGCGGCTTCTCCCCCAAAAAGAACACCCCCAAGGGCAACATGAAGAGAGAGCCGGTCATCAAAAAGGCACTCGCCTCCGCCAGCGGCAAATGCGAGACCGCGTAGGCCGCGCACCAGGCTGAGGTGACGATGAAGCCCGCCCGCAGCACATGGATCAGGGGCTTGCGACTGCGCACCACCCGCCCCTTTGTCGCCACCCATACGGGCATCAGCATGCACAAGACAATGGACGCTTGCAAAAACAGCACCTGCTTGGGCACCAGCCCTTGGGCCATGAGTTGCTTGTTGCAGGCGTCCAGCACAGACCAGCACAACATCGCCATGATGACCAGCAAAACCCCACGGGTATTGCCCTGCAGCGCTTGCCAGCGCATGACCATTGTTTGAACCATAGTGTGTGAAATCAGCCCACCGACGTCAGGTCGTGGCGGGCACCATTTTCTTGAGGCTGTCGCGCAGAATTTCCATGCGCTCTTTCCATGCGCGGCGCACATCGGGCGGCGTATTTTTCAGCACCCGGAAGGAGTGGGGGTCTGGGTGCCCCTCGGCGTCCAGCACATTGATTTCGAGCTCCCCGCCCAAAGAGGTTACGGTGGCACCCCGTAGCGTCGTGTGGGCCGTCTGCTTGCCGGAATGCAAGGTGATGCGGCCTGTCGCGTCGAGGTCAATAAACCACTCAATGCCGCCTTTGCCATCCAGACCCACTTCACTGGTGGTACCGGTAAAGCCCGCCACACGCCGCCACTGGGCGATTTGCTCGTCGGGTGACATCGCGTTGACTTTGCCTTTGGCCTTGAGGGCTGCCTTGGCCGCAGCAGCCTCTTCGGCCTCGCGCTTGGCCGCTTCTTCCGCATCCAGGCGCGCTTGGCGCTGGTGCTCCAAGCGCTCTACCCACAGCTGGATTTGCTTGGCGAAGGTGACAAATTCGTCTGCAACCTTGCTGGGCAGTGGCGCCAGGCGCAGCTCAGCATCCTCTTCGGTTGCCAGAAATGCCAGGCTGTGCCAGCCGGAAGGCTCGGTCGCTTCCTGACCCGGCTTGGGATTGCTAAGGGTGCGCACCATGCGGGCGAGTTCGATGCGCAGGCCCAGCGCATCAAAGGTCACATCCAGCGCGCCCTGTTTTTCCATCTCAGTCTGGCCTTCGCGCGCCTTCTGGTGGTAGGTGGCTTTGCGCGCCTTGACCCGTATCTTGCCTGCCCGGCGCAGCATGTCGACGCTGAACTCATGGGCCTCAAAGCGCTGGCCTCCGGGGATTTTGGTTACCGCAGTGCGCATCCAAAAGGCCTGCAACTCGGCATAGAGGTAAGCCGCGATCGACAGCACGAAGATCGCCCCCACACTCCACAAGATCCAATCCATTTGTCCACTCATGCAGCGATGTTAACGGGCCACGATGACACCAGGCCCGATCAGGCCTTGAGAAACTCAGCCTTGCCACCCAACCAGCGCGCCACATGCTTGGCCGCAAGATGGGGATAGGTGTCGAGCAGCATGGGCGCCTCGGCTTTGGCCCACTCCAGCAAATCCACATCGACCGAGAGGTCTGCAAAGCGCAGCATGGCCTCGCCGCTCTGCCGGGCGCCCAAAAACTCACCGGGGCCGCGGATCTCAAGGTCACGGCGGGCGATCTCAAACCCGTCATTGGTCTCGGCCATGGCCTTCAGCCGTTCCCTGGCTGCCTCGCCCAGCCGCGGCGCATCGCCGGTGGAGTAAAGCAGCACACAAGCCGATGCCGCGGCACCCCGCCCCACACGCCCGCGTAACTGATGCAGTTGGCTAAGGCCGAAACGCTCGGCATGTTCAATCACCATCAGCGAGGCGTTGGGCACGTCCACACCCACTTCAATGACCGTCGTGCTCACCAGCACCGACATCAGCCCCGCGGTGAAGGCGCCCATGACGGCCTTTTTGTCATCCACATGCATGCGCGAGTGCAGCAGCCCGATCAGCACCGGCTGGCCGTCCGCGCGGGTAGCACCCTGCAGAGCCTCGGCCAAGTCCGCGTGGGTCTGGGTGGCATTGCTCAGGTCCAGCGCCTCGCTCTCTTCAATCAGCGGGCACACCCAGTAGACCTGCCGGCCTTGGCTGATCTGGGCGCGGATGCGCTCTATCACTTCGTCGCGCCGCGCATCATTCACCACCTTGGTGACGATGGGCGTGCGCCCGGGGGGCAGCTCATCGAGGGTAGAGACATCAAGGTCCGCGTAGTAGCTCATCGCCAGCGTGCGCGGAATCGGCGTCGCCGTCATCATCAGCAAATGAGGTTCCATATCCTCATGGTGCAGCTTGTTGCGCAGCGCTAGGCGTTGCGCCACGCCGAAGCGGTGCTGCTCGTCGATGATGGCCAGGGCCAGGTTCTTGAACTTCACCTTGTCCTGGATGATGGCGTGGGTGCCCACCACCAACTGCGCTTCACCACTCTCGATCAGGGCCAGCATGGCCCGGCGCTCTTTGGCCTTTTGGGTGCCGGTGAGCCAGGCGGTGGTGATGCCCAAGGGCTCCAGCCAGCCCAGCAGCTTGCGGAAGTGCTGCTCGGCCAAGATTTCGGTGGGCGCCATCAGGGCGCATTGCCAGCCCGCATCCATGCAGATCGCGGCGGCCAAGGCGGCGACCACCGTTTTGCCGGCACCCACATCGCCTTGCAGTAAGCGGTGCATGGGGATGCGGCGCGCCATGTCGCGGGCAATTTCTTCACCCACGCGTTGTTGCGCATTCGTCAGACCGAAAGGCAGGGCCGCCAGCAGCCGGGCATGCAAGGTGCTGCCCTCCACCGCCTGCAGCTGCGGGGCCTTAAGCGCCGCCCGCTCGCGCCGGCTTTGCAGCTGGCTGAGTTGCTGGGCCAACAGCTCCTCGGCCTTGAGCCGTTGCCACGCGGGGTGGCTGTGGTCCATCAGAGTGTCGATCGACACATCCGGCGTGGGGTGGTGCAAAAACTGTAGCGCGTCGCGCAGGGTCCACAAGGGCTGCTGGTGGTTTTGATGCTGGCGGTGCTGCAGCCACTCCAAGTCCCCGGGCGCAAAGGTGTCGCTCAAATCGGCACGCGCCAGGCCGGAGAGCACCGCCTTGCGCAGGTAGGCCTGGGGCAAGCCTGCCACCGTGGGGTACACCGGTGTGAGCGCCGTGGGCAGGTCGCCACCGGCGGCCTTGAAGCTGGGGTGCAACATGGTGCGTCCCAGAAAGCCGCCCTTGACTTCGCCGCGCACCCGCACCGTGTTGCCTACCGCGAGCGCCTTTTGCTGCGAGCCATAGAAGCTAAAGAAACGGAGGGTGCAGGTGTCGGTGCCATCGTCCACCGTCACGATAAGTTGGCGGCGCGGCCGGTAGGTCACCTCCTGGTGCGTGACCGTGGCCTCAATCTGGACCGGGTAGCTGTCGCGAACATCGCTGAGCTTGACGATGCGGGTTTCGTCTTCGTAACGCAGGGGCAGGTGCAAGGCGAGGTCGATATCCCGGCGCAGGCCCAGCTTTTCGAGGGCTTTTTGCGACTCGGTTTTGGGCTTGACTTCAGGCATGGGCGCATTGTGCCGCACTACACTGGGGTGTTTGCCTGCCAGCGCAGGCTCAGTCACCGAGGAGTACACATGAAACAATGGATTGCACCGCTGGCCGTCGTGGCCACCCTGCTGGGCAGCGCCGTCAGCGCCCCCGCTTACGCCCAAACCGCGGCCTACCCGTCCAAGCCCATCCGCTTGGTTATTCCCTTCCCGCCTGGAGGCGGCACCGACATCCTCTCCCGCCTGGTGGCGAACAAGTTGACCGAAAACTTCCAGTGGACCGTGGTGCCCGACAACAAGGCAGGTGCCGGCGGCACCATCGGCATTGCCGAAGCCATCAAAGCCGCGCCCACAGGGTATGACATGGTTATGGGCCAGAAAGACAACCTGGTCGTGGCCCCCTGGCTCTACGGCAACCTGCCCTGGGACCCGACCAAAGACTTGGTGCCCGTGGCCCACGTGGCCTACACCCCGGTGGTGATTGCCACCGCCGCCAACTCCAAGTTCAAGACGCTGGCGGACGTGGTCGCCGCTGCCAAAGCCGCACCTGACACCATTACCTACGGCTCACCCGGCAACGGCACCACCATTCACCTCGCGGGCAACCTGTTCGAAAAGGCTGCCAAGGTCGATATCCGCCACATCCCCTACAAAGGCTCCAACCCCGCACTGATGGACGCACTGGCCGGCAATGTGGATTTGTTGGTGTCCTCTGTACCCTCGGCGATTGCCCAGATCAAGGCGGGCAAATTGCGCGCCTTGGCAGTGACCTCTGCCGCCCGCAGCACCTCGCTGCCCGATGTGCCCACCGTGGCCGAGTCCGGCTACAAAGACTTTGATGTGAGCACCTGGTACGGCCTTTTCATGCCCGCCGGCACGCCCGCCAACGTGGTCACCTTGGTGAACAGCAAGGTCAATGAGCTGCTCGCCACCGCTGAATTCAAGGCCGCCATCCACGCCCAAGGGGCAGAGCCGCAGGCCATGAAGCCCGAGCAATTCGGAAACCTGCTGAAAACGGACTACGCAAAGTGGAAGGGCATTGTCCAGGCCTCCGGCGCCAAGGTGGAGTAGTCCGACAGAAGCCGCAAAACGCAACTGCTTCAGATCTGCCATTTCCTGCCGATATCAAGGCATGGAAATGGCTCACCCGGAACTCGAAGCGCGCCCGACAGAAACCTCGCCGCTCACGCTGCGCATACGGTCTGCGATTGCCCTGAGTGTCCGCAATTGCCTGTGCCACAGATTTCCCCACAATTTCCATTCCCTGTGCCACGCCTTTGCGGTGGTGGGGTCGAATGTGGCGAGCATCGCGCTCGATCGCAACTACCGCCCGGTTGCGGGTTTGGCGGCTATTGATGCGGGCAATGACCAGATCATCGTGATGGCCGATGAGCAGGCATTCAGCAACCCGCTGGGCGGTGCCTACCACTGCTGGATCGAGTCGGATGACGCAGCTCCGGTGGAGCTGATCGACTTCACTTTTGAACACAACCATATCTATGCCGAAGCCAACGGATACCCTTGGACCGGTGAGGAATCGCCGGCGTATCTGTGGGGCCCGTCTGATGTCATTTCGATTCGCACGCCCTTGGCCAGCCTCCGCGCGGGCTTTGGCAAAGACAAAATCTGGGTGAGCGAACCGCAGTCCGGCGCGCGATGGATGCAAGCGCACATTGCCAACAATACCAACGCCTATGTGCAGCTCACCTCTGAGGCATTAGCCCACTACCAGCAGTTAATGGCTTGAACCGCTCAGCACCCCGCAAAGGCGCGGCTATGGGAAAATAGCCGCCCCTCCACCTTGGAACGGGCCTGTCCGGCCCTCAAGCACCATGTCTTTGCCTACTTCTGACGCGCAACGCGTCTTCACCCTCAGCGACTTCGACTTTGAACTCCCCGAAGCACTGATTGCCCAACACCCCGCTACAGAACGCAGTGGCTCCCGATTGCTGGACGGCACGGGTGACACCTCGGTAGACCGCATCTTCAAAGACCTGCCCGGCCTGCTGCGTGCGGGCGATTTGCTGGTGTTCAACGACACCAAGGTCATCAACGCCCGCCTCTTCGGTGAAAAAACCACCGGCGGCAAGGTGGAACTGCTCATCGAGCGGGTGCTGGGCGGCAACCAGGTGGCAGCCCACATGCGGGTCAGCAAAAAGCCCGAGGTGGGCGCCACCATCAAAATGACCTGCGCGCCCGGCCAGGAAGACGGGCTTTGCGCCACCCTGCTGGGCCGCTGGCCGAATGTGGATGGGCCGATTTACCGCTTTGTCCTGAGCAACGACCGGGGCGATGACCCTTACACGCTCATGGAGCGCCACGGCCATGTGCCCCTGCCGCCCTACATCACCCACAGCGACTCACCGGAGGATGTGCAGCGCTACCAGACGGTGTTTGCCAAGAACCCCGGCGCGGTCGCCGCGCCCACTGCGGCCCTCCACTTTGACGAGGGTGTGTTTGCGCAGCTCGATGCCATGGGCGTACACCGTGCGCATGTGACGCTGCATGTGGGCGCTGGCACCTTCCAGCCGGTCAAAACCGAGAATATCGCCGAGCACCAGATGCACAGCGAGTGGTACAACGTGCCCACAGAAACCCAGGAAGCGATTGCCGCCTGCAAGGCACGTGGCGGGCGCATAGTGGCGGTGGGCACCACCAGTGTGCGCACACTGGAGAGCTGGGCCAAGACAGGCATTGCCAGTGGCGACACCAACATCTTCATCACCCCCGGCTTTGAGTTCAAGCTTGTCGATGTGCTGGTCACCAACTTCCACCTGCCCAAGAGCAGCCTGATGATGCTGGTGAGCGCCTTCACCGGCTATGACCATGTGATGGGCCTGTACCGCGACGCGATTGCGCGCGGCTACCGCTTCTTCAGCTATGGCGATTCCATGCTGCTGACGCGGAGGTAGAAGCCCCCTCGCTACACGGGTCGCTGGTCAGCGCAGGCTTGGCAACACACCGAGGCGCAAAAACTGCGTCTCGCCGTTGGAGCCATCCACACCGTCGTTGTCAGTAATCGCAAAGGTCTGGCCCGCGCTGTCCACCGCAAAGCTCTCCACCTTGTCCAGGACATAACCGTGGGGTTTTTGCAGGTCGGGCACCAGGTCGCGTAGCAGGCGCTTGCTCACGACCGGCACTTTGGCATCGCCGGGGGCGGCGGCGGTCAATCCAGCCACCGAGAAGCTGTGCAGGGTTTTCAAGGCGGAATCGCCAAACTGGTTGTCTCGCTCGATCACGACAAAGGTGTCAGGGCCGACAGCCGTGATTTCTGAGAGGCCTACCCAGCCGCCGTCGGCCTTGGTCGCTTCCAGTGGGTAGTGCAGCACGCCCCAGGTTTTGGTCGCCGGGGTGTAGCGCAAGATTTTGGTGAAACCCTTGGGGTCATCCTTCCACTCGCGTTGCACAGCCAGCCACACCACTTCCTGGTCGCCGGCGCCGGTAATGGTCACGCCTTCAAAACCAAAGCGGGTGGCATGGCGGGCCAGTGCCTCGGGCAACTCGATTTCTTCTTGCACTTCGGCCTTGGCATTCAGGCGCAAGAGCATGTTGCGCAAGGGCGCAGGCTTCTTGTCCGGGTCACCTTCCGAGGCCACCCAGAAGCCGCCATCCGCACGCTGGGCAATGCCCTCGCCGTCGTAGCCCACGGGCTTGCCGTCTTTGGTGACGGTCATCGCGTTCGTGATCAGTGCGGGCGTGAAATTCGTGTCGATTTCCAGAATGCGGGTAGTTGCGTAGACGCTGTCAGTCACAGCGAACAGGCGCCCGGCCTGCTTGCGGTCTGCAGTGATGCCGGAGATCGCGCCCCAAGGAATGGGCGGGCCGGCGGGCGAGTCGCTGGACATGAGCGTAGGGTACGCCGGTGCATCCGCTCCCTGCTGGTAAATCATCACACTCGAACGGGCGACGCCATCGTTTTCACTGGCCGCCACCAACAAGCCGCGCTGCGGGATCGCAGTCAGCCCTTCAGGGCCACTGCCGGCGGGCAAAGCCTGCAGATATTCAGGCGCTTTGCCTGCACCCCGGTCCCGCCACACGGTGACCAGCGAAGAACGTTCGGAGCCCACGAAGATCAGGGTGTCTTTGCCAAACACGCCGACCTCGACACCTTCGGGCTCGTTGCCTTTGGCAGCGGAGCGGCTCTCGGGGTAATGGCCCAGGCGCATTGCTTCATGGTCCAGGAAGTTGCCACTGTCCCACTCCACTTTGCCATCGGTGTTGAAGATGGAGATGCTGCGTGAGCCGCCTTTGTAGTCGCCCTCGTTGGCGGTCACAAAACGGGTGTTGTCCAGCCAGGCTACGGCATCGGGCTCACGCAGCAGGCCTTTGGCGGACTCGCTGGGGTTGATGATGCCGTCGCGGGTGCGATCAATCTCTTTCAAGTCCACCGCACCGGCGGAGAAATGCTTGATGACTTGGCGTTTGGCCACGTCGACCAACACGATATGGTTGTTCTCTTGCAGTGTCACCACCGCAATGCCTTGGGCGTTGACCTTGACCAACTCGGGCTCAGCGTCGTCCGGAGCGATCTCGGCCAAGCCGTTCAAGGCTACAGGGTGCGCGCGCGTGCAGTCCGGCATGCCTGTCGCGCTCAGGGGAATGATGGTGAGATTGCCACCCGGCAGCTGGGGGATGACGCCTTTGTTGAACTTTTCGTCCCGCTCGTTTTCCATCACGATGACAGCGTGGCGCCCGCCCTTGTCCAGGGCAATCGAATCGGGCTGGCCGAACAAGGGGCAGGTCCCCTGGGCCTTGCGGCTGGCCAGGTCAAACACTGCCAGATGGCCGGTGGGCTGGGTGAAGTCTTTGGTGGAGTTAACCGCTGCCAACACTTTGCCATGTGCAATCGTCACCGAGGTGGGCTCGCCTTCCACCGGCAAAAAGCCCGCAGGCTTGGGCTGCGCAGGGTTGCGAATGTCGATCAGGCCAATGCCCATTTGTTCGCCATCGGTGTAGGCGAGCGTCATGCCGTCTGCGCTGACTGCGACGATCTCCGCCACCGACTTTTTACTCACGTTGCGCCCGGCAGGCACATTACGGTGCGCTTCAAAAGTGGCGACGCGGTTGAAGTAAGGGCCTGTGGCCGTGGCCTTGGGTGACTGTTTAGGTTGGGCGGCGTGCACGGCGGCAACGCAAACCAGGCTGAGCGCGAGTGACGCATACAGGGGATGCAAACGCATGGATTTTCCTTACGGTGGCGAGGGAGCGCACAGCCACACCTTGCGGAGGCTTTCGCGCCAAAACCGCCGATTGGAAGCCGCGGATATGACGAAACGGTGACACATCCGTGTCCCATGGCTCGCCCCCAAGCCACCGCTTGCGAGAGGCGGCCGCTCCGCGCTGTGCGCCGCTGCAGTCGCTTCGCGGACAATAGAGGCATGCTGAAATTTGAACTTTTGAACAACGACCCCGCCACCGACGACGGCGCCTACTTGGGCAGCCACGCCCGCCGCGGCCGCCTTACGCTGAACCATGGCGTGGTCGAAACCCCCATCTTCATGCCTGTGGGCACCTACGGCACTGTCAAAGGCGTGATGCCGCGCAGCCTGCACGACATGAACGCCCAGATCATCTTGGGCAACACCTTCCACCTCTGGATGCGCCCGGGCCTGGACGTGGTCGAAAAGTTCGGCGGCTTGCACCAGTTCGAAAAGTGGGACAAGCCCATCCTCACCGACTCGGGCGGCTTCCAGGTCTGGAGCCTGGGCGAGATGCGCAAGATTTCGGAAGAAGGCGTGAAGTTCGCCTCGCCCGTGAACGGCGACAAGCTGTTTTTGACGCCCGAAATCAGCATGCAGATCCAGACCACGCTGAACTCCGACATCGTGATGCAGTTTGACGAGTGCACCCCCTACCTGTCGGTGGAGACCAAGACCAAAGGCCAGATCACCACCGAGCGCGAAGCCCGCAGCTCCATGGAACTGAGCTTGCGCTGGGCCAAGCGCTGCCAGGATGAGTTTGCCCGCCTGAACAACCCCAACGCACTCTTCGGCATCGTGCAGGGCGGCATGTTTGAGCACCTGCGCGACGAATCGCTGGCTGGGCTCGAAGCACTGGACTTCCCCGGCATCGCCGTGGGTGGCCTGTCGGTGGGTGAGCCCAAAGAAGACATGATGCGCATCCTGAAGCACATCGGCCCCAAGCTGCCTAAGCACAAGCCGCACTACCTGATGGGCGTGGGCACCCCGGAAGACCTGATTGCCGGCGTGCAAAACGGCATCGACATGTTCGACTGCGTGATGCCCACCCGCAATGCGCGCAACGGCACGCTGTTCAGCCGCTACGGCGACCTGAAAATCCGAAACGCCCGCCACAAGAGCGACGAGCAGCCGCTCGACGTGACTTGCACCTGCTACGCCTGCGCGGGCTCCAGTGGTGTGAGCTGGGCGGACGGCGGACGCGAAGGCTTCAGCCGCGCCTACCTGCACCACCTGGACCGCTGCGGTGAGATGCTCGGCCCGATGCTGGCCAGCGTGCACAACCTGCACTACTACCTGAACCTGATGCAAGAAGTGCGCGACGCGCTGGACGCAGGCCGCTTTGGCGCTTTTGTGCAGCAGTTTCACGCAGACCGCGCACGCGGAGTGTGAGCCTGCGCCAAACGGCACAAGTAAAAGGGGCCCTTAGGCCCCTTTTACTTGCTACTGAATTGATAGCTACCCGCGCAGATATTACCTGCGCCAACAGCCCATTTGACTCATAACCGGAAGGTCGCCACCACCTGAACGAGATCCGTGGCCTGGCTCTTCAGGCTGCTGGCAGCAGCAGCCATCTCTTCCACCAAGGCCGCGTTTTGCTGCGTGGCTTGGTCCATCTGAGTGACTGCTTCACCGATCTGGTTGACCCCCGCGCTCTGCTCGTGGCTGGCTGCGCTGATCTCTCCCATGATGTCTGTCACCCGCCGGATGCTGCTTACCACTTCTGTCATGGTGGTGCCGGCTTTGTCCACTAGGGCGGTGCCTTGCTCCACCCGCTCTACGCTGGCGTTGATGAGCATTTTGATTTCCTTGGCTGCTTCGGCCGAGCGGCCCGCCAGTGAGCGAACCTCTGAGGCCACCACGGCAAAGCCTCTGCCTTGCTCTCCGGCACGGGCGGCTTCCACCGCGGCGTTGAGGGCCAGGATGTTGGTCTGGAAGGCGATGCCGTCAATGACGCTGATGATGTCGGCGATCTTGCGGCTGGCTTCGTTGATGCCTTTCATGGTGTCTACCACTTGGCCTACGACTTCTCCGCCCTGCACCGCAACCGTGGAGGCGTTGGTCGCCAGCTGGTTGGCCTGGCGGGCGTTGTCGGCGTTTTGTTTCACTGCTGAGTTCAGCTCTTCCATGCTGGCTGCGGTTTCTTCCAGGGCGCTGGCTTGGCTCTCCGTCCGGGCTGAGAGGTCGTGGTTGCCTTGCGCAATCTCCGCACTGGCCGTAGCCACAGACTCCGAGCCCTCCCGGACCTTGGAGACCACATGCCCCAGCTTGGTCTGCATCTGCTCCAGGCTCCCAAGCAAGCGCCCCAATTCATCCGTACCCTTGATCGCCACCCGGCTGCTCAAATCACCGTCGGCAATCCGGCCGGCCAACTCCATTGCCTGCTGCACTGGTTGAATCACGCTCGCAGGCACCATCCAGATCAACAACACCCCGACCAGCACAATGACCAGCAAGGCACCCACCATGGCGCGCTCTGCCGAGGCCACGGTGTCCTGCACCTTGAGGGCCGCCTTGGCCGTTCCGTCCAGGTTGAACTTGAGGATCTTCTCCATCGCGCCAAAGGTTTGCTGGAAAGCGGCAGGGGCTTTTGCGGCGAAATCGTCGCGGGCACGGGCTAACGCTTCTTCTGAACCACTGGCGCTGCCCATGCCATCCAGCACTGCTTTCACGATCCCGAAATAGGCATCCCGTTGCGCTTGGTATTCCGCGAACAAGGCCTTTTCGGCATCCGCTTGCGGATCCCCCGCCTCATAAGACAAAAGGGTCGCGGCATAGACCTCGGTGGCTTTGCGCAAGGCCTCGCCGTTTTCGTTGAGCCGGCGGCTGAAGGTAGCCAGGTCTTGCTTGTCACGGCCGCCCACCCGGTCGCTGACCAGCAGGTAGTGATCTGCCACAAAACCTTTCATGTTGCCGAGGTTCTCGATGGCGGGAATCCATGAGGTCGCGACCTCGCCCGACTCGAACTTGACCGACATATTGCGGTACAGCGAGTTGGCCGCACTCAGAATGGCCAAAGCCAAAATCAGGGCCAAGCCCAGGGTGATGCGAGCACGTATGCCCAGATGGTTCAAGCTCATCGACGTTCTCCGCAGAGGGCGCTTCCAACGCGCAAAAGGTGAAACTCCGGCTTAGTCCAGGTCTTCATGACCGAGCCGGCGAAAAATCTGGCGCACGGCGCTCAAAAGGTTTCCCAATCATCATCGCCGCCCGCCGGAGTGACCCGAGCTACCGGCTTCGGCAGGGCGGTTACCTTGGGAGCCGACAAAGACGACGGCGCTTTGGCCGCTGGCGGGCGTGATGCGGCGGGCTTGGCTAGGTGCTGGGCTGGCGGCCGCAGCGCAGGCTTGCTGACCGGTTTGGGCAAGGGGCGGGGTGCAGGCGCGGGTCGTGCGGGCGGTGCGATCGAGGGCACCGATACCGTGCGGGTCTGCTGCCCCGCGGCAAGCTTAAATACCGACACCACCTGCACCAGGTCATTGGCCTGGCTCTTCAGGCTGCTGGCTGCGGCAGCCATCTCTTCCACCAGGGCCGCGTTTTGCTGCGTAGCCTGGTCCATCTGGGTGACTGCTTCTCCGATCTGGTTGACCCCTGCGCTCTGCTCGTGGCTGGCTGCGCTGATCTCTCCCATGATGTCTGTCACCCGCCGGATGCTGCTTACCACTTCTGTCATGGTGGTGCCGGCTTTGTCCACTAGGGCGGTGCCTTGCTCCACCCGCTCTACGCTGGCGTTGATGAGCATTTTGATTTCCTTGGCTGCTTCGGCCGAGCGGCCCGCCAGGGAGCGGACTTCGGAGGCCACCACGGCAAAGCCCCGGCCTTGCTCGCCGGCTCGGGCAGCTTCCACCGCTGCGTTGAGGGCGAGGATGTTGGTCTGGAAAGCAATGCCGTCAATGACGCTGATGATGTCGGCGATCTTGCGGCTGGCTTCGTTGATGCCTTTCATGGTGTCTACCACTTGGCCTACGACTTCTCCGCCCTGCACCGCCACCGTGGAGGCGTTGGTTGCCAGCTGGTTTGCCTGGCGGGCGTTGTCGGCGTTTTGTTTGACCGCTGAGTTCAGCTCTTCCATGCTGGCTGCGGTTTCTTCCAGGGCGCTGGCTTGGCTCTCCGTCCGGGCTGACAGGTCGTGGTTACCTTGTGCGATCTCGGAGCTGGCACTTGCCACCCCTTCTGACCCTTGGCGCACTTGTGTCACGACGCGCACCAGACTGTCCTGCATGCCTTGCATGGCCTGCAACAGCTTGCCCACCTCATCTTGGCTGGTACTGTTGATAGGCTCACTCAGGTTACCGCTAGAGACTGCCTCAGCGGCCAGGAGCGCTTGACCCAAGGGGCGGGTGATCGAACGGGTAATAACAGTGGCAATCACCACCCCGAAAACCAAGGCCAGCAGCAAGGCAGCCCCTAGCGTGTTGCGCGCAGCCGCATAGGTCGCATCAGCCTCTTTGATTTGCGCGTCTGCGGCATCCCGATTGAGATCAATCATTTTTTGCAGCGTCGCCTTGGAGCGCTCAAACATGGCTTTTGACTCAGCATCGAGCAACATGGCCGCGCCGGTTGCATCGTTGCGGCGGGAGTAGTCTTTGATGTCTTTATGAAGATCGAGATACTTCATCCGGAATTTGACGAACTCTTCATACAGGCGCTTTTCTTCGTCGGAGCTAATGAGCGGCTCGTAGCGCTCGCGGCTCGCTTTGATAAGCGCCTGTGTCGCATCCAAGACTTTTTCAATATCTTGCTTGGCCCCTTCTTCGATACTGAGGGCATGCTGCATTTCAAAAATGCGGAAGTCTGAGATCAGGGTGTTGAGGTGATTCGCCTCTTGCACGCTGGGCAATGCGTTTTCTGCAATTGCTTTGGCAGCCCCTTCCAAGGCCGCCAAGCGATTAAGAGCCAAGCCGACGACCAGCAATATCAACAGCAACAAAACACCAAAGCCTGCATAAAGCCGGGTGCCAATCTTCAAATTACCCATCGCAATCTCCTCTTAATCTATGGGTCGGATGGGCCCTGTAGCCGCACCTTCGTGGGGTTCAGAACCGTACCGTTTATTCGTGAAAAACCGTCAACACGCCGATGTATCCGTACAACTGATCGGCAGCAATCTCGCCACCCGCAAAAAAACCCACCAGTGGCACGTCGCCCAAAGCGCGGCGCACGATCTGCATCTCGGCGCTAGGTGCGCCAAAGTGCGGCCCCCCGCGCCCGGAGCAACTCACATACACCGCACCGGCAATGCGCCGCGCCGGATGGGGGGCGGACATGGCCTCGTCTGCGTGCAGTGCAGTCGCTAATGCAAAACTCAATTCCTGGGGCTCCAGCTCTTCGCGGATTTCCGCCCCGATGCGCATCAGGTCTGCGCGGGCAGCCTCGCGGTTGCGGCGGCAAAAAGCCAGCTGCGCCCCCACGGTGATCTGTTCTGCGACTGCAAAGCCACGGCGCCCCGGATCCAGCCCGATGATGTGGCGCACCATGACCTCGCTGCCGAAATTGCCGGTGCTGCGCACCATGCCGGGCGCATCGTCCGCGGCACTGGCCGCCAAGGCCACCAAGGTCGCCCGGACTGTCGGTAGCGCAGCCTCGGGCTGATCGAGGGTGACACCCAGGTCCTGCAAGAGCACGTCCAAGGCGGGTTTGCCGTCCAAAGAGATCACTACATTGCGATCGGCTTCGGTGATCGTACGTGTTTTGGATACCGGGCTGCACCCTTGCGTGACCCGCGACACCAGAGCGACCTCGCGGGTGAAAGCCACGCCACTCAAGCCTCCGGAAAAAACCCCGCTTGCCGTCCCGTGACCACTCAGGTTGCCATCGGCTGCGACGGCAAACTGCACACTGCGGCCCCGGCTGCTGCTGATGCCGCCGAACAAATAGCCCGTGGTGGTGCGACCGGCCATTTCCTCGACCAAATCGCCCAAATCCACCGTACCGCCGTCGGCATGCACCAGCGCCGTGTGGGCCTCAAACCCGAGCCCCAGCGGGGCGATCCCGGAAAACACCCGGTATTGGTCACCGGGTATGTCCATCAACATCACAGCCAGCGCGGGCTCGTCAAAGTACTCGACGTTGTTGCTCGCAATCCCGACGCCCACCGTGCCCGACCAATCGGTCACGAGGGGAAGTTCACCGCTCAGGTGCTCCAGGATGTCTTGCGCATGGGGCGCGTAATGGTCGGTGATGTAGAGCAAGGCCAGCGTGGGTTGGGACGCGTAGTCCGGCAGCGCCATTTGCGCGCGCAACTGCGCCAACACCAGCGCGGCGGCCATAGGCCACTGCGGATGGGTGGCGTGGGCATAGGGGAACAAACGCATCACTGGTGTACCAACTCCGTTAATAAGCCGCAGGCCTAACGGCCGCTGGCTTTGCGGGCCGGCGCTTTGCGCGGAGCCGCCTTTTTGGCGACCGCTTTTTTGGTGGCTGCCTTGGCTGTTTTGAGGGCGTCTTTGGCCAAACCGGCGGCCATGTTTTTGGTGATGTCTACCGCTGTTTTGCTCGTGGCCTCTTTGAGCGCGTTGGCAGCAATGTGTTGAAACTGTTGGGTCAGCGCGCCCCACAGTTGCAGGGGGTCGCCCAGCGGGTTGGCGGCCGGCGCATCGGCTGATTTGCTCTCGGCTTTGCTGTCGGATTTGCCGGTAGCAGCCTCGGCAATGGATTTTGCGGTTTCGGTGGCTTTCTCGGTCGCTTTCTGAACACCGCTGTAAACCGAATCAGCCGCCTTGAGCTTGAGTGCATTGGCCATGTCGCCAATGTTGAAATTCATGCCCTTGAGGGTGGCCAGCGTCATCTTCTGGACCTCCAGTGCCTGAATCGTGGCGGCCAGGGCCCGCGAGTTTTGCTCCAGCCAGAAGTGCACGTTTTTCAGCTCATCGATGCGCTTGTCCAGCTCTTCCACATTCAAGGTCGGTGCCACCCAGTTGCCCAGGTTGGGCATCTGGGGGATGTTGCTGCCGGCACCTTTGGCCAGGTTTTGCAGAAAGTCAAAACCGGGCACAAATTTGCCGAAACCGGTGCTGTCTGAATCGCTCATTGCTGCTCCTCGGGCTCGATATAGGCCACACCGACAGCTTACTCCAAGCCACAGAAATTGAAGAGCAGAAAAGCCCCTGCTTCGGGCCTGCAAACTCCCGCCCCACAGCGACGCCCTCAGCGAACCGGGGCGTCACCCGCATGTCAAGACAAGGCGGCCTTGAGCCCGGGCCACCGCGAAATCAGCACATAGTCCAACACGATGGCGGCCAGCATCACGCCACCGGCCAAAGGAAACGCGAGACCGGTGAGCACCATGACGATGGCGCCACCCTTCCACAAGGGCGTCTGCGCGGGCACCGACGGTGCAACCAAGCGACCACTCCCCGCAGGCCTACGAATCCACCACATCACCACACCACTGACGCAAAGCAACACAATGGCCAGGCAGGCCAGGATGTTGGCCCAGGCGCTCCACAGGCCGATATCGCCCTGGTGCAGCGCAATGCCGATGGCCATGCCTTTGGCAACCACTGAGTAGTCGGCAAACGCCACATCGGCCAGCACCCGACCGGTATAGCGGTCTATGTGCACGGTGCGGTCTTTGAAAGGATTGGTCAGGTCGCCACTCATGGTGTCGGCGGAGACGGTGTACACCCCCTTCTCGTCCTGCGGCAGGTTGATATGGAACTGCCCGGCAAAGCCCAAGCGATTCGCCAAAGCCGCCACGCCATCGAGATTGACCGGCTCCCCGGCGGCTACGCCCGGTACGCCAGCGCCCGAACCGGACTGCGGCACCGGGGTTTGCTCCAGGCCCCAAGGCACATCGCGGATGCCTGCTGAGTTCAGGCTGGCGTGGGTCAGGTCGGAGGTGGGCACCGCGTCCCACTTGGCCGCAGGGAAGGTGCCCCAAGGCTGCACAAACTTGCCGCCCCAGACTTCCGTCCACGACATGCCGGTCAGCAAGAAAGAGAACAGCACCACGCTGATCCAGAAGCCAATGCTCGTGTGCAAAGACTTCCACCACCGGCGGCCTGTGGCCCGCCACTCAGGCACCAGCGCCTGCGACCAGCCGCTGCCATTGCGCGGCCAGAACAGGTACAGGCCGGTCACGATCATCACGATCCCCAGACCGGAAGCCACCTCCATGACGCGCTTGCCGGTGTCCCCCAGCAGCAGGCTGGCGTGAATCTTCCGGGCCCAGGCGAAGCCGGTGCTCTCTTTGTCTGTGGACTGGATGACAGTAGCGGTATAGGGGTTGACCGCAACCGCCTCGGTCGCGTCACCCCGCGCCAGGATGAACCAGGCCGCCAAGTCCGGCGACTTGGGTGCGATGTATTCCTTCAGCGTGGCATCCGGAAACTGGGCAAACACGGCCTTGGCTTGGGCGGTAACCGCTTGGGTCGTGGCTTGCGGCTGCACGTACACCAGGTTGCCGAGGCGGCTCTGGAAACCGGTGAAATACACCATCACCAAACCGGTGATCGCCAGCACCAACAAAAAGGGAGCCACAAACAGACCGGTATAAAAATGCCAGCGCCAAGCAGTTGCATACAGATGGGAAGACGAGGCTGCGCGCGCTGGCGCCGCCTTAGGGGCAAGAGAAGACATAGTTCAAACATCCACGAAACATGAAGCACCGCAACCGGCGAAGAAACATCGCCAGGCCGCGGAGAGAGCCTGCACACAGCCGGTGCAGGAAGGTGCTTATGTCAAGTCCGGCGGGCCCCGCGCTGGCGGCGGACGCGAGAGTGTGTGAAGCAGGTGCGCGGCTGGCAGCACCGCAATCGCGACGCTACCGGCAGGCTCCGCCGCAAAGGGCAAGGCGGCGGGCGGTGGCGCCGCACGGTCTGAGGGTTGCAGGCAAAACGGGCAGTGGTCCAGCGAGAGGGCCAAAGGCGCGTCGGCAGGTCTATCTACCGACGCATCTGCAGCTCCGCGCACCCACTGGGCTGCACCATTGGCGGAACAAATTTCGACCCACGCCCCGGCGCTGGCCCATGCCGCTGCGCGAGATACGGTGGGCAATGCCGCACCCAGCCCCATGACGCACAGCATGAGCCACACCGCCCATCGGCGATGGAGTGGCATGCGGTTCATGGAGTGGGGCAAGGCCACGCTACAGGCTCTGAGGCGTTAGCCACTTAGTGCTTGTGGGCCCCGTGCGCAGGCGCTGCAGCCGCTCCGGCGGGGGCAGTTTGCGAGACCGGCAGCTTGAGCTCTTTTTTGGTTTCTACGCCCTTGGCGTCTTTGAAAACCAGGGTGACCGGGATGGTGGTGTCTTTTTGCAAAGGCAGCTTCAAGTCCATCAACATGACGTGATAGCCGCCCGGCTTGAGCTCGACTGGCTTGCCCGCAGGCAGCTCCAAGCCGTTAGCGAGCGCACGCATTTTCATGACGTCGCCCTCCATCTTCATTTCGTGCACCTCGGCCACTCCGGCGACCGGGGAGCTGACGGACACCAAGCGACCGGGCGTTTGCGCGGTCAATGTCATGAAGGCGCCGCTGGCCTTCTGGCCTTGCACCGTGGCGCGGGCCCATGCGTTTTGCACCTCCACGTTTTGGGCCTGGGCCCACGACGTGAATGCAAGACCGGTGACGCACACCGCGGTGGCAATAGAACGGATCAATGTCATAGCTACTCCTGTAAAAGTTCAGTGGGCATGGCCGCCGGCGGCCTGGACATCCAAGACATCCAGACGGGCCGCGGGGAATTCCAAACGGTGGGCGTTTTGCCCGTGCGCGGGGATCTCGACCCAAGCGTTCCGGCCGGACTCGCACGCCTGCACCACTTTGAACCACAAAGTACCCGGCTTCTTGGGGGTGGTGCCGCGGAACACAAATTCGTCGGCAAACGCATCGGGGAGCGCATTCTCAGCGCCTTTGGCGGTCCAGGTGATTTCCTGCACGCCCTCGGTATAGGTTTTGCCATGGGCTTCGTAGGGTTGCTCGAGCTTGCCGATTTTGGTGCTTACCACCCAACCTGGCTTGACCAGGGGCTGCGCGCTCGTGAACCCGGAAGGGATTGCCACCGTGATCGCCGTGGTGGCCGCACCGGCACAGCCGTGCCCCACCCTCAGAACCGCACGGTAACCCGCGCCGGCTGCTGCAGCCTGGTCAGCCAGCGTTACATGAGAAAAAACAGCGCTAGCGCCCGTCATCATTGCGCAAGCAGCTACTAATTTAATAGCAAAACGAACCATACAACACCCCAATAGGATCGGCCTAGCCCGGTGCGAACACGCACGGCAAGGCACACCTGACTCACAAAAAACGAATGGAAAGCGGGAGCCGCCAGCCGGGCAGCCACAAGCTGCCGACGGGCTTAGACCAAAGCGGGGGGGCCGCGGGCCGACGCGGGGTCGGCATCTTGGGGGGTGAAGTGCCGGAAGGCGGCCATTGGCCGGACGGCAGGAGGAGTTTCGGGCGATACCGCCCCGGGGAAGACGGACGGCGGCGCACCTGCTGACAAGCACAGCACGCAGTCCAGCGCATGAGCCATCGGCTGGGCGCCGGTGTCATCGCTACCGGACACCAGCTTGACGACACCCGCCGTGGTGCACACCAGGGTGAGCGCCTGCGGGTTCACCACGGGTGCCGCGACCGCCACGCCAATCGACAGCGCAAACCACACCAACATCCAACGGATGATGGAGCGTGCCTGGCGCAAGGATTGAAGGGTGGACATGGGTCGGGATTATGTACGAGCCGGCGGCAGGGGGCCTGGCCATCGCCCCAAGCTTGACCCGCATCAAAGCTTTTTCCGGCGGGCAGGTAGAGCATGGCAAAACCACAACGCAGGAAACACCATGACACACCCCGACCTCCACAGCTACCAGAAACAATTGCTCCAGCAGCGCGACGACTTGCGCGCCCGCCTGAACCAGCTGCGCGGTGGCGAACCCAGCCGGGCATTGGCCTCGGCCGCACATTTCAGCGGACACGAAGACCCCCAAGCACAAGCCAACACCGAGCGCGACCTGGAGCTGGCGCTGGACGAGCACGAAACGGCCGAACTGCGCCGCATCGATGCGGCCTTGCAACGGGCAGCGCTCGGCACTTATGGCCGGTGCATCGCTTGCGGCACCACCATCCCCGAAGCCCGGCTGCGCGCCACTCCGGACGCCGAGCGCTGCATCGACTGCCAAAGCGCCCTCGAAGACGCCTGATCGGCACCGCGGCAGCGCGGAGGGCTGGTATTCTCGGGCGCTCTTTCGACCACGCCGGCCCGCCCGGCGTTATGCGCCATGATGAATTACACCTTCGCCTCTGCGACCATTCTGCTGATCCTGATCACGGATCCGATCGGCAACATTCCCATTTTTGCCAACGCGCTCAAACACGTGGCGCCCGAGCGGCGGCACAAGGTGATCCTGCGGGAGATCCTGATCGCTTTCGCCCTGCTGCTGACCTTCATGTTTGTGGGCGAGAGCTTTTTGCGGGTGATGAATTTGAGCGAGCTGTCCCTGCAGATCGGCGGCGGCGTGATTCTGTTCCTGATTGCGCTGCGCATGGTGTTTCCTCCACCGAGCACCGCAGAGAGCGAGATCAAGACCGAGCCCCTGATCGTGCCGCTGGCTATACCCGCGGTGGCCGGCCCCTCGGCCCTGGCCACAGTGTTGCTGCTCGTGTCCCAACAGCCCGACCGCCGCATGGAATGGATCGGCGCGCTCTGCGTGACCATGCTGGTCAGCGCGGTGGTGCTGGTGTCGGCCGAGCGGATTCAGCGCATCATCGGCGACCGACTGGTCGTGGCGGCAGAGCGCCTGATGGGTCTGGTGCTGGTGTCGGTGGCGATTGAAATGATGCTGCGCGGCATCAAGACCTTTGTGCAGCAGGTCGCCGCAGCCAGCTGAGCTGCCGTAGCTCCATGAAAAAAGCGCTCCACAGGGAGCGCTTTTTTGTGGGTCAGGCGCTTAGCCCGCCAACCCCGCGGCGTGGTGCCGCACATGGTCTTCGATAAAGGTACTGATGAAGTAGTACCCGTGGTCGTAGCCCGCATGACGGCGCAGGGTGAGCGGCTGCCCGACTTGCGCACACGCGGCCTCGAGGGCCTGCGGGTACAGCTGCTCCGCCAAAAACTTGTCTGCCAGCCCCTGGTCCACCAGAATGCCGCCGGGGTACGGCGCAGCGGTTTGAGCCGCCATCAGGGCGCTGGCGTCGTGCGCAGCCCACAGGCTCTCGTCCGGCCCCAAATACCCGGTAAACGCCTTTTTGCCCCAGGGGCACTGGGTGGGGGCGCAAATCGGCGCCAACGCCGACAAGGTTTTGAACATGCCGGGGTGGCGTTGCGCCAGGGTCAGGGCGCCGTGGCCACCCATGGAGTGCCCGCTCAAGCCGATGCGGGCGGCATCGACTGGCAGCTCCCGGGTGATCTGCGGCAACAGCTCGCCGATCAAATAACTCTCCATGCGCCAGTGGCCACTCCAGGGCGCTTGGGTGGCATCAAGGTAGAAGCCTGCGCCCACGCCAAAGTCCCAATGCTCCGCCTCGCCCGCCAGCCCCGCACCACGCGGGCTGGTGTCCGGGGTGATCAGTGCGAGGCCCAACTCGGCAGCCACCCGCTGGGCACCGGCCTTGAAAGCAAAGGTTTCTTCGGTGCAGGTCAGCCCCGCCAGAAACACCAGCGCAGGCACCGGCCCTGCCGATGCTTGGGGCGGCAGAAACACGCCGAAACGCATCGGCAGCCCGATTTCTGTCGAGGCGTGCTTGTAAAAGCGCTGCACGCCGCCGAAACACGCGTGCTCGCTCAGCAGTTCAAAGTGGGGGTTTTGCATTGTTTGCTATCAAAAGAGTAGCTGCTTGCGCAAGCGTTACCAGCGCCAGCAGCACTTTTCATCAATAAATGACGACGCCGCGGATCGACTCGCCGCGCTTCATCAAATCGAAGCCCTTGTTGATGTCTTCCAGCGGCATGGTGTGGGTGATCAGGCTGTCGATGTTGATCTTGCCTTCCATGTACCAGTCCACGATCTTGGGCACATCGGTGCGGCCGCGTGCGCCACCGAAGGCAGAGCCCTTCCATTCCCGGCCGGTGACCAGCTGGAAAGGTCGGGTAGAGATTTCGGCACCAGCTTCGGCCACACCGATGATGATGCTCTGGCCCCAACCCTTGTGGGTGCACTCCAGCGCCTGGCGCATGACCTTGGTGTTGCCGATGCACTCGAAGCTGTAGTCCGCGCCGCCGTCGGTGAGTTGAACGATCGCGTCCACGATGTTGCCGCCAGCAGCTTCGATGTCTTTCGGGTTCAGGAAATGGGTCATGCCGAAGCTGCGGGCCATGGCCTCTCGCTCGGGGTTCAGGTCCACGCCGATGATCTTGTCCGCGCCCACCATCTTCAGGCCCTGGATCGCGTTCAGTCCGATGCCGCCCAAGCCAAACACCACCGCGTTGGCGCCGGCTTCCACCTTGGCGGTGAAGATCACTGCGCCGATACCAGTGGTCACGCCGCAGCCGATGTAGCAAACCTTGTCAAAAGGAGCGTCGTCACGGATTTTGGCCAAGCTGATTTCAGGAGCCACGGTGTAGTTACTGAAGGTGCTGGTGCCCATGTAGTGGAAGATGGGGTCGCCATTCAGGCTGAAGCGGCTGGTGGCATCGGGCATCAGGCCCTTGCCCTGGGTGCCGCGGATCAGCTGGCACAAATTGGTTTTGCGGGACAGGCAGAACTTGCACTGGCGGCACTCGGGGGTGTAGAGCGGAATGACGTGGTCGCCCTTTTTGAGACTGGTCACGCCCGGGCCCACGTCCACCACAATGCCGGCGCCTTCGTGGCCCAGGATCGCGGGGAAGATGCCTTCAGGGTCGGCACCGCTCAGGGTGTAGTAGTCGGTGTGGCAGATGCCGGTGGCCTTGATTTCGACGAGCACTTCGCCGAACTTGGGGCCTTGCAGGTCTACGGTTTCAATGGTGAGGGGTTGGCCTGCTTTCCAGGCGACGGCGGCACGTGTTTTCATTCGGAGCTCCCTAGGGTGGTTTCTGGAGATGCATCAGGGGACGCATCGGTAATGGTGGATTCTGGGGTGACAGCGCTGGCTTGAGCAGCAGCCCGCGGCCGGCCTTCCGCCGGCACGAGCTCTTGCAGGATGGCGCCGAACACACTGGCGCCATCGCGGCCTTTGACCTCGATGCGGATGGTGTCGCCGAACTTCATGTACTCCGTGGTGGGCCTGCCGTCTTGCAGGGTTTCCATGGCACGCTTTTCGGCGATACAACTGTAGCCGTTGGGCCAGTCTGTACGGTTCTTGCGCACCACCCCTTTGTTGCTGACGGTGCCCGAACCGATGATGCTGCCAGCCCGCAGACGCCGGGTTTTGGCCGCGTGCGCAATGAGCTGGCCAAAGTGGAAATGCATGTCGGACCCGGCCTCGCAGAGCCCGACTTTGCGGCCGTTCCATATGCACTGCACCGGCAGGTGGACCCGGCCGCGGGCCCAGGCGTCGCCCAGTTCGTCCGGAGTGACCATGACAGGCGCAAACGCGGTCGCGGGTTTGCTCTGTACAAATCCGAAGCCTTTGGCTAGCTCATCGGGCACCAGGTTACGCAGGGTCACATCGTTGACCAGCGCGATCAGGCGGACTGCGTCCAAGGCACGGTCTGAGGCACAGCCCATGGGCACATCGCCGGTCACCACGGCGAGCTCGGCCTCGAAGTCCGCGCCCCAGGCCTCGCTGGCGCACACGATATCGACATGCGGGCCCGCCAAGTCGTCGCTACCGCCTTGGTACATCAAGGGGTCGGTCTGTGCGCTCTCGGGCATTTCTGCACCCCGGGCTTTGCGCACCAACTCCACATGGTTCAGATAAGCAGAGCCATCAAGCCACTGATAGGCCCGTGGCAAAGGCGCCATGCACTGGGCCGGATCAAAAGCGAACGCGTGACGCGCCCGCCCCTGGTTGAGCTGGGTGTAGACCTCCTCCAAAGCCGGGGCAAGGTAATTCCAGTCATCCAGCACCTGCTGCAATCGATTGGCAATATGGGTGGCGTAATGGGCCTGACTCAAGTCCCGCGAGACCACGACCAATTGGCCGTCACGGGTACCGTCCTGGTAGGTGGCGAGTTTCATGCGCGCATTTTCGCTGGGTTTGCAAAGCCTGCGCACACTTGTGTCTACCGTACACTGCCGCGCAACGTTCTACACACCATGATGGCCACCGATTACGCCACCTCAGCGCCTCTGCGCCGACGCCCTTGGCACCTCGTAGCCCTGGGGGTCTTGGTGCTGGTGTTGCACTGGAGTTTGCTAGGCGGCTTTGCGTACACCATGCCGTGGCTGGCTGAAAGCAGCGCGGTGGATGCGCCCCCTATGCTCCTCCCGTCACTGTCGACCCGGGTGATTGCAAGCCAGGCCGAACCGGACACGCCGCCGCCCACTGCAGCCCCCGCCGTAGCACGCACGCGGCCTGCAGCAGCCGCCCCCCGTCACACCGACATTGGCGTGGCCGTCAACAGCGATACCGCCAGCGGTGCCAGCACAACGCCTGCAAGCGACAACCCGGCCACTACGCCGCCCGCAGACTCGCCGGGTGAACAGGCCGCCACCGCGGCACCATCCAGCGAGCCGGCAGGTCTGGACAAAGCCGCAGACAGCGCCGCCGAAGCACCCGCCCCGCCTACGCCCCCAGCCGCGCCCGCCAAGAACACCGAGCGGCCTTTGCGCTTCGCATTTCCACCGCCAATGCAACTCAACTACGACGTGAGCGGACTGACGGACGGCCAACAAAACGTGGTGAGCGCAACGATTGCATGGCGACACGACGGCGCGGCCTACCAAGCCAGCCTGAACGTCACCAAATTCATGCTGAGCTTGCGGCAATGGAACAGCAAAGGCGCGTTGACCGTCGCCGGCCTTGCACCTGCGCGGTTTGGCGAAAAAGGCTTCCGTCGCGCAGAAGTCGCGTCGCACTTTGTGCGTGAAGAAGGCCGTGTGATTTTTAGCGCCAACTCTGCGCCCGCCCCCCTGCTACCGGGGGCGCAAGACCATATGAGTGTGTTCATGCAACTGGCGAGCATGTGGGCCGGTGAGCCCAACCGGTTTGGCGCTGGCGATTCGCTGTCGTTCCAGTCCATCGGCCCGAGGCAAGCGGAAACCTGGACTTTTGTGGTGTCTGCGGAAGATCGCATCAGCGTTCCGGGCGGCAATATGCAAGCCATCAAGCTCACACGCGAGCCCACGGGGGAGTACAGCACCAAAGCAGAAATCTGGCTGGCACCCCAACTGGCTTATATGCCCGCCCACATCCGACTGTCCGAACCCAACGGCAACGTGCTCGACATGGTCTGGACCGGCAGCCAACCCCTTTGAATAACCCCATCACCTGTGCCCCCTGATTCATTCGCTACCACCTCAAGACGCGCCCTGCTGACGCTCGCAGCCGCATGGGCCGGCTCCTCCTGGGCCCAAACCAGCCCTGCAGAGGCCGCACCGGCTTCTGCCGGGCTGTACCAGCCGCCACCATCGGCTCGCATCGCCTATGACGTGGATGGGCTCATAGGCGGATCGTCTTACAGCGGCAACGCGGAGTTGGTGTGGACGCGGGATAGCAAAAACTATCAAACGCAGTTGCTGATCCGCAAATTCGGACTCACGCTTCAGGCGTGGACCAGTGCGGGCAGGCTCACCGCACGCGGTTTAGAGCCCGAGACTTTCAGCAGCCAAAAAATAGGCCAAGCCGAGATATTTGCCTACTTCGAACGGGATGCAAACCGGATCCGCTTTAGCGCCGGCACTCCGAATGCCCCTTTGCAGCGCGGTGCCCAAGACCAACTCAGCGTGTTCATGCAACTGGCCAGTCTGTTGGGCGGCGCCGGTACATCTGCGACCTCGGGAAAAGCCATCGGCATGCAAGCGATTGGCGACCGGTACGCCGAACAATGGAGCTTTCACCCGTCCGCGCCGGAAACGGTGAAGCTGCCAAGCGGGGCGCTTCAGGCCATCAAGCTCACCCATGAACCCACGGCAGAGCGCAAGCAGCGCCTGGATCTCTGGTACGCGCCCACCCCGCACTATGTACCGGTGCGGATACGCATTACCGAGGCCAACGGGGATTACCTTGATTTAGTGGGGGCAAATACCCAATTCCGCTGAGGTTCGCACGCGGGCGCGTTTTTGCTGCTACTCTTGAATCGGTGCAGATGGCATCCATTTACGGTTCATCTCTCAGGTAACACCTATGCAAACGCTCTACGACTCCGATTCTTTCTCCGTCACCCACATGCTCGCCAATGGCGAGGCCGAGGGTCAGGCACCGGAAAAAACCGAGCGCTACCCCTTGGGCGTACCGAGCCTGGCGCGCCATGGCTTCGAAATTGTGGACAAACGCTCCAACAAAGAGGTGTACCTGGACGGCTCTTGGGCCGAACTCTTCCAGCAGCACATCATGGCCTGGCAAGTCAACACGCCCACCCAAGAGGAAGTGGAAGACACGCTGGAGCAATACGCCGAGCTGGCGCAAACGCCGGTGCAGATTCACTGACTCGGGACATTGCCGGCGGCTCTGCCCCGGTTGCGCGGAACTGCGACAATCGGGGGATGAGCCAGACCTATATTCTTACGTTTTCCTGCCCCGACCGCTTGGGGCTTGTCCATGCTGTTTCGGGTTTTTTGCTGGAACGCGGTGGCAACATTGAAGAAGCAGCCCAGTACAACGACCACGACACCGGCCTGTTTTTCATGCGGGTGCAGTTCAGCTGCGACTCGCTCAGTGCGGATGAGTTAAAAGCCCAGATCGGCACCTTGGGACAAACCTTGCAGCTGCAATGGAGCCTGCACACCCAGGCACAGCCGGTGCGCACCGTCATCATGGTCAGCAAGGAAGGGCATTGCCTGAACGACTTGCTGTTCCGCTGGAAGAGCGGACTGCTGCCACTCGACATCCGGGCCATCGTGTCTAACCACCGCGAGTTTTATCAACTCGCTGCCAGCTACAACGTGCCCTTCCACCACATCCCGGTGACTGCCGCTACCAAAGAGCAGGCCGAGGCTAAGCAGCTCGAGATCATCGAGGCAGAAGGCGCGGAACTGGTGGTGTTGGCCCGTTACATGCAGATCCTGAGCGACAACATGTGCCAACAACTCAATGGCCGTGCCATCAATATCCACCACAGCTTTTTGCCCAGCTTCAAGGGTGCCAAGCCGTACTACCAAGCCCATGACCGCGGCGTGAAACTGATCGGTGCAACCGCCCACTACGTGACGGCAGACTTGGACGAAGGCCCGATCATTGAGCAGGATGTGGCCCGCGTGGACCACAGCCGCACCGTAGAGGACCTGACCACGCTAGGCCGCGACACCGAAAGCCAAGTGTTGGCACGCGCGGTCAAGTGGCACAGCGAACACCGTGTGCTGCTCAACGGCCACAAGACGGTGATCTTCCGCTAACGACACCAGGAATAAAAAACGGCGGCCATGGGGCGCCGTTTTTGTTGGTGCCAACCAAAGACTTAACTGCGCAAGTGGAAGCGTCCTACTAGCTGATCCAACGACTGCGCTTGCTCATCCAGCGATTGCGCTGCAGCGGCGGCCTCTTCCACCAGCGCGGCGTTTTGCTGGGTGCTGTCATCCAACTGCGCAACCGCCCGGTTGATCTCTTCAATGCCGTGGTTCTGCTGCGCCGAAGCGCCTGAGATCTCGTCCATCACGGCACTGGTTTGCTGCACAGTCTCTGCCATTTCGCTGATGGTCTGGCCCGCCTTGCTGGCGAGTTCTGCGCCTTCAGTGACCTGGCGGGTGGACTCCTCGATCAGCGCATTGATTTCACGGGCTGCTTTGGCACTGCGTTCGGCCAGTGAGCGCACTTCCTGCGCAACCACCGCAAAGCCACGTCCTTGCTCTCCGGCGTGCGCCGCCTCGACCGCCGCATTGAGCGCCAGGATGTTGGTCTGAAAGGCGATTCCCTCAATCACACTGATGTTGCCGTGAATGGCCTGGGTGCTCTTGCTGATCTTCTCCATGGTGCTGATCACATCGGCCACCACTTCTCCCCCCAAGCGGGCGGAGCGGCTGGCATTGCCCGAGAGCTGTGCAGCTTCCGCAGCGCTCTCGGCATAGCGCCGGGTCAGCGATGCCATCTGCTCCACGTTGGTGCTGGTTTTTTCTAGGGAGGCACTTTGCTGCTCGGTGCGCTGGGACAAATCGAGGTTGCCCATGGAGATCTCGCGCGAGGCATTGGCCACTTGCTTGGAGCTGTCGGCGATGTCGCGCATGGTGTCCGAGAGCTTCATCTGCATGTCGCGCAGCGAATACAGCAGACTGTCGCTGTCTTTGGGGGCAAGCCGGATTTGCATGGTCAGGTCACCATCCGCGATACGGCTGGCAATGGACTTGGCATAGGCAGGTTCACCACCCAGCTGGCGGGACAAGCGTCCGGTAACCCAAGCGCTGATCACGAGCGACAACACGAGTAGCAACAGCATGATGCCGACGACCCACATTTGAGAAGACTGGTAAATCTGGCCTGCCATTTCAATCGTGGCCTTGGCCGACTGTGCGCGTTGCTCCACCAAGGTATCGACCAGCTTTTCCAACTTGCGGGTGTCGTTGAGCAGGCGAGCGTCCTCGGTGGGTACATCGGTACTCATCTGCAACAGATCAAGGGGCTGCTCTTTCACCAATGCAATATAGGCACGTTGGCGCTTGGTCCAGCTGCCCATGGCATCGATCAGCTGTTGGCTAGTGGCCGTGGTTTCCTCAGAATCAGACAGGCCTTTGATGATGTCCAAGCGCTTGGCAATATCCGCCAAGCTGGTTTCGATCGCAGCGCCCAAGGTGTCCCGCTCAGCTGCCGTGGTAGCCGTGAGCAGCTGTGTCTGGGCGCGGCTGGCGCGAAGAATCAGGCTACGAGCCTCCTCGGCAGCCTGACCTGCGGCGTACTCCTGCTCGTAAATCACCTTGGTGGAGGCGTTCAAGCGTCCCATCTGGAACAGAGAGAACACCCCAATCACCACCGCGCCCAACAGCATGCTGGCAAACGCCATCCACAAAGTCGAGCGGACGGTCAAATGGTCCAGCGCAGCGATGCGCGTTCGGCGGTAAGGAACCGACTCAGGGGGCTCACTGCTTCCAACGACAGAAGCAGAAGATTCGGGTACGACGTCAGCGTTACTCATGGTAAGCCCTCTGTGGGGTTTCAAAAAACTCAGGATACTGAATTTCAGCCCCGTCCGCTCGATTAAATACCCATGCTTTCACCCAGTTGTACGGGTTTGGCGGGCGACCATTCGGGGTTGAAGTTCAGCGCATCTTTGCGAAACAGCAAAACGACGGTAGAGCCAAGCAAGAAACGGCCCATCTCATCACCCTGCTTGAGAACTACGTTACCCGGCTCGTAATGCCACTCTGTCACCTGTGGCAATCGCGGGGGGTTCACCAGGCCATGCCAGGTGGTTGCCATACTGCCGACCACGGTGGCACCCACCAAAGTCAACACAAACTCACCATGGGGCGAATCGAACACGCAGACTACCCGCTCGTTGCGTGCAAACAGGCCCGGCACGCCGCGGGCTGTCGTGGGGTTGACTGAAAACAAGTCACCCGGCACATAGATCATGCGGCGCAATTCACCGTCACAGGGCATGTGGATGCGGTGGTAGTCGCGCGGGCTGAGGTAAATGGTAGCGAAGGTGCCGTGGTCGAACTGAGCGGCCAACTCGGCATCGCCACCCACCAGAGCCGTGCTGCTGTAGTGGTGACCCTTGGCCTGGAATATCTGGTCCTTGTCGATCGCACCGAACTGACTGATCGCGCCATCCACAGGGCACACAAAGGGTGCGTGTGCCAGGGGGCGGACACCAGGCTTCAAAGCCCGGGTAAAAAACTCGTTGAAGGTCGGGTACGCGGCGGGGTCTGGATTGGCGGCTTCCGCCATGTTGACTTTGTATTTGCCGATGAACCAGCGAATCAGCGCCGTTGTAGCCTTACCCCCGCGCGCGCCAGCCACCAGACCGGCAAACGCCGTAAGGGCTTTTTTGGGGAGTAGGTACTGCGGGAGTACGGCGAGGGCATCAGACACAGGGCAACTCCCGAAAGAAAAAGAGGGCCATTCTACTGACGCCTCTTGTTCTCGATAGAGCGTTTCCCCCTACTTTCCCGGATCTCAGGAATCGGCGGTGAATCCGATTTTCTTGATCAAGGGCCCCCAGGTGTCGAACTCTGATTTTTGCCAGCGGGCTTGCTCTTCAGGGGTGGAGCCGCGGGGAATCAAGCCGACCAGCGCCAAGCTGTCGATGACCGATTTCTCCTTCAAGGCTGCGTTGATCGCCGTGCTAGCGGCCGTCACCACTGACTTCGGAGTGTTTGCAGGCGCATAGAAACCGAACCACTCTTCGGTCGTCAGCTCCGGGAAACCCTGTTCGGCAAAGGTAGGGACCTCGGGCGCGTACGGCGAGCGGTTGGGGCCGGAGGTAGCCAGAATGCGCAACTTGCCAGCCTTGTAATTGGCCAGGTAGTCGCCGTGCGGCGTCACCATGGCGGCCACTTGACCACCCACCAGATCGGTCACGCCGGGCACCGAGCCGCGATACGGCACATGCCGGAGGTCCACCCCGCTATTGATGCCCAGCAAAGCGCCAATGAAATGCGGTGTGGAGCCCGCCCCGGGCGAACCGTAACTCGCATCCTTGGGGTTGGCCTTGGCCCACGCCAGGAAATCCTTCACTGTCCGGACATTGGCAGGCACCATGGGGCCCACCGCCAGGCCGTGGTGCATGATGGCCGCGATGGAGACAGGGGCGAAGTCCTTGTCGGTGTAGGGCATCTTGTTGAAGATGTGCGGATAGTTAGCAAGCGCTGACACCTGCGAGAGCGCCAGCACCGAACCATCGGCCGGCGCGCTTTTGAGGGCCTCGAGGGCGATACGACCGCCAGCGCCGGGCTTGTTTTCCACAATGCCTGCGTTTTTACTGAAGGGCGTACCCGCCCACTTTTCCGCGACCCGGCGCGCCACGGTGTCGCCGGAACTTCCCGGCGGGAAGCCGAAATACACCTTGACTTGGTCTACCTGCGCTTGCGCAGTGAGTGGATAAAGCGCGCCCAAAGCAGCGCTGCTGCCCAAGGCCTGAATGAGTTGCCTGCGAGTGAACATGGTTGTCTCCTATTTTTAATTGGCAGGTTGCACAGGGAAAGAAATGCTGCTGAGTTAGCGGGGCGCCATGCGCAGCGCGCCATCGAGCCGGATCACCTCGCCATTGAGGTGTCCATTGGTCACGATGTGGCAGGCCAGTTCGGCGAACTCTTGTGGTTTGCCCAAGCGTGGCGGGAAGGGAATGCTGGCCGCAAGAGATTGCTGCACGGCTTCCGGCAACTCCTTCATCAAGGGGGTGGCAAACAAACCGGGGGCTACCGTGCACACCCGAATCGCGTGCTGCGCGAGGTCTCGGGCCATGGGCAGCGTCATGCCGACCAGGCCACCCTTGGATGCGCTGTAGGCCTGCTGACCCACTTGGCCATCAAAAGCCGCAACCGATGCCGTGAACATCATCACGCCACGCTCGCCGTTGTCCAGCGGAGCCAGCTTGCTGCAGGCGGCCGCGAACAAGCGGCTGATGTTGTAGGCGCCTATGAGGTTGATGGACACCACACGCGCAAAGTCCTCCAAGGGCGCTGCAGTTCCATCACGCTGCACCACGCGCTTGGCACTGCCGATGCCGGCCACGTTCATCAGGATGCGCGCGGCACCCAAGGCGCGTTCGGATGCATCTAAAGCAGCTTGCACGCTGTCAGTCTGCGTGATGTCGCAACGCAGCGCGATGGCACGGTCCTCACCGAACTCTGCCCGGATCGCGGACGCCACGGTTTCTGCTTGTGCTTCATTGATGTCCAGCACGGCGACTTTCGCGCCCAGTCTGGCCAGCTCGCGGGCAGTCGCTTCACCTAAACCCGATGCTGCACCGGTCACCAGTGCGGTTTGTCCTTGAATATGCATGTCTTTTTCCTGGGCTGAGGCGCACTCAGGCCGTGGGTTTGATGATGAAAGGCAGGGCGTCGTCGTGCAGCCCCTCGACCAAGGTGTGGCGGTGTTTCAAGACAGCCCGTTGGTTCAGCGAGCCCTTGTCGGTGATCTCGCCCTTTTCGGCGGACGGTGGCTCCACCATCAGCAGTGCGCGGGCGATGCGGCTTGCACTGCCTGTGGCTTCGCGGGCCAGCTGATCGATAACAGCCTCTATACGCTGGCGCACTGGCGCACTCTGGACCACATCCGCCCAAGGCGCATCCGCAGGAAGATTTGCGACGTCGCGACAAGCCGCAGACAAGAACAGCAGCGCCCCGACTTCTTTGCGGTTCAGTCCGGTAATCACCGCGTCCTGGATGTAGGGCGCGCCCGACACCACGATCTTGGCGCGCATGGGGCCCACGCTGACGAAGGTACCCGTGGAGAGCTTGAAGTCCTCTGCGATCCGGCCATCAAAGCGCAGGCCACGGTGGATATCAGACTCGGAAATCCACTTCACCGCATCGCCAGTGCAGAGGTAACCTTCCTCATCAAATGCATCCCGGGTGGCAGCCTCGGTACGCCAATAGCCGGGGGTCACGTTGGGCCCGCGGTAGCGCACTTCGGTTTTGCCATCCACCTCCACCAGCTTGAGCGTCATGCCCGGCACCGGCACGCCGATGTCGCCGGACGCCACATCCGGGCTGTTCACGAACATGGCAGAGGGCGAAGACTCGGTCATGCCGAGCCCGGTGGCCATCACAATGCGCTCGCCGATGGCGGACTCCTGGATAGCGTGGAGCTTGTCCCACACCGGCTGAGACAACCCTGCACCGGAATAGAAGAACACCTTCAGGCGCGACAGCAAGGTGGTGCGCAACGCCTCATCCGACTCCATGGCCGACGCGATCATCTCGAAGCCGGTGGGCACATTGAAGTACACCGTCGGCGCTATCTCCCGCAGGTTACGTAGCGTCTCGCCAATAAGCGCCGCAGTGGGCTTGCCGTCATCGATGTACAGCGTGCCACCGTGTTGCAGGGTGAGCCCGAAATTGTGGTTGCCACCAAACGTGTGATTCCAGGGCAGCCAGTCCACCAACACGGGTGGTGCTTCGGCAAACACGGGCAAGGACAAGGAGATCTGCTGCAGGTTGGCACACCACATGCGCTGTGTGTTGATGACCGGCTTGGGCAGCTTGGTGGAACCGCTGGTGAACAAGAACTTCACGATGGTGCCCGGGCCGGTGGCATGCATGGCAGCGTCCACAGCGGGCGTGGCCGTTGTGGCCAACAGGGACGCGTAGAAAGTTGCCGCCCGGCCTTGCATGTGCCCGGCTGCAGCTACCACTTCGACATCCGGGCCGACCGTGGCGGCGAAGCCAGCGCCATAGCGTGATGCATCTGCCACAAACACCAGCCCCGGCGTCAGGGTGTCCATCACGTGGCGCAGCTTCTCGTAGTCCTGGCTCACGGTGGCATAGGCTGGAGACACCGGGCAATAGGGCACGCCGGCATACAGGCAACCCAGCGCCATCATGGCGTGCTCGAGGCTGTTCTCGCTCAGGATGACGACTGGCCGTTCCGGGCTCAAGCCCCGGTCTAATAGCGCCTGCCCGATGCTGCGGGCGCTTTCCAGCGCCTGGGCATAGGTGATGTGCAGCCATTCGCCGGTCGTGCCGTCCGGCAACTGCCGGCGTCGGGCCAGGAAAGTCTGCTCCGGCGTGATCTCCGCCCAATGCACTAGGTAGTCAGCGATCCGGCGGGCATAGGCACCCAATGCCAGATCAGCCTGCAGATACCGGACGCCGGGCGCGCCGTCAGTGACGGTAATGCGGGTAACGCCGAATTTGGTCTCGCGGTAACGCGGGGTGGGGAGTTGCATGTCGCTCATGGCCTCAGTCCTGCTTGCGTACCTTGGCGGCACGGCCTTCCAAGAAGTCGTTCAGACGGGTCTTGGCTTCCGGTGCGCTCTGGGCAATAGCGGCCATCATGGCTTCAGTGAACAGCCCTTGGTCGGCCGGTTGCTCTGCAATGCGCGGCAAGGCGTGCATCAGGGCGTAGTTCGTCAGAGGTGCGTTCTGCGCCACTCGCACCGCCAGCTCAACGGCCTTGTCGAAGGCAGCACCTTCCGGCACCAGGTATTGCGCAAGACCAATGCGCTCACCATCCTGCGCGTTGTACACACGGCCGGTGAGCATCATGTCGGTCATACGGGCCGCACCGATCAATTTGGGAATGCGCACCGCACCGCCGCCGCCCACAAAAATGCCGCGGGAACCCTCCGGCAAAGCATAGAAAGTGGATGCATCCGCAACTCGAATGTGGCAAGCGCTTGCCAACTCCAAGCCCCCACCCACCACGGCGCCTTGCAGAGCTGCGATCACAGGAACGGGCCCGTATTGCACACGCTCCAGCGCGGCGTGCCACATGCGGGAATGGTGCAAGCCCTGGCCGGCATCACGCTCTTTGAGCTCACTCAAGTCCAGACCTGCACAGAAGTGCGGCCCCTCGCCGGCGATCACGGCAGACCGCACGCCTTCGGGCATGTTTTCGAACAGATCCCGCAGGGCGAGGATGAGTCCGTCGTTCAGGGCGTTGCGCTTGGCGCCGCGGGTCAGGCGGATCACCGCCACCTCTTGTTCCTCACCGAGGCGTTCGAAATGGATATCGGGGTGTTGCGTAAAAGTTTTCATAATGGCGCAATTTTGGTTATAGTTAATAACCAAATCAAGTCACTTGAACGCTCTTTTTCTAGGTAGTTTCCCTTGCCATCCTTCCCGGAAAGCACGTAATCAGGGAGGCTGCCCCCGTGCGTCCACAGACAACTAACAGGAGACAACCATGGACTACAAAAACCTGCGCGCCATCGATATCCACACCCACGCGGAAGTGAGTTGCTGGAACCCGTTTGACAACTACGGCGAGGAGTACGACCGCGCCGCCGACAAGTACTTCAAAAACGGGCGACGCCCCACGATTGCAGAAACCGTGGCCTATTACCGCGAACAGAAAGTCGGCTTGGTGATGTTCACCGTGGACGCCGAGTCCAAAATGGGCCGCCGCCGCATTCCCAACGAAGAGATTGCCGAAGCCGCCAAAGCTAATAGCGACATGATGACGGCCTTTGCCAGCATCGACCCGCACAAAGGCAAGATGGGTGCGCGCGAGGCGCGCAAGCTGATCGAGGAGCACGGCATCAAGGGCTTCAAGTTCCACCCCACGGTGCAGGCCTACCACCCCTACGACAAGATGGCTTGGCCCATTTACGAGGTGATCGCCGAATACGGCATGCCGGCCATTTTCCACACCGGCCACAGTGGCATCGGCAGCGGCATGCGCTGCGGCGGCGGACTGCGGCTCGAATACAGCAACCCCATGCACCTCGACGATGTGGCCATCGACTTCCCGGACATGCAAATCGTCATGGCCCACCCCAGCTTCCCATGGCAAGACGAGGCCTTGAGCGTGGCCACCCACAAGCCCAACGTCTGGATTGACCTGTCGGGCTGGAGCCCCAAATACTTTCCCAAGCAACTGGTGCAATACGCCAACACCCTGCTCAAAGACCGCGTCTTGTTCGGCTCGGACTACCCGCTCATCACCCCGGAACGGTGGATGAAAGACTTTCAGGAAGCAGGCTTCAAACCCGAGGTGATGCCCGGCATCCTGAAAGACAACGCGGTGCGCTTGCTGCGCCTCGACCCGACGGCGGTAGCCGGCGAGTAAAGCGCGGCTCAGTTGGCTGGGGTATAGACCTTTTGCAGCAGGCGGATCAGGGTTTTGCGCTCTGCGTCCGTTAAGCGGGAGGTGGCATCCATCTCGAGGTCAAAGGCCGTTTGCTCGGCCTGCGCCATCAGCTCTACCCCCTGGGGCGTGAGGTGCACGCCCATGGCCCGGCCATCGCTTGGGTGGGGCAGTCGCTCAATCAGACCCCGCCGCTCCAGTGTGGCAATCAACCCCACGAGATTGGGCGGCAACACGTTGAGTGCTGCGCACAGCTGGCGGGACGTGATGCCCGGATTGTGGGCGACCAGCGAGAGCACCGAGAAGTCCACCACCTTGAGGTCATAGGGTGCCATGCGCACCATGAAGGTCTCGATGATCGCGAGTGACGCGCGCCGGGCGTTGTAGCCCACCAGCGTGCGCAAGTAGCTGGTGTCTACAGGTTCTACCGGAAGCGCATCAGGGGCCGCCGCGCGCTGACGCCCGCTTTTGGCAGTTGCCAGACTGGCCGACGCCGCAGGTTTGCGCACACGAGCCACCGGCTTGGACTTGACGGAGGGCGACTGGGCAGAGGTAGAAATTTTTTTCAATGGATTCAGAACAAAATCAACGCCTAGCCCTCGCGGAATATGCGCAAGCAGCTATCAAAAAAGGAGCGATCAACACGTTGAATTCAACCCAACTGTTGACCGCGTGGGGTGAATGCTAACGGTTGAACCTTGCCGCAAACTGGCTGCACAGACACCGGCACCGGCTCAGACCAGCCCGTGCTTTCTGGCGCGGTAGGCCAGTTTGGCGCGGCTGGTGTTCAGCAGCCGTGCTGCCGCCGACAGGTTGCCCCCCGAAGCTGCAATCGCCTTTTGGAGCAGCGATTGCTCGGTTTGCTCCAAGGTCATTGCCTGCGCCGCCGAGACCGGGTGCGCGGGCGCTGCAGCCGTTTTGCCTGCGAGATTCAGCACACCGCCATCGGTTGTTTGCCGCAAAGTCAGCGCCTCCGAGCGGTGAACCTCACCGCCGGTGAAGAGGTGATGCACATCAATCAAGCCGCCGGCATCCGCCAGAATCACCGCCCGCTCCACCAGGTTCTGCAGTTCACGGATGTTGCCCGGGTAGTCGTAGTTCACCAGGTGGCGCACGGCCGCTTGGGTAAAGCCTTTGACGTCGCAATCGTGCTTGCGGCGGTAGTGGTGGATGAAATGGTTCATCAACAGCGGTATGTCATCCCTGCGTTCGCGCAAGGGCGGCAGATGGATGGGCACCACATTCAGCCGGAAAAACAGGTCCTCCCGGAACGTCCCCTTGCGCACTGCCTCGCGCAATGCCTCGTTGGTCGCGGCGACCACCCGCACATCCACCGCCACACTGCGGGTGCCGCCCACACGCTCGATCTGCCCTTCCTGCAAGGCGCGCAAGAGTTTGCCCTGGGCCACAAAGCTCAGGGTGGCGATTTCGTCCAGAAACAAGGTACCCCCATGGGCGCGCTCGAAGCGGCCCGGCCTCGACATCGTGGCTCCAGTGAACGCACCCCGCTCCACCCCGAACAGCTCCGACTCGATCAAGGTCTCCGGAATGGCCGCGCAATTCACCGCAATAAAGGGCTGATTTTTGCGCGGGCTGATCTGGTGCAACATGCTGGCAAACTTCTCTTTGCCCACGCCCGACTCGCCGGTAAACAGCACCGTCGCCGACGTCCGGGCCACCCGGCTAAGCTGCTGGCAGGCCGCTTTAAACGCCGAAGACGCGCCCACCATGGCGTCGCCTGCCACGCGGTCTGCGGCGGGCAACTCGGCGGCTTGCTCGTCACCGCGGTCATACGCGGCGGCATCCACGAACTCATGCGCATTCAAATAGCGCATGTCTTCCTCGACACCGTCCCACTGGTGGGCCGATTTGCCCACCACCCGGCAATGCCCGTCCCCCATGGAGCGGCATTCGAGCTCGCGAAACACAATCAGGCGCCCGAACAGCGTGCTCACATAGCCGGTGGCGTAGCCCACCTGCATCCAGCAGGCGGGTGACCCGCCGACCCCATAGGCCGCAATGTGTTCGTCGTCCTCACTGGAGTTGTGCCACAAGAATTCGCCTTCGTAGCTGCCGGTCTTGGCGTCATAGGCCACATGCACCAGCTCCACCTGCACCATGCCCTCCAGGGCGTGCAGGCGGGTTCCGGCAATCGCAGAGGCCAGCGGCTCGGCATCGGGCCATTGCTTGCGCACCAGTTGCGCATCCCGGGCGCCGCTCACATAGCCTGCCCGGGTCAGCAAGCCGCGCGCCTGCTTCAGGCCCAAGCTGTCCACCATCTCGCGGCGCAGCGAGCCCAGCGCCTCGGTGTGCATCAGCACGACCCGCTGGTCTTGCAGCCAGATGCGGCCGTCTCCGGGCGAAAAAAACAAACACTCGCTGATATCGGTCAGATTCGGGTGCGCATCGCCACTGACAGAGGTACTGGCAAAACCGCCCCCGAACACACGGTTGCGCTCGGGCTGTGCGCCGCCCAACACAGTGCCGGTGGTGCGGGCCACATCGGCCAGTGAGATGCGTGAGGCCCTGGATGGCATAGCGGTTTTCAAGTGATCAAATGGTGAAATATCGTTATATTATTTAATCATTTGATGCATTTTCCGGCGCGGGTTAACCCTTTGCCGCGCACAAAAAAGTCACCTAGGGAAAGTCCTTAACCCTCGAGTGAACTCCGGGTCACTACCGTGCACTTTTCCCGGGTCCCCGCCCCCTGCTGGTCTGCGCCTTGCAATCCATCAAACAACCACTCGCGAAGTGGCGATTTGATAAACCGATTGAAAGGATGCTTTCCCATGGGAACGACTGAGACCAATGCATGGCTGGATTTTTCAGCCACCCCTCCGGCCGCCCTCGGCAACGGTGTACGCCAAGTGATCGAACCCGCCACCGGCGAGGTGCTGTGTACCGTGGGTATTGCCAACGCGACGGACGTTGCCAAGGCAACGGCAGAGGCCGCCATTGCCCAAGCCCGGTGGGTGATGGTGCATCCCCGCGAAAAGGCGGAGATCTTCCGCCGCGCTGCGAGTCTGTTTCAACAGCATTTCGACACCCTGTCGCTGTTCGTCGCCCGAGAGACGGGCGGCATTCTGCCCAAGGGGCAACATGAAATCCGCGAGGCCGCTCTGATCTGCAACCTGGCGGCCGGCATGCCTTTGCAAGCCCAAGGCCAGGTGCTGCCCAGCCAATACGGCCGCACCAGCCTGGCCCGCCGCGTGCCACATGGGGTGGTGGGCGTGATCTCGCCGTTCAACTTTCCGATGATCCTGGCCATTCGTGCGGTGGCACCCGCCTTGGCTGCCGGTAATGCGGTCATCATCAAACCGGACACCCGCACGCCTGTGAGCGGCGGCTTGATGATTGCCAGCGTATTCGCCCAGGCCGGTTTGCCCGCAGGGCTGCTGCAAGTGCTGCCGGGCGATGCGGAGGCCGGCGAAGCGCTGGTCACCGACCCGCTGGTGCCCATGATTGCCTTCACCGGTTCCCCTGCCGTGGGGCGCCGTATCGGCGAACTGGCAGGCCGCCATTTGAAGAAGGTGTCGCTCGAGTTGGGCGGCAGCAATGCCCTGGTCATTCTGGATGACGCGGACCTCGACGTCGCGGCCAGCAATGCCGCTTGGGGCGCGTTCTTCCACCAGGGCCAGATTTGCATGGCTTCCAACCGGATTCTGGTGCACGAGAGCATGGCGCAAGGCCTGATTGAAAAGATGGTGGCCAAGGCAACGCACCTGCCGGTCGGCAATGGTGCCAGCGGCCAAGTGGCACTCGGCCCGGTGATCGACGCCAAACAGCGCGATCGCATTCACCAACTGGTGCAAGACAGCATTGCCGCTGGCGCCAAGCTGGAGGCGGGTGGCACGTTTGAAGGCTTGTTTTACCAGCCCACGGTGCTCTCCGGTGTGCGCCCCGGCATGCGGGTGTTTGACGAAGAGACCTTTGGCCCGGTGGCCAACATCATCAGCTACCGCAACGAAACCGAAGCCGTCGCGCTGGCCAACCAGCACCACGGCAGCTTGGCGTCGGCGGTGATTTCGGCCTCCGTGGGCCGCGCCATGGCGGTGGGCCGGCAGCTCAAGTCGGGCATGGTTCACATCAACGACCAGACGGTGAACGACGAATGCGTCAACCCCTTTGGCGGCCCCGGCATTGCCGGCAACGGCACCAGTGTGGGCGGCCCGGCTGACTGGGAGGAATACACCCAGTGGCAGTGGGTCACCATCAAAGACCACGCCACCGCCTACCCGTTTTGAACACCAGGAGAACATGATGAACTTGCATGGAAAAACGATTGTCGTGACCGGCGTGTCCTCCGGCATCGGGGCCGAGGTAGCCCGGCTGGCTCGTTTTGAAGGCGCCCAAGTGATCGGCGTGGACCGCAATGACGCCAGCATCTCGATGGCGGGCTTTGTCAAAGCGGACTTGAGTACGGTGGCCGGTATCGATGCCGCAGTGGCCCAACTGCCCGCGCAGATCGACGCGCTCTGCAACATTGCCGGCGTTCCCGGCACCGCCGATCGCGAGCTGGTGGCGCGGGTGAACTACCTCGGCTTGCGCCATCTGAGCGAGCAGGTCTTGCCGCACATCCGGCGCGGCGGCGGCATTGTCAATGTGGCGTCCATTCTCGGAGCCGAATGGCCGCTGAGGCTGGATGTCCACAAAGCGTTGGCTGTAGTCCAAGGCTTTGACGCGGGGGCCCAGTGGCTGCAGGCACACCCGGTGCCCCAAGAGACCTGCTACCAGTACTTCAAGGAAGCCCTGATTGTGTGGAACACGGTGCAGTCACAGGAATGGTTCCTGAAAACCGGGGTGCGCATGAACTGCGTGGCCCCCGGCCCGGTGTTCACCCCCATCCTCGGCGATTTCGTCACCATGCTAGGCGCAGACCGTGTGCAGGCCGATGCCCACCGCATGGCGCGCCCGGCCTTCCCGGACGAGGTGGCCTCGGTCATTGCCTGGCTGTGCAGCGACGCGGCGCGCTGGGTGAGTGGTGTCAACATCCCGGTCGATGGCGGGCTGGCCTCGACCTACCTCTGAGCCCACGGGGGAACTCCGCCTGGAAGGGCGGGACGGTTCAGTGGCATCATCCCCGCCATGAGTGCCTCCCGCATCCCCCCGATTCAGTGCCTGTTGACTTTTGAAGCCCTGGCGCGCCTGCGCTCGGTCACCCTGGCGGCAGAAGAACTCTTTGTCACCCCTAGTGCCGTCAGCCACCGAGTGCGGCAGCTGGAGCAGATCATCGGCACCAAGCTGTTCGGCCGTGCGGACTTTTCGCTGACCACCGAGGGCAGCGAATACCTGGCCCATGTGCGCGAAGGCCTGGCCATCCTGCAGAAATTTCCCAGCGCCGCTGCGGCACCTGGCAAGCGCAAGCTGCGCCTCGCGGTCACGCCCACGTTTTCGCGCTCCATTTTGATCCCGCGGCTGCGCCAGTTCACCGACGCCTATCCCGAGATCGACCTGACACTGCAGGTGTCCATTCCGCTGCTCGACGTGGTGGCTGAAGATGCAGACCTGATGGTGCGCTTCGGAGCTGGCCGCTATGCCGACATGGAGCATGTGTGCCTCATGAAGGACGAGATCACGCCCCTCGCCTCACCCGCTTTTGTGCGCGAGCACGGCCCGTTCGAAACCCCGCAAGACCTGGCCAACCTGCCTCTGTTGCGCAGCCCGCTGGAGCCCTGGCGCACCTGGTTTGCCGCCAACGGGCTGGACTGGCCGGAGCCGGTAGAGGGCTCGCAGTTCAACGACATCGGCCTCATGTGCGATGGCGCCGCTGCCGGCATGGGCGTGGGCCTGATCCGTCTAAAGCTGGGTGCGCCCTGGCTGGACAACGGCTCGCTGGTGCGCCTGTATGCCCACAACGCGCCCAGCCCCCACGCGCACTACCTGTGCTGGCGCACCGGCGCCATGGACCGCTGGGAAGTGGCTGCCTTTGCCGACTGGCTCAAAAAGGCGGTGGGTTAGTCGCCCCCGAGACCCGTCACCGGGCCCTTTTTCACACAGCGCTGCAAGTTTCTTCACGCCACGGGGGGCCGCTTTCTTTTAGAGTGAGGTTCCACGCCACCGCCCTTTCAGCACCGGATAGCCCCCCATGAACGCCCCACTTGATCCAACCGCCCGGGAAATGCTACAAAAAAGAGAGCTTCTAGCGCAGATACTGCCTGCGCTAGAGGCCTATTTACCTAAGCATGCGCTGCTCTACCAGACCGAAGACACCACGCCTTATGAATGCGACGGCCTGACCGCCTACCGCCAGCGCCCGCTGATGGTGGCCCTGCCGGAAACTGAAGAGCAGGTGGCTGCGGTGTTGCGGGTGTGTCATGGCTTAAATGTGCCGGTGGTGGCCCGCGGCGCGGGCACTGGCCTGTCCGGTGGTGCCATGCCCCATGCTTTAGGGGTCACTCTCTCGCTGGCCAAGTTCAACAAAATCCTGAAGGTGGATAAGCGCAGTCGTACGGCGGTGGTGCAGTGCGGCGTGCGCAACCTGGCCATCAGTGAAGCGGCCGCACCCTATGGTCTGTATTACGCGCCGGACCCCAGCAGCCAGATTGCCTGCACGATTGGTGGCAACGTGGCCGAGAACTCAGGCGGCGTGCACTGCCTGAAATACGGCCTGACGCTGCACAACGTGCTCAAGGTGCGCGGCTTCACTATGGAAGGCGAGCCCATCGAGTTTGGTGGCGACGCGCTCGACGCCCCCGGCTACGACCTGATGAGCGTGGTGGTCGGCAGCGAGGGCATGCTGGCCGTGACCACCGAGGTCACTGTCAAGCTGGTGCCCAAGCCCCAGCTGGCCCGCTGCATCATGGCCAGCTTTGACGACCTGCGCAAAGCGGGCGATGCGGTGGCCGCGGTGATCGCCGCCGGCATCATCCCCGCCGGGCTGGAGATGATGGACAAGCCCATGACCGCCGCGGTGGAAGACTTTGTGCACGCGGGCTATGACCTGAGCGCCGAAGCCATTCTGCTGTGCGAAAGCGACGGCACCCCCGAAGAAGTGGAAGAAGAAATCGGGCGCATGAGTGAAGTGCTGCGCGCAGCCGGTGCTACCGGCATTGCGGTGAGCAACAGCGAGGCCGAGCGCCTGCGCTTTTGGAGCGGGCGCAAAAACGCCTTCCCCGCCAGTGGCCGCATCAGCCCTGACTACATGTGCATGGACAGCACCATTCCCCGCGCTCGGCTGGCCGACATCCTGCTAGCCATTGCAGAGATGGAGAAGAAATACCAGCTGCGATGCGCCAACGTGTTCCACGCCGGTGACGGCAACCTGCACCCGCTGATCTTGTTTGATGCGAATGACCCCGACCAGCTGCGCCGCTGCGAGCTGTTCGGTGCCGAAATTCTGGAGGCCAGCGTGGCCATGGGCGGCACGGTGACCGGCGAACACGGCGTGGGGATCGAGAAGCTCAACAGCATGTGCGTGCAGTTCAGCGCCGAAGAAAATGCCCAGATGTTTGCGCTGAAGGCCGCCTTCGACCCGCAGGGGCTACTCAACCCGGGCAAGGTCATTCCCACGTTGCAGCGCTGCGCCGAATACGGCAAAGAGCTAGTGCGCGGCGGCAAGCTCAAGCACCCCGACCTGCCGCGCTTTTAGCGCAGGGATCAGAACTTCGAACTGACGACGAAGTTGATCGCCCCGGACTCGCCGACAAACGCTTGGTACTGAAAAGACTGACCGGCCGCTGTGGTGTGGACCGAGCGCCATTGGGCGATCAGGCTTTTGCCGGTGGGGTCGTAGGCGAGCTCCAAGGGGCTGTTGCTGAACGAGGTCAGGGACACGCCTATTTTTTTGCGGGCACCGTCATACCGGGTATCGAAGGCCACCACGGTGTTGTGCAGTAGCAGCCCGATCGACTTACGCTCCGCCACCGCCTTGTCGAGCAAGCTGCGGTCCGATTGATTGAGCGAAGGCGCCGCACCCGAAGGCAGGCGGGTCAGGGAGATGGCCTCCTGGCCAAAGGCCTGGCTCGTCAAGCTGGCGCACAAGGCAACTGCAAAGACTGGGTGGTTCATCGGGCCCTCCTGACACACGCAGGAGCCCAATGTCGCACAGCCGTCGCGGCTTGAAAAGCGCTAATTGGCGGTATTTTGCAACGTGGTGTTGCGCTTACCGCCCGGCCCGCAGCGCGCAGGCGGCTCTAAAAATCAAGCCAAATAGGCACCTAGCCCTTATAAAAACTGCGCCACCAGCTATGAATTACATAGCAATCAAACCACAAAACCCCGCACCGGGTCCGCTGCGCTGCGCTGCAGCCAGTTACTCGCGGCATAGGTGGTGCTCGCATCGGTCACATGCAGGGTGTAGGCATGGCGGGACACGGCAGAGCGATTCGGTGCACTGTAGTGCGGCAGCAAGCCATGGAACACCACCAAAGCGCCAGCCTGAACCTCCAGGGGCACCGCGTTGACATTGCTGGCAGGCCACGGGGTGCTGTCGAGCTTGCGCATGGTGATGGTGTCGCCCTCGCGCTCGAAGCGCTCCCGCAACACGCCGCGGGGGCCCCGGTGGCCGCCTGGCTCGGTCCAGAGGCAGCCGTTACTCAAGGTGGCGTCTTCGAGGGCAAACCAGAAGGTGGTCACGCTGATGGGGGTGGTGTCAAAAAAGGTGGCATCCTGGTGCCAACCCACTTCGCCACCGATGCCGGGTTGCTTGAAGATATACATCGACTGCCAGACTTGCGGCTGGGTCAGCCCGAGATCGGCCGCCAACTCTGCCAACGCAGGCCCATGCGAAAAGGCCTCGAACACCGGGTCCTTGTCGTGCATCGCATGGCCGATTTTGTTGATCGAGAGCGCCTTGGCCTGTCGCAAGGCGCCGTTTGCATCGAACGCCTCTTCTTCAAAAAAGCAGCTGATGCGATCGGCCGAGTTCAAAAAGTAATGGTCCACCTTGCGCGCCTGCTCATTGGTGGTGAAAATGGTGCGGCTCTCAGCCGGATCGAAGGCGTCCACGATGGCTTCTGCCCGCGCGCGCAGGGCTGCAATCTCGGCCTTGGATTTGAAGTCGGGGAGGATCAGGTAGCCGTCTTCCGCGTAGCGGATTTTCTGTTCAGAGGTAAGCATGGGCTATGCAGAGGTTGGCAGTGTAGATAGCGTTTCAGTATAGACAGCCCGGGCAAGGGAATGCGCAAATTCGGATACGCTTGTGTGCAGGAGATACACGCACTTGAACCTCACACCCCTGATCCAACTCACCCGCGGCGGCACTCCCGAGTGCCTGCATTTCGGCGCGGTCGCTGTGACCAACCGCCTCGGACAACTCACGGCCTTTGCCGGTGACCCGCACTTGGTGACCTTTACCCGGTCCACCCTCAAGGCGCTGCAAGCGCTGCCTTTTGTCGAAGCGGGTGGCCCCGCGACCTTTGGCTTCACCCAGGCTGAAAACGCCCTGCTCTGCGCCAGCCACAACGGCGAGGCCATGCACGTGGATGCCGCCGTCAGCATGTTGGGCAAATCGGGCAACACCTATCAGACCCTGCGCTGCGGCTGCCATGTGCCACTGCTGTTCACCTACTTTGACAAAGGCGCCCCCGAGGGCGCCACCTACACCGAAGCCCACAACAACTGCAGCGGCAAGCACGCCGGCTTTGTGGCCTATTGCGTGCAGCACGACTTGCCCTTGGACGACTACACCGCCCCCGACCATCCGCTGCAGCAAGCCATTGCCCGTGATGTTGCCCGCGCCGTCGGCATGGACGTGCAAGACATGCCGCGCGGCATTGACGGATGCTCTGCACCCAACTTTGCCATGCCCTTGTCCAAGCTCGCGACCGGCTATGCGCGCCTGGCCAGTGGCGCGCAGGATGCGGAGTTCGGCGCCAGCTTTGCACTCTTGAGCGAGGCTATGACCGCCTACCCCGAGATGGTGAGCGGCACAGGGCGTAACGACCTGGACTTCATGCGCGTGGGCCGGGGCGACTGGGTCAGCAAGGTCGGTGCCGACGGTGTGCAGGTGGTCGGCAGCAAAAGCCGTGGCGAGGCTTTTGCCCTCAAGATCATTGACGGCAACAAACCCGCCCTGTTTGCCGCCAGCGTCGAGGTGCTAGACCAACTGGGTTGGCTGGATGATGCGCAACGCGCCGCACTGAAGCCCTGGCGCGCTGCCGAAATCCGCAACGCACGCGGCCTGCTGGTTGGCGAGCGACTTCCCGTATTCCAGTTACAAACACCATGAACCACAAGATCAGCCTGATAGGCGCACCTACCGACATCGGCGCGGGCAGCCGTGGCGCCAGCATGGGCCCGGAAGCCCTGCGCGTAGCCAACATCACCAGCGTGCTGCAAAGCCATGGCCTGGAAGTGCTGGACAAGGGCAACCTGAGCGGCCCGAGTAACCCGTGGCAACCCCCTGTCAATGGGTACCGCCATTTGCCTGAAGTGACCGCCTGGAACCGCAGCCTACATGACGCGGTCTACACCGAGTTGCAAGACGGGCGCATGCCCATCGTGCTGGGCGGGGACCACTGCCTGGGTATCGGCTCGATCAGCGCCGTGGCCCGCCACTGCCGCGACACCGGCAAAAAGCTGCGGGTGCTGTGGCTGGACGCCCATGCCGACTTCAACACCAACACGCTCACCCCGAGCGGCAACATCCATGGCATGCCCGTGGCCTGCCTTTGCGGCTTCGGCCCGCAGGAGTTGATCGAGATTGGCGGTCATGTGCCGGCGATCTCACCCAAGTGGGTACGCCAAATCGGTATCCGCAGTGTGGATGAAGGCGAAAAGCGCTTCGTGCATGAGCAGAACATAGAAGTGTTCGACATGCGCTACATCGACGAGATGGGCATGCGCTCCGCCATGGAGCTGGCCCTCGCCCTGATGGACAGCAACACCCACCTGCATGTGAGCTTTGATGTCGACTTTTTGGATCCGGATATCGCACCCGGCGTAGGTACCACCGTGCGGGGCGGCCCTACCTACCGCGAAGCGCAGCTCTGCATGGAAATGATTGCAGACACCGGGCGCATGGGCAGCCTTGATGTGTTCGAACTGAACCCCGCGCTCGATGAACGTAATCGCACCGCCGAAGTGGCGGTAGATTTGATCGAATCCCTGTTCGGGAAAAGTACCTTAATGCGAAAGTAGGCGGGTGGACGAGTGACCGGCATCGTTGCCGGTCCGGAACACCGCTACGGTATTGACCAGCTCGCCCGCCTGGGTGCGCAAACTGCTCGCTGCGGCAGCCATTTGCTCGACCAGTGCGGCGTTCTGTTGGGTGGTCTGGTCCATCTGGTTCACCGCGTCGCTCACTTGGTGCACACCGGCGCTCTGCTCGGAGCTCGCCGCCGTGATCTCACCCATGATGTCATTCACCCGCCGGATCGACGCGACCACCTCGGTCATGGTCTCACCCGCCTGGTTCACCAGCTTGGTGCCCTGCTCCACACGGCCGACGCTGTCATCAATCAGGCCCTTGATCTCTTTGGCCGCCTCGGCACTCCGGCCTGCCAGTGAGCGCACCTCGCTGGCCACCACCGCAAAGCCACGGCCTTGCTCACCCGCACGCGCCGCCTCGACTGCAGCATTCAAGGCCAGGATGTTGGTTTGGAAGGCAATGCCGTCGATCACACCGATGATGTCGGCAATCCGTGCCGAGGACTGGTTGATGCCCTTCATGGTCTCCACCACCTGGTCCATCACCTTGCCACCGCGCAGGGCCACGTCTGACGCGTTCACAGCCATCTGGTTGGCTTGGCGCGCGTTGTCCACGTTGTGGTTCACAGTGCTGCTCAGGGTGGCCATGCTGCTGGCAGTCTGCTGCAGCGCGCTGGCTTGCTGCTCGGTGCGCATCGACAGGTCGTGGTTGCCTTGGGCAATTTCGGAGCTGGCATTGGCCACACTCTCAGAGCCTTCGCGCACCGAAGACACCACACCAGCCAGGCCAGAGCCGATCTGGTTGATCGCTTCGACCAGGCGCCCGATTTCATCCTGGCTCTGGGCCTTGATCTGCACCGTCAAGTCGCCGCTGGCGATTTGGCTGGCGGCAAGCTGCACCTGCTGCAATGGAACCGACACCAGTCGCTTCACCATCACAAACAACACAATGGCCGTCAAGAGCACAACGCCCACGCCTACCGCAGCAAAAATATTCCGGATCTGACGCACCTCAGAAGTGAACTCATCCACATAGGCGCCGCCAGCGATCACCCAGTTGAGAGGCTTCAAGTGGCTGAAGGCCACCACCTTCTCACGCGCGGCAGAGTCTCCGAGTTCAGCGTTCTTCCAGGGGTAGCGGATGCTTCCGTTCTTTTGCTCTAGGATCTCTTTGATGAATTCGCGCCCGCTGGAGTCTTTGGAATCCAGGATGTTTTTGCCCTCTTGGGCGGGGTGCACGATCAGGTTGCCCAAATTGGGGCCCGTGCGGGCGTCCAGCACATAGAAGTAGCCGGTCTCGCCGATCTTCATAGCGCGGATCGTGTCTTTGAGTTGCTTCAGGTAGTTGCTGAAGTCCATGCCCACGAATGCCAACCCAACCACTTTGCCGGCAGTATTTTTGATCGGCTCATAGTGCGTCATGTACTGGCGGCCGAACAGGGTCGCCGGTCCGGCATAGGTCCCGCCTTCAATCACGGCTTTGTAGCCGGGGTGGGCGCGGTCAAGCAGTGTGCCCACCACACGTTCGCCCTTGTCGTTTTTCAGGGAAGTGCTCACCCGCACAAAGTCCGGGCCCGATGCCGCAAAGATGGTCGCAACCGCGCCGGTGGCCTCGGTGAATTGATCCACCACACTGAAATCCATATTGATGGGTTTGCCACCCAGAGCCAATGCTGGCGTGGGTTTGCCGGCAATGTCGATGCTCTCTCCGGTCAAATCAAACCCGGCACCGAGCCGCGCGTCAAACGTTTTGGCCAGAGTGACCGTACGGCTGCGCAAATCACTGTCGGTGGCCTCGACCAAAGACACGATGAGTTTGGTTTTCTCGGCGACCTCATCGCTGGCACGGGACTCCACCACGCGGACCAAGGTCACACCGATGCTTATCACGAGCAGGGCGACAAACACGCTCACCATTGCCATCAAGCTCAAAGAGAGCTTGCTACCCACGCCTAAGCGGGAAAACCAGGAACTTTGCTGCATAGGGACTCCAATTCAGCGACCGACATCAGACGCAACTTACAGATCTTAAATTTAATGGATTTAATGAAAAAAGCATAAAAACCGCACATTCCCATGAGGGCAAAAGGGTTTTTGGTTTGAAAATCCGGTCCTCCACCGAACCTGCCCTGTTCACACCGACAATCGCATCCTAACCATCTTTACCCCCTCTTGACCATGACCACACTCGGAACGCCTCTCTCCCCCATGCGACCAAAGTAATGCTGCTCGGCAGCGGTGAATTGGGCAAAGAAGTGTTGATTGCACTGCAACGCCTGGGGGTCGAGACCATTGCGGTGGATCGCTATGAGAACGCGCCCGGTCAGCAAGTGGCCCACCACGCGCGCACGATCACCATGAGCGATCCAGCGCAGCTCAAGGCACTGATTGAAGCGGAGCGCCCCATGCTGGTGGTGCCGGAAATTGAAGCCATTGCCACGCCCATGCTCGAAGAGCTGGAGGCCGCAGGCACGGTGCGCGTGATTCCGACCGCCCGGGCCGCCCGCTTGACGATGGACCGCGAAGGCATCCGACGCTTGGCAGCAGAAACATTGGGCCTGCCCACCAGCCCCTACCAGTTTTGTGACTCGCTGGCCGAGTTGCAGGCAGCGATCGATGGCACAAACGGGCAAGGCATTGGCTACCCCTGTATCGTCAAACCGGTCATGAGCAGCTCCGGCAAAGGCCAAAGCAAAATTGACGGCCCGGAAGATGTCCAAAAAGCATGGGACTACGCCATGGCCGGTGGCCGCGTCAGCCACGGCCGGGTCATTGTGGAAGGGTTTATCGATTTCGATTACGAAATCACCCAGCTCACCGTGCGCTCGGTCGGCGCAGATGGCCAGATCGTGACCAGCTTTTGCGACCCCATCGGGCACGTGCAGGTCAGTGGCGACTATGTCGAGAGCTGGCAGCCCATGCAAATGCACGCCGCTGCCCTGGAGCGCGCACGCGAAGTCTCCAAGGCGGTGACCGACAACCTGGGCGGGCAAGGCCTGTTTGGGGTAGAGCTGTTTGTCAAAGGCGAGCAGGTGTGGTTCAGCGAGGTCAGCCCCCGCCCCCACGACACCGGCTTGGTGACTCTGTGCACCCAGCACCAGAGCGAATTTGAGCTCCATGCCCGCGCGATTCTGGGCTTGCCGGTCGACACCTCTTTGCGCAATCCGGGCGCCAGTGCCGTGATTTACGGCGGGGCCGATGCCCAAGGCATGGTGTTTGACGGGGTGGACGAGGCCTTGGCAATCCCCGGCACCGATCTGCGCTTGTTCGGTAAACCCGAGAGCTTTACGAAGCGTCGAATGGGGGTCGCGCTAGCGCGGGCCGTGGACACCGACACCGCACGCAGCAACGCCAAGCTGGCTGCGTCGAAAGTAAAACCGCGCGTGGTTTAAGCGGCGATCCGGTCGGCTGCTGGCAGCGGTATGGCGCGGGTCTCGCCATGCCGCATCAACCACACGTGCCCGGGTGCGAGATTGCGCTCGGCCAGCGCGATCGCAAGGTCGCGAGGGGGTTGATCAAATGCCTCTTGGGTCAGCATGAAGGTGCCCCAATGCACTCCCATGGCGAGGGGCGCGTCCAGGTCCAGCAGCATCTGCACCGCATCGGCCGGATTCACGTGCATAGGCTTCATGAAGTCGCGCGGCAGGTAAGCCCCGATGGGGAGCGCCACAAAATCCATACGCCCGATCCGCTGGCGGATAGCTTGAAAGTCACGGCTGTAGCCGGTGTCCCCGGGGAACAAAAACCGCCAAGGTGCCGCGGGCGCTGCTTGCCACTCCAGGCAATAGCCGCCCCACAACGAGGCATTGGTGTCCCACGGAGTGCGCCGGCTCCAGTGTTGGGCCGGCGTGAAGTGCACCCGGATACCCTCTGCCACATCGAGCGACTCCCACCAGTCCAGCTCTTGCACCCGAGAAATGCCGCGCTGGTCAAACCAGGCTTTCAGTCCCTTAGGCACGATGAAGCGCGGCGTCTGACCGGCGGCCAGCAGGCCACGGATCGTGGCATCGCACAAATGGTCGTAATGGTTATGAGAGATCAACACCAGATCTATGCGGGGCAGCTGCGCGGGCGTCAGCGGCGCCTTTACACGGCGGCGGGCACCGACCCGGCCCCCCGGGCCGGCAAACTCTGCCAGCGTAGGGTCCATCAAGACATTCAGCCCCGCGACCTGCAGCAACACGGTCACATGCCCCAGCCAGGTCACCTGTGGTGACTCCGGCGCTTGCCGCAAAGCATAGTGGTTTACGGGTACGGTCCATGCGGCTTCAAAAGCCGCATAGCCTTGGTCTGGCGCGCGAAGCGGCTTGAAATCACCGCGCAATGTGCGCCACAACATCTCGTACCAAGGGAAATTACCGAGCTGGACCTGTGGGTCCGAGTTGGAGAAGCGGTTCGGTACAGAGCGGTTGCCGGGCATCAGTCAAACGGAGGAGGTTGAAAGGCTGCCATCATGCCCCAAGGTGCCAGACCCGCCAGCCCCGCAGGGCGGCAGGCACTACGCCTGCTGGGGCTATGTGTGAAACACCGCCACGGTGCGCACCAAGTCCTGGGCCTGTTGGCGCAGGCTGCCGGCGGCAGCCGCCATTTCTTCGACCAAAGCCGCGTTTTGCTGGGTGGCCTGGTCCATCTGGGTAACAGCCTCGCCGACCTGGTTCACGCCTTCGGACTGCGCAGCGCTGGCGGCGCTGATCTCGCCCATGATGTCTGTCACCCGGCGGATGCTGCTTACCACTTCGGTCATGGTTTCGCCGGCTTTGTCGACCAGGGTAGTACCCTGCTCCACACGGTCCACGCTGGTGCTGATCAGGGTTTTGATTTCTTTGGCGGCCTCGGCAGAGCGGCCGGCCAGGCTCCGGACCTCGCTGGCCACCACCGCGAAACCACGCCCTTGCTCACCGGCGCGGGCCGCCTCGACTGCGGCGTTCAACGCCAGAATATTGGTCTGGAAGGCAATGCCATCAATGACCCCGATGATGTCGCTGATCTTGCGGCTCGCCTCATTGATACCTTGCATGGTGAGCACCACTTCGCTCACCACCTCGCCACCGCGGGCCGCAGTGGTACTGGCGGTCATAGCGAGTGCATTGGCCTGACGGGCACTTTCGGCCGACTGGGCCATCGCGCCGGTGAGCTGCGACATCGTGTTAGCCGTGCGTTGCAAGTTAGCGGCGGTTTGCTCGGTACGGTTGCTGAGGTCTTCGTTACCCGTCGCAATCTCGTCACAGGCTACATCGATGCTGCCGGTACTGCGACGCACCGCCGAAACTGCGGCATCCATGCGCGCCAGCGTTTCACGGAGCATGGTGCCACCGCGGGTGGCGGTCGGAATGTCGTGCACATTGAGGTCGATCGTGTTTTCCCGGTTGACCTGGGCCACGAGCACCCGCAACTCGTCGCCCTCCCGGCCTGCGCGCGCCATGTTGATCGCCATGATGGATTGCACGCCGGACTGGATGACCACGTACACCGAATGGATCACGACACGGCCAAAGTTGGGCTCGGTGATGCAGTACAAACCAAAACCTGCCGCCTGCAAACGGTCAAACACCACGTGGTGGATCGCGTAAAGCACGGCACCAAAAACAATGACCCGCCAATCGCGGTAAGTCAAGAAGAGCGCCAAGGAGACAAACACCCCGAAGTGCATTTCCTCCATGCCCCTGGCGAGTTGGATGTGCAGTGCCACGAAAGAGACCAACACAAACGCCAGCACAAACCGGCTAAGCACGGTGTATCGGGCCACCGCAAACACCCCGAAGGCAAGCCCCAGCAGCAACACCGTGGCGGTAATGGCCAGCCCGCTGTCTACAAAAGACAAGCCCAGTGCGACCGACACCACCGCAGACAACACGATGGCTGACAGCAGCACCTTGTCGCCCAACTGGGCAAGGGCTTCTGTACTGGTCCGGCTTTCAGCGATGGTCATGGGAACTCCTAAATAACAGATCCCCACCATACCAAATTGTGAGCTTTTGCCAATGGCGAAAAGCACTAGGAATCAGGCACACATCCCCGCTTGAGGCAGCCCGTTCAATGGGCAGGCGGTACACATTTTGTAACCGCTTGGCCTTCGCGCGGGAACAATCAGGCTAAAAACAAGAGACTACACTCTACGAATGCAACTGCTCGTCATAGATGATCATCCGATCGTGCGCCAAGGCTTGGTCGCGGCGTTGCGGCAACTCCAACCCGGGGTTGAGGTGCTCGAGGCTACTGACGGGGCCCACGGGCTGGAACTGTTAGAGCGGTATCCGCGCATCAAAGCGGTGCTGATCGATCTGGAAATGCAGCCATTGGGCGGCCTACCGACCATCCGCCAGATTCGCCAGATGCAAACGGCCTTGCCCGTGCTGGTGGTCGCTGGTTCTGAAAACCCGGCCGACTACCATGCAGCCATTCAAGCGGGCGCCAACGGTTATTGCCCCAAATCCAGCGGACTGCGCGCCATTCGTGAAGCGGTGCGCCAGGTACTGGATGGCAAACCCCATGTGCCAGACTTCATAGGTTCCGACCCCGCGTGAGCCAAACGCAAACCCCGATGCTAGACCCGGAGCGGGTCCAGCTGCTGAGCTATTTCGGCTCCGCAGTTGCACTCGCTTGTTGCCTTTATGCCGGGTTCAACTGGCTGATGGGGTTTTTCACGGGCGTGTGGATCATGTTGGGCAACGGCTTATTGCTGATGCTCAACCAGCTGCGGCTCGGCAGCATCGATAGCCACAGCGCCTACAACCGCTTGGCCACCACCCAAACCACAATTTGTTTTCTGGCCGTCTGTGCCGTGATTCAACAAACGGGCGGGGTGCAATCTCCGGTGATCGTGTGGGTAGCACTCGCCCCGATCGCGGCCACCTTGCTGTTTGGATTCACCAGCAGGACGGTGTTTTGGCTCCTGATGACGCTCGGGGCGGTGTCTGTGTTCGGCTTGCTGCCGCTGATCGGCATCCCGGTGCCGCGCAACTACAACACCGAGCTCACCCACATATTTTTCAGCTGCAGCCTGTTTGGCTTTGTACTGCTGCTGTTTTTGCTGACCCAGATTTTTGAGAGCACCAAGAACCGGGCGCTGCAACAGTCGGAAACTCACAACCGGGAACTGCGTCTGGCCAACGACCGGGTGGAAGCGGCCTATGTGGCCAAGTCCCGCTTTTTGGCAGCGGCAAGCCACGACTTGCGACAACCGGCGCATGCGCTGGGGATGTTTGTGGCCCGCTTGAGCCAAATGCACAACCGTCGTGTAGATGGCACGCAAGCCGCAGAGAGCTACCCCGATCTGGTGCAGGGCGTCGAAGCCTCTGCACAGGCCTTGCAAGAGCTGCTGGATGTGCTGTTTGACTACTCACGCTTGGAGGCCAACTCCACCGATAGCCCCCTGTGCCCGGTCAATGTGAATGCAATATTCAACCAAATGCGGGTGCTGTTCTCAGAAACTGCCAACAGCAAAGGCCTGCGCCTGCGGATACGCCCCACGTCGACCTGGATCATCAGCGACCCGGTGCTTTTGCAGCGGGTGTTGCTGAATTTGATCGCCAATGCGATCGAATACACCCCCTGCGGAACCGTGCTGGTCAGCTGCCGGCCCGCTGGCGGCGGTCAGCAAGCCTGTATCCAGGTGTGGGACAGCGGCATCGGTATCGACCGGAGCTTGCACACCACGGTATTTGAAGAGTTTTTCCAGGTCGAGAACCCCGAGCGGGATCGCGCCAAAGGCCTGGGTCTGGGGCTGAGCATGGTGGACCGCGCGTGCCGGCTGCTGGGCCACACGCTGAACTTGCGCTCCAATTTGGGTTGCGGCAGCCGTTTTTCTGTCACCGCGAACAGCACGACCTTGCGTCCGGCTGTGACCGAGCAGCCACCGGTCGCTCAGCAAACCGTGGCCCATGATGTCCATGGCACGGCCATCTGGCTGATTGAAGACAACCAAATGGGTGGGGAGGCGCTGCAGGGCCTGCTGCAATCGTGGGGCTGCGACGTCACCTGGTTTGAAAGCGGCCTGGAAGCGCTGGACGCCGCTGCAAACGGCAATTGGCCCGATTTCATCATCAGCGACTACCGTTTGCGCGACAACCTGACCGGCATCGAAGCGATTCTGGAATTGCGAGACGCCGCGCAATCCGACATCCCGGCCTGCCTGATCACCGGCGACCTGGAAGAAGATGTGAAATACCAAGCCCACCGCGCCGGCCTTACGCTCTTGAAGAAACCCATTCAGCCCGCCAAGCTGCGGAGCTTGCTGCGCCGGAGCGTGACAGCGCCTACCGCTTGATAGAAGCGCGTCGGGGGCGGCGCTTCGTGGCACTCCGCCGTCCCACGCCTGCTGTGGTTACAGACGCGGGAACGGACGGTACCTATCAGTGCATGCCTGCCAACAAAGCGGCATTGCCTCCCGCGGCGGTGGTGTTCACCGTCACGGTTTGCTCGGCGCAGAAGCGATACAAGTAGTGTGGGCCACCGGCTTTGGGGCCGGTGCCACTCAACCCTTCACCGCCAAATGGCTGCACGCCCACTACCGCGCCGATCATGTTGCGGTTGATATAGATGTTGCCCACGTGTGCGGCAGCAGCCAGTGCCTGCGCACGGCTGTCGATGCGGGTCTGGATGCCCAGCGTCAGGCCGTAACCCAGCGCGTTGATCTGGGCGATCACGTCTTCCGGGTTACCGTCCCAGCGCACCACTTGCAGCACCGGGCCGAAAATTTCGGCCTTTACCTGGGCAATGCTCGCTACCTCAAACGCATGGGGCGCAATCAGGTTTGCTATTGATTTAGTAGCGACTTGCGAGGAATCTGTGGGCGCTAGAAGCACTTTTGATTCATTTTTCAGGCGAGTGATATGGCGCTGAATGTTGTCAAACGCTTCGCGGTCAATCACCGGGCCTAGGTCGGTGGTCAGGTCGGCCGGGTTACCCACCTGCAGCTCCTTGGCTGCACCTTGCAGCATCTCGATCACGCCATCGGCAATCGCGCTGTGCACCACCAGCAGGCGCAGCGCGGAGCAGCGCTGGCCGGCGGAGCGGAAGGCGCTCATCACCACCGCATCCACCACCTGTTCGGGCAGCGCGCTGCTGTCGACCAGCATGGCGTTGATTCCACCGGTTTCGGCAATCAGCGGCACGATGGGGCCGTCTTTGGCAGCCAGCGCGCGCTGGATGATTTTGGCCACCTGGGTGGAACCGGTGAACACCACACCGGCCACGCCGGGCTGGGCGACAAGTGCGGCGCCAACGGTTTCGCCGGCGCCGTGCAAGAGCTGCAGCGCATCCGCCGGCACGCCGGCTGCGACCATCAAATCCACGGCGGCTTTTGCCACTCCGGGCGTTTGCTCAGCCGGCTTGGCCAGCACGGTGTTGCCAGTCGCCAGTGCGGCAGCGACCTGACCCATGAAGATGGCCAGCGGAAAGTTCCACGGGCTGATGCACACCCACACGCCGCGCGCAGTCAGGCGCAAGGTGTTGGTCTCGCCGGTCACGCCGTATTGGTAGCCCGCTTGGGCATTGGCCAAGGATGCGGAGGGCGCATGGGTTCCGCCATGCACCTGGGGACAAGCAATGGGCTGCATGATGCGCTGCGCCTCGTCGGCGTAGTAGCGCAAGAAGTCCACCGCCTCGCGCACTTCGCTGACCGCGTCGCCCCAGGTTTTGAAGGCTTCTTTCACCAAGAGCGCGCAGAACTGCGGCATAGCGGTTTGCAGTGCATCGGCCGCACGGCGCAACGCTGCTGCGCGCTCTTCCACCGGCACTTTGCTCCACTTTTGATAGCTGCTTGCGCATGCTGCATAAGCGCCAGGGATGTTTTTGACATCAAACTCCGGCACCACCGGCACGGGCGCGGTCTGCAACGCGGACAGCAGCGGGTCGCGCATGGCTGCCACGGTCAGGTCCAGGCCGGTGCTGTTGGCGCGGCTGCCGGGGTGCTTGCCGAACAGGTCGGCCGGCAGGGGCAGACTGGGGTGCGGCTCCAGGCGCAAAGGTGAAATCAGCAGCTCGCCCATACCCACCGATTCGTCGGCGAGCTGGTGCACAAAGCTGGAATTGGCGCCGTTCTCGAGCAAACGGCGCACCAGGTAAGCCAGCAGATCTTTGTGCGCGCCCACCGGGGCGTAGACGCGGCAGGCGACCAGCGGGTTTTTGAGCACCTCGCGAAAAATGCCCTCGCCCATGCCGTGCAGGCGCTGCAGCTCAAAGGGCGCACCTGTTTTTGCGCCCATTTGAAGGATGGCGGCGATGGTGCCGGCGTTGTGGCCGGCGAACTGGGGGTAAATGGCGTCCGGCACCGCGAGCAACGCACGGGCACAGGCCAGGTAGGACACATCGGTGTGGTGCTTGTGGGTGAACACGGGGTAGTGCGGCAGGCCCAGCTCCTGGGCGCGCTTGACCTCGGCATCCCAGTACGCGCCTTTGACAAGGCGGCACATCAGCTTGATTTTGTATTTGCGGGCCAGCGCGGTGACGTGCTCGATCAGCTCCAGCGCACGGGTCTGGTAGGCCTGCATGGCCAGCCCCAGTCCGGCCCACTGCGGGCAGTGCGCGGCCACTTGCACCAACAGGGCTTCCAGCACTTCGAGCGACAGCTCCAGGCGGTCCACCTCTTCGGCGTCGATGGTGAGGTTGATATTGGCGGCGGCGGCGGCTTCGCACAGCGTCCAGACGCGGGGCACCAGCTCGTCCAAGACTGCTTGGCGGTGCGCGTCTTCATAACGCGGGTACAGGGCGCTAAGCTTGATGGAAATACCATCGTTTTCGGCCAGGGCGCCCGTCTTGTTAGCGCGAGCAGCTATGAATTCAATAGCATCTGCATAACTCTTGAGGTAGCGTAGCGCATCCTTGTCGGTGCGGGCGCCTTCGCCCAGCATGTCGTAGCTGAAGCGGACATTGGCCTTTTTGCGAGACACATCGGCCTCTTTCATCGCCTCCGGCATGGTTTGGCCGAGCACAAACTGGCGGCCCAGCAGCTGCACTGCGCGCAGGGTGGCTGCCACCACGGTGCGGGCGCCGAGCTTGGCCATCATGCCGGGCTCATTCTGGGCATCCGGCAAAAAGTGCTTGGACAGGGCAATGGCGGTGCTGGACAGGCGGGAGAGCACTTTGTCGCCGCTAGCCTCAAAGTCAGCACGGCCCAGTTGGTCGGTGGTGAGCGCAATCGCGGTTTCGGCATCGGGCACGCGCAGCAAAGCCTCGGCCAAGCGCATCAGGGCCAAGCCCTCGGCGCTGGAGATGGGGTATTCCTTGAGCAGGCTTTCCATCGCCCAGAAGGGCGGCGGGTTCTCGCGCACCGCTTGCACCCAAGGCTCCGCGGAGCGGGCAGCATGGGCCCAGTCGAGCGCGCCTTCCAACACCTGCAAACGGTGAGAGACGATGTGATCTTCCGCGCGATAGGGCGTGGGCAAACGGGGCGGGACTGGGGTGAATGCGGTGGAACGGGCGGACTGGGACATAGCGACTCCTGCACAAGGCAACGAAATGATTTGTCGCTATTTTTCAGAAGATTAGCCTGAGTTTTTATCTTTATTTATTTGTATAAATAGTGAATTTATCTACCAACCATGCAAAAAGCCGGCCCGCAGACCGGTTTTTCACTAGAGGGCAGAAGAATCAGAGTCCGAACAGGCTCTTGAGCTTGCCGGCCGCTTCCATCGCCTTATTGGCGTCGTCCATCAGATTGCGGGTTTTAGGCGCTTCCTGCGCGGGGGCCGGTGCTGGTTGCGGGGCAGTCGTGTTGGCAGTTTGCGCTGGCGCGGCAGGCGCCGGGCGGGTGGCAGGGGCCGCCACGGGGGTTGCAGGCAACTGCGCAATGATCTCGACCCGGCGGTTCTGAGCGCGGCCGGCCTCAGTGGTATTGGCGGCCAGCGGCACTGTTTGGCCCATGCCACGGGTTTTGAGGCGCGGCGCGGCAATGCCGTAACTGCGGCTAAGCGCCTCTGCCACCGCCGCAGCGCGCGCCTCTGACAGGCGCTGGTTGCCGTCCGCACCGCCCACATCGTCGGTGTGGCCCACTACCTCCACATTCAGGCCCGGGTTGTCTTGCAGCACCTTGCCCAGCTCTTGCAAGGTGGGTTTGGAACCATCGCGCAGCACCGCTTTGCCGGTGTCGAACTGAAAGCCATACAAATCCACCTTGCCTTCTGCGCCCAGCGCTTTGGCAATCGGGCTCTCGCCGGTCACGGCCATCAGGCCGTCGTCCAGCTTTTCCTTCTCCACTACAAACAAGAATGCCCCGCCATCGTTCACCCAGAGCGACACATAGGTGTTGTTGCGCTGGGCTGCCAGGTACTGGTTGTCGGTGCTGTAGTTCAGATAGAGCTGACGCGCCTTCATCAAGCCTTGGAAATTGCTGAGGTTCTCCGTAGTGCAGGGGCGATCACAGGTGAACAGATCGCTAAAGCCGCTACGGCGCAGGGACGACTGGTAGTTGCGAAACACCTGCAGCGGCGAGACCGACTTGGGCATTTCATAGTGGATATAGGTAACTTTGCCTTCCAAAGGCATCAACTTGGCCGCAGTAAACGCTCCGCCCGGGGCGCGCTGGGGTTTGGCGAGGATGAGCTGGAATTCCTCGTATTCCTTGTAGTCGTAGTTGTTGATGCGGGCGCCGGGAAAGCGGGCAACTTCGGGGTGGTCGGCCCCTTGCTCCGCACTCGCCACAACCGGCAGGGCTGTCAGCCCTAGGACCACCGCCACTGCAAAAGCGCCACGGCGCCATGACTCTTTAATGAAAAGCACTGCTTATTCCTCCCATTTGTTTTTTGATGGGTACCGAGTGTAGGCAGGCTGTATGAATGAGGCTACAGCACCCGCAACAAATTGGTTTCAATTCGTAGCGCTGGCCTATGATCGGCCTAAATTAACCCACTTTATGAAGGGGATTTGGTGAGCGAAGCAACGTTGGTCGGCGATGCCGGATTTGGTTCTTTCTTTCGATACCACGGATGGCTGTCCCCGGGAGTCCGCCTATTCCGCAGCCTGAGTTTCCCGGCCAAGTCGGCATGGATCGCGGTGATGTTCCTGATTCCCATCGTGCTGCTGATGGTTGATGTTTGGAACAACACCCGCACACAAATAGCCACCACCGAGCACGAATTACAAGGGGTCACTTACGTCAAACCCTTGCACGAACTGATCCGCCAGGCCCAACTCCGACGGCTGAGCGCCATCACCCAATCACCAGACCTTAGCGCCAACCAAACGGCAGTCACCCAGGCCTTCGGCAAGTTGCTGGCCGTCGACAAGACATTGGGCAAAGACCTGGACACTGCAGAAGGTTTGGGCAAAGTCGAGAAACTGCACCAGGCCCTCTTGGCCAACCCGAAAGGCAAAGACGAGCGAGAGACCTTCGAAGCCCACAACGAATACATCGACGCCCTCATCAAGCTGGGGGAACACGTGGCCGACTCTTCTGAGCTGGCTCTGGACCCGCAGCTGGAAACCTACTACCTGATGGTGTACTCGGTGCTTTACGGGCCGCAGCAGATGGAAAACGTTTCCGAGCTGTCGGTGCTGGGCTGGTCCGCCATCAAGGCGGGCGGTAAAAATGACTTCATCTCCGAGCGCGCCAACGAAGACTTCGGCATCCTGCGCTTCGTCGACAACATTGTGGAAAACGCCTACATCCGCAGCACCGGCGGCACGCCCCAGGCCGACGCCCAATATGGCATGAAGGCTGTGGACGACGCATACGACGCGTTTCAAGAAGCCACCAAAAAGCAAGTCATCGGCGACAAGGTGGAGGGTGATGCCGATGCCTACCTCAAGCTGGGCAACGCGTCGCTGGAGGCCGAGCGCAAGCTCAACGAAAAAATGCTGACCCAACTCGAAGTGCGCCTAGGCGAGCGGGTCGCAGATTTGAATATGAGCTTTTGGACTCGACTCGACGTTGCCGCACTTTTCGTGGCCGTGGCCTTCTACATGCTGCTGGCTTTCTACAAGGTGATGATGGGTGGCCTGCGCGAAGTCACCGGCCACTTGGAGCAAATCACCAAAGGCAATCTGGTGACCGCGCCCACCCCGTGGGGAAAGGACGAAGCGGCCCACCTGATGATCACCCTGCGCGACATGGAGGCCAGCCTGCGCGTGATCGTGCGCAACACCTTGGACAGCTCGGGCAACGTCAATACTGCTAGCGAAGAGATTGCCGCTGCCTCGCAAGACCTGTCCCGGCGCACCGAGGCCAGCGCTGCCGCGCTGGAACAAACCGCAGCCACCATGACCCAGATTTCTGAAACCGTGCAGCGCACCTCGGACACGGTGGCAGGGGCTGCCGGCATCGTGCGCTCGAACGCCGAGTCCGCCAAGCGGGGCGGCGAAGTGATCTCGCAGGTGGTGAGCACCATGCAGGGCATCAATGCGTCGTCCGCCAAGATTGCCGACATCATCAGCGTGATTGACGGCATCGCCTTCCAGACCAACATCCTGGCCCTGAACGCCGCGGTAGAAGCCGCCCGCGCCGGCGAGCAAGGCCGCGGCTTTGCGGTGGTGGCTTCTGAAGTGCGCTCGCTGGCTGGCCGCAGCGCCGAGGCGGCCAAAGAGATCAAGCGCCTGATTTCCGCCAGCATCGAGCAAGTGGAACGCGGCACCCAAGTGGTGGGCGAAGCGGGCAAAACGATTGAAGACATCTTGGGCAACGCCGGCCGTATTGACACCCTGATGACCGAAATCGCCAATGCCACCCGGGAGCAGTCGCTGGGGGTGAACCAGGTCGGTGCTGCAGTGCACGATCTGGACCAAAACACCCAGCAAAACGCAGCACTGGTCGAAGAAACCGCGGCGGCTGCGACCGCGCTGTCCGACCAGGCGGCCCGGTTGGCACAAGAGGTGTCCTTCTTCAAGCTGAAGTAAGCTCACGGTGTGAACGAACACATCGAACTCGACCGCATAGACCTGCGCATCCTGAGCTGCCTGCAAGCCGACGGGCGCATTGCGAACCTGAAGCTGGCAGAGACGGTGGGGCTCTCCCCCACCGCCGTGCTGGCCCGGGTCCAAAAACTCAGCAAAGAGGGTTACATCCTCGGCTACGAGGCACGCCTGAACCCGCTCAAACTTGGGGCCGGCATGATGGTGTTTGTGGAGGTGCTGCTCGACCGCACCACGCCCAATGTGTTCGAGGCCTTCAAGGCCGCGGTGCAAGTGCATGGCGAGATCATGGAGTGCCACATGGTGGCCGGCGGGTTTGACTACCTGCTCAAGACCCGCATGGCCGATATGGCCGCCTACCGCCACTTTGCAGGCACGGTCCTGTGGCAATTGCCCGGCGTGCGCGAGACCCGGACCTACGCGGTCATGGAAGAGGTCAAAAACACAAATCAGCTCAAGCTGTAACAGGCGACACCCAAACCGGCTGCTTTCAAGGAAAATGGGGCGATGATCAATCGTCGCCAATTTTCTTTAGCGGCCGGGGCCAGCGCCCTGGCAGGTTTTCCGGCTGTCCACGCACAGTCCGAGAAAATCATCATCGGGCAGTCCGCCGCCTTCAGCGGCCCGGCCGCGCAGTTGGGTATCCAGCTGCACGCCGGCGCCAAACTCTTTTTCGACCAGCTCAATGCCCAAGGTGGCATCGGCGGGCGCTCGGTGGAAATTCGCAAACTCGATGACGCCTACGAGCCCGCCCGTTGCGAAGAGAACACCCGCAAGCTGCTCGAAGAGGATGTCAGCGCCTTGTTCGCCTACGTGGGCACCCCAACCAGCGCGGTCGCACTGCCACTGGCCACCAAAGCCAAGGTTCCGTTCATCGCACCCTTCACCGGTGCCATGGCCTTGCGCAACCCCTTCAACCGCTACGCATTTCACGTGCGCGCGTCGTACAACGACGAAACCGCGCTCATCGTGAACCAACTGCGCAATGTGGGCCTCACCAAAGTCGCGGTCATGTACCAAAACGACGCCTACGGCAAAGCGGGCCTCGATGGGGTGCAATTGGCCTTGGCCAAACACAACCTCAAGCCGGTCGCCATTGCAACGGTTGAGCGCAACTCGGTCGACGTGGCCAAAGCGGTCGAGACCATCAACGCAGCCAGCCCTGAGGCTGTGGTCCAGATCAGCGCTTACACCTCTTGCGCAGCCTATATCCGTGCCGCCCGCAAGGCGGGGTACGGCGGCGGGTTTTACAACGTGTCCTTCGTGGGCACCCAAGCGCTGGCCGACGAGCTGGGCAAATTCGGAGCCGGTGTGGTGGTGTCCCAGGTGGTGCCGTCGCCTTACAGCGGCGGCAAAGCCATCTCCCGGGAATTTGCCGACGCAGTGCGCCGATCCAATGGCGCGGTGCAAAGCAACTACTCCAGCATGGAAGGCTATATCGCCGCCAAAGTGCTGGCGGAGGGGCTACGCCGCAGTGGTGGCAAAGGTGGCGCCGATGGCCTGATGACTGCGCTGGAGAGCATCAACAACATGTCAATGGGTGGGTTCAATGTGAACTTCTCCAAGGCGGATCACGTGGCCTCGACCTTCGTCGAAATGTCCATGCTCACTGGCGACGGCAAGGTCCGGGTTTAAGCAACACCGGGGTAGTGGCGGGCGCCAAAAATGGCGCTGCCCACCCGCACCATGGTGCTGCCGCCGGCAATGGCAGCATCGAGATCACCACTCATGCCCATGGAAAGCGTGTCCAGCGGCACGCCATGCTGCACGATGGCATCAAATATGGCCTTAGCGCTCATAAATACTGCGCGCGCAGCTACAAAATCAGGAGCAGGCTCCGGGATGCACATGATGCCCCGCAGCTGCAGACGCGGCAGCGCCCGGACCGCCAGCGCCAGCGCCGCGGCCTCCGCCGGGAGCACGCCGGACTTGGTCGGCCCACCATCCACATTCACCTGAATACAGACCTGCAGGGGCGGCAAATGGGCGGGGCGTTGATCGCTCAGGCGCTGGGCGATTTTGAGCCGGTCCACGGTGTGCACCCATTGAAAGTGTTCCGCCACCAGGCGGGTCTTGTTGCTCTGGATGGGGCCGATACAGTGCCACTCAATCGGTAAAGCCGCAAGCGCTGTGATCTTGTCGACCGCTTCCTGGATGTAGTTTTCGCCGAAGGCGCGCTGCCCGGCATCAAAAGCCTGCTGCACCGCGTCAGGCCCGAAGGTCTTGGAAACGGCCAGCAATTGCACGCTGCCCGTGGCCCGTCCGGCACGTGCGCAAGCCTGCGCGATACGGTCTGTAACAGCGTGGAGATTAGTGGCAATCATCGTCATAATCTCTCGAGCGTAACAAACCTGCCATTCGCCTAGAGAGGACTCCGTGGACATTACCCAGCTGCTCGCATTTAGCGTCAAAAACAAAGCGTCGGACTTGCACCTCTCGGCAGGCCTGCCGCCGATGATCCGGGTGCACGGCGATGTGCGCCGGATTAACGTCGAACCCCTGGACCACAAGCAGGTCCACGCCATGGTGTACGACATCATGAACGACACCCAGCGCAAGATGTACGAGGAGTTTCTGGAGATCGACTTCTCGTTTGAGATCGATGGTCTGGCCCGCTTCCGCGTCAACGCCTTCAACCACAACCGCGGTGCAGGCGCCGTGTTCCGGACAATTCCGAGCAAGATACTGTCGCTGGAGCAGCTCAACGCCCCCCGCATCTTTGCCGACCTGGCCCTGAAGCCCCGCGGCTTGGTGCTGGTGACCGGCCCCACCGGCTCCGGCAAATCCACCACATTGGCAGCGATGGTGAACTTCTTGAACGAAACCGAGTTCGGCCACATCCTGACGGTGGAAGACCCGATCGAATTCGTGCACGAATCCAAAAAGTGCCTGGTCAACCAGCGCGAAGTCGGCCCTCACACCTTGAGCTTTGCGGCCGCCCTGAAGTCTGCGCTGCGGGAGGACCCGGACGCGATTCTGGTGGGCGAAATGCGCGACCTGGAAACCATCCGCCTGGCCATGACCGCCGCAGAAACCGGACACTTGGTGTTCGGCACCTTGCACACCTCGAGCGCTGCCAAAACCATTGACCGGATCATTGACGTGTTCCCGGCCGAAGAAAAAGAAATGGTGCGCGCCATGTTGTCCGAGTCGCTGCAGGCGGTGATTTCGCAAACGCTGTGCAAAACCAAAGACGGCCAGGGCCGCGTCGCCGCCCACGAAATCATGCTGGGCACCAGCGCGATCCGCAACCTGATCCGCGAGGCCAAGGTGGCTCAGATGTATTCCGCCATCCAGACCGGCAACAGCGTGGGTATGCAGACCCTGGACCAGAACCTCACCGAGCTAGTTAAGCGCAATGTCATCAGCGCTGCCGAAGCACGCAGCAAAGCCAAGATTCCTGAGAACTTCCCAGGCTAGACAGAAAGGTAGGTGTTCTCATGGAACGCGATCAAGCCACGAAATTTATCAACGACCTGCTCAAGCTGATGGTCAGCCGCAATGGCAGCGACTTGTTCATCACCGCAGAGTTTCCGCCCGCTATCAAGGTGGACGGCAAGGTCACCAAGGTGTCGCCGCAGCCACTGAACGCAGCGCACACCATGGCGCTGGCGCGCTCCATCATGAACGACAAGCAGATCGCCGAATTCGAGCGCACCAAGGAGAGCAATTTCGCGATTGCGCCGGCTGCCATCGGCCGATTCCGGGTGAATGCGTTTATTCAGCAAGGCAAAGTGGGCATGGTGCTGCGGGTGATTCCGCAGGTGCTGCCCACGATTGACGGGCTGGGTGTTCCGCAGGTGCTCAAAGACATCGTGCAGGCCAAGCGCGGCTTGTGCATTCTGGTGGGAGCCACGGGCTCCGGCAAGTCGACGACGCTGGCGGCCATGGTCGATTGGCGCAATGAAAACTCCCACGGCCACATCATCACCATCGAAGACCCGGTGGAGTTTGTGCACGCCCACAAAAACTGTGTGGTGACCCAGCGCGAAGTCGGGCTGGACACCGACAGCTGGGAGGCCGCCTTGAAAAACACCCTGCGCCAGGCGCCGGATGTGATCCTGATGGGCGAAATCCGCGACCGCGAAACCATGGAGCACGCGATTGCGTTTTCGGAGACCGGTCACTTGTGCCTGGCTACCTTGCACGCCAACAGCGCTAACCAGGCGCTGGACCGGGTGATCAACTTCTTCCCCGAAGAGCGGCGCAGCCAGCTGCTGATGGATCTGTCGCTGAACCTGCGCTCGCTGGTATCGCAACGCCTGATTCCCAAGCAAGATGGCAAAGGCCGCATTGCTGCGGTCGAGGTGCTGATCAATTCGCCGCTGATCTCGGACCTGATTTTCAAGGGCGAGGTCTCCGAAATCAAAGAGATCATGAAAAAGAGCCGCCAAGCCGGCATGCAAACCTTCGACCAAGCGCTGTTTGACTTGTATGAGAGCAACGCCATCACTTACGAGGATGCGCTGCGCAATGCCGACTCGCTCAACGACCTGCGCCTGCAGATCAAACTCAACAGCCAACGCGGCAAGTCGACCGACCTCTCTGCGGGCACTGAAAACTTCGCCATCCTGTGAATGTGGCCCGGCGCAAAATGGCCCATCCGTTCCACTGAACCCTCATATCCATGCCCAATATCAACGACAAAACCTACGAACCCTCGCCCGCTTACTCTGTCGCCTTTCTGGGCCTGGGTGTCATGGGCTACCCCATGGCGGGCCACTTGGCGCGCGCCGGCCACCAGGTCACGGTCTACAACCGCACTGCTAGCAAATCAATAGCATGGTGCGATGAATTCAAGAGCGCTAGCAGCCAATTGGGCACACATTCCCATGCACCGACGCCCCGTGAGGCAGTGCTGGCAGCGGACATCGTGTTTTGCTGTGTGGGTAACGATGCGGATTTGCGCAGCGTAACGCTGGGTACCGACGGCGCCTTTGCCGGCATGAAGCCCGGGGCGATTTTTGTAGACCACACCACCGCCTCGGCGGACATCGCCCGGGAGCTGAGCGTTGCAGCGGTGGCGCGTGGACTGCAATTCATCGATGCGCCCGTGTCCGGCGGCCAAGCCGGCGCACAGAATGGCATGTTGACCGTGATGTGCGGGGGCGATGCCACTGCGTTTGAGGCGGTCAAGCCAGCGGCCATGGCGTTTTCCCGCGCATTCACCTTGCTGGGCGAGAGCGGCTCCGGCCAGCTGGCCAAAATGGTGAACCAGATTTGTATTGCCGGCTTGGTGCAGGGCCTGTCCGAAGCAGTGGCCTTTGGCCAGCGCGCGGGGCTGGACATGAACCAGGTGCTGGACGTCATCGGCAAAGGGGCCGCCCAGAGCTGGCAACTCGACAACCGGGGCAAAACCATGGTCGCGGACCAATTTGAGTTTGGTTTCGCCGTGGACTGGATGCGCAAAGACCTGGGCCTGGTACTGGACGAGGCCAAGCGCAATGGCGCACGCTTGCCGGTGACCGCGCTGGTCGACCAGTTTTATGCCGATGTGCAAGTCATGGGTGGCAACCGCTGGGATACCAGCAGCCTGATCAAGCGCCTCAAGTAAGGCGCCGCCCCCATAAAAAAAAGGCCTGCAGTTGCAGGCCTTTTTACTGGACAGAGCGAACCGCTTATTTCTTGGCGGGCTCAGCCGGCTGCGGCAAGGTACGGGCTAGCTCTTCTTCGGAAATGATTTCCAGAATCCGCACCACACGCCCGACGCCGCTGACGCCACTGATGATGTCGGTTGCGCGCTTGGCTTCACGCGCCGTCACACGGCCCATCACATAGACCGTACCGCGCTCAGTGGTCAACTTGAAGGCGCTGGCAAACAAATCTTTGGCGTCCACCAAAGCGGCCTTGGCACGGCCGGTCACCAGGGTGTCCGAGGAGCGCTGGGTCAGGGTGGTGTTGCCCATCACCTCAAGCTCGTTGACGATGTTGCGCACGTTGTCCACGCCGGCCACAATTTTTTCGATCAGCTGCTTGTCCTGCAGGTTCGGCACTTCACCGGTCAGCAAAACTTGGCGGTTGTAGCTGGTCACGTTCACGTGCACCCGCTCGCCCAAGTTCTCGCGAATGCGGCTGGCAGCGCGGAGCTCAATGCCCTCGTCTTCCACCAAGCTGCCGGAGGTGCGGCGATCGGTCGCCACCAAACCGGTACCGACAAAGGCGCCACCCACTACCAAAGGAAAGCAGCCGCTCAGGCTGACGGCCACCAAGGTGCCGAGGGTCAGGCGTTGAAGAAGTTGTTTCATGTTTAAGGTTCCTGTTCACCGAGTAATTGGGCATCCACCGCATCACAGATGCAATGTAGTGTGAGGATGTGGACTTCTTGAATACGGGCCGTCCGGTCGTGCGGCACGCAGATATGGACATCGGTATCGCGCAGCAGCTGGGCCATCTTGCCGCCGGATTTTCCGGTCAGCCCGACCACCACCATTTCACGCTCATGGGCGGCTTCGATCGCAGCCAGCACATTGGCAGAGTTGCCGCTGGTCGAGATGGCCAACAACACGTCACCGGGAGCACCTAGGGCGCGTACCTGGCGCGAAAAAATGACATTGAAGTCATAGTCGTTAGCGATCGCCGTCATGATGGAACTGTCGGTGGTGAGCGCAATCGCGCCCAGTTCCGGCCGCTCGCGCTCGAACCGGCCGACAAACTCTGCCGCGAAGTGCTGGGCATCCGCCGCGGAGCCCCCGTTACCGCAAGCCAATACTTTGCCGCCACTGGTCACACACGCCAGCATGGCTTGCACCGCATCCGCAATCGGTTTGCTCAGTGTCTGGGCAGCCTGGTATTTGAGGTCCGCACTGTCGATAAAGTGTTGTTGTATACGTTGTTCCAGCATGGGCGGCATGATACCGCGCAGCGTATAAACCCTGATGTCGGAGCCCTGTCAGGGGATTCAGGATGCATCGAAGGCGGCGCGCAACCACTCGACCGCGTCGCCGTCCATCACCACCACATCAAACCGGCATGGGGGAACCGTACGCAACTGGAGCAAGTAATGCCTTGCGGCAAAGATGATGCGGCGCTGTTTGACATGCCCCACGCTGGCAGCGGCCCCGCCATGATCGGTGCGGCTGCGTTTGCGCACCTCGACAAACACCAGGGTGCCGTCGCGGTCACGCATGATCAAGTCGATCTCGCCACCGCCCCGCCCGGGGGTCCGATAATTGCGGGCAACGAATTGCAGCCCCTTGGCTTGCAAAAAACCCGACGCCCGCTCCTCCGCCGCATCGCCCACTTGTTTGGTCGTGCGGGAAGCGGGTCGTGATGGAAGTAAGCCCATATGAGTGCGTCTTTTTCTTCAGCCATCCAAGCCGCCAAAGATGCGGCCGGTGCGCAGCATTATCCGCAAGGCTGCTTGTATGTCCTCGCCACGCCCATCGGCAATCTGGCCGACATCACCCTGCGTGCCCTGCATGTACTGGGGCTTGCCGATTGCATTGCCTGTGAAGACACACGCCACACCCAGCAAATGCTGCGCGCCTACGGCATCGACAAAGCGGGCTCGGCCCTGCTGGCCGTGCACCAGCACAACGAGACCGAGGCGGCACAGACCGTGATCGCCCGCCTGCGGGAAGGCCAACGTGTCGCCTATGTGAGCGACGCCGGCACGCCGGGCGTGAGCGACCCCGGGGCACGGCTGGTGGCGCAAGTGCGGGCGGAAGGTTTGCGCGCTGTTCCGCTGCCGGGGGCAAGCAGCGTGGTGACCGCTATTTCTGTGGCCGGGCTGGTCGCCGCGGGCGAAGGCCATGGTGGTTTTGTGTTCCGGGGTTTTTTGTCTTCCAAAGCCACCGAGCGCGCCAACGAGGTCGCGGCGATTGCTGCGCAGCCCGACGCGGTGGTGCTGCTGGAGGCGCCGCACCGGCTGGAGGCACTGGCCAAGGCACTGGCGCCCTTGGGCTCGCGCAAAGTCACGGTAGGCCGGGAACTGACCAAGCAATTTGAAGAGGTGGCCACCGTGGATGCGAGCGAGTTCAGCGCTTGGTTGGCCGCAGATGCCAACCGCTTGCGCGGCGAGTTCGCGCTGGTCATTCACCCTGCGGCTGCAGCCGCCAGCACGGCGGATGACCGCGTCTTGAGTTTGCTGCTGGAGCAACTGCCGCTCAAATCTGCAGTGAAGCTGGCCGCAGATATCACCGGCGAGCCGCGCAACGCGCTGTATGAGCGCGCCCTGCTACTCAAGCAGGGCGCTGGCAGCGAAGACTAGGCCGTAGCAGCCTGCCAGGCCTGCACATAGGCACTGGCACGCTCGTAGACCTGCGCCGCTGTGACACCCGGCGCAAACAACTGGCTGCCGATGCCGAAGCCGGTGGCGCCGGCTTTGACCCATGGTCCGATGCTCTCGGGGGTGATGCCGCCCACCGGCCAAAGATCGGTCCCGGCGGGAACCACGGACTTGAGCGCCTTCAAGCCACCGTGCCCCAGCGACTCCGCCGGGAACAACTTGAGTGCGTGCGCGCCAGCGGCCAAGGCCGCAAACGCTTCGGTCGGTGTTGCCACACCGGGGGACGCCAGCATGCCCAACTCCACCGCACGGCGGATCACCGCCGGATCGCAATTGGGAGAGACCATCAAGCGGCCGCCGGCCGCATGCACCGCGTCCACCTGTTCAACCGTAAGCATGGTTCCACCGCCAATAAGGGCATCAGCCGGCAATCCAGCTACGAGAGCCGCTATGCATTCGATAGCGCCGGGGCGATTCAAGGGCACTTCGAGGCTTCGGAAGCCCGCTTGGTACAAGGCCTGGCCGATATTCAAAGCCTCTTCGGGCGTGAGCCCGCGCAAAATGGCAATCAAAGGCATGTGGCGGGCTTGCGCCAACAAAGGGAAAACAGAACTCATCAAGCGCTCCAATGGGAATGAATGTGTTGCACGGCGGCCAGAAAGGCTTTGCGGGCATCCAGAATGTCAAAACGGCAGTCAAGGCGCTGCGCCGCCTTTTGGTAAAGCTCTGCGAGCTGGGGTGAGCCGATCAACTGAAACGTGGGGACCTCGCCGGCTTCCGCACCCAGCACATCTTTCAGTTCCGCACCAATCAGGAGGCCGCTTAAATAGGAGGCGCTGGCTTGCGGCGCCATGTCTTTGCTGACCACACGGGCCCGGGTGCCAAACAGCACATGGCTCAGCGCATGGTGTCCGGCCGCATCTACCCCGGCTGCAAAAGCAGCATCGTCCCATTCAGCCTGTCCGCCCGCAGCGGCGGCCAGTGTGCCGTGCTTGCGCAACAGGTCATAGAGCTCACCGGTCATATAGGTGCGGAGTTTGCGCACCACCCCATCTTGCAGCAACACCCATTTACTGTGCGTGCCAGGTAGCACGAACCAACCAGATACATGGCCCAAAGCCCAAGCGCCCAGGAGTTGGGTTTCCTCGCCGCGCATCACATCCGGCACACCTGCGGAGTTGCGAATGCAATAGCCGGGGACCAACACCACGGGCGCTTCTCCGGGAGCATCCGGGACCCTGAATACATGGCGCCCCAAGTCCTGCAAGGGCACAGACGCGTCCACATACGGCACTTCATGCCACCCGAGCGCACTCCCCACCATTCCGGAGGCGACCACCAAAGACGGGGTAGCCTGCACGCTGGTCAGCGCGCCGGTGAGCGCCTCTGGAAAGCGCCCTTTGCAGGCCAGCGCGCCATCGCCATCGCTGGACTCCCGGATGCACTCCCCCGTCGGTCGGATCACATAGGTGCGGCGGTGGGTAGTTCCCCAGTCCACACCGACAATGGCGGATGTTGGGCTCATAGTCATAGTTAAGTTCACGAAGATGGGTTTCCCCCCGATTTAAACATATGATCATTAAATGCCAATTCGCATGACGCCTGTCGATCCCAAAACACCGCCCACTCCGGCCTCCCACGCGCGCTACAGCGGCCGCAAACTGCATGGACAGGTGGTTGATGAGCTGGGCCGCCGGGTCGCAGGGGGCATCTACCCCGCCGGGCAGGTGCTCCCGAATGAGGAGCTGTTGTGCCAGGAGCTGGCGGTGAGCCGCACTGCCCTGCGTGAAGCCGTCAAGGTACTGGCGGGCAAAGGTCTGCTGGAAGCCCGGCCCCGCATCGGCACCCGGGTGCGCAGCAAAGACCAGTGGAACCTGCTGGACCCAGATATCTTGGCGTGGCGCTGCGCCACCGGTGTGGATGCGGAGTTTTTGCGACACCTCACCGAGCTGCGCGAAATCATTGAGCCCTCCGCGGCCGCACTGGCCGCGACCAGCCGCAGTGAAGAGCAACTCCAGGCGATCGCGCAGGCGCTGCGCTCTATGGAGTCGGCAGCTTCGATCACCGATTGGGTGCAAGCCGATCTGGCCTTTCACACCGCCGTACTCCAAGCCACCAACAACCCGCTGCTGATGCCACTGGCCGCCATTATCGGCAGTGCCTTGGAGTCTTTGCTGGGTGTTACCGCGCGCACCTCGGACAACTTCAAGCAAGCGTTACCGGACCACCAGAAGGTGTTTGAAGCGATCCGCCTGCAAGAGCCGCAGAACGCCTTGCACCGCATGGCCAGCATGCTTTCTGACACCCGCAGCCTGATCCGCACCACGATCCAGACAAGCTAAGCGGCTTCTTTTAGGCTTTATTTGTATGATGATTGCTTTTACAATCGTCGTCTATTTACCTCTTGGAGACCTATGAAGCCGGACACCCTCTCCCACTTCGCGCAGTACCCGAGCTTGCAAGGGCGCAGTGTTTTTGTCACCGGAGGCAGCTCTGGCATCGGTGGCGACATCGTGATTGCCTTTGCGCGCCAAGGCGCCAAAGTGGCGTTCACCGGCCGCAATGCCGAGGCCGCCCAGCAAGTCATTGAGGCAGCGCGGCAACTGGGCCCTGAACCGCTGTTCCTGCAAAGCGACGCGTCGGATGTGAAAGCCTTGCAAGCGGCCATCGGCACAGCGGCCGAGCGCTTTGGCGACATCACGGTGTTGGTCAACAACGTGGCCAATGACCAGCGGCACGAGCTTGCCGATGTGACGGCGGAAGACTTCGACTGGCGGGTATCGGTCAACTTGCGACCCCACTTTTTTGCCGCCCAGGCGGTTGCCGAGGGCATGAAGCGTTCCGGCGGTGGCGCCATCGTGAACCTGGGCTCGACCAGCTGGAAGATCAAGGGCAAGGGCTACCCGGTCTACGCGACCTGCAAGTCAGCGACCGTGGGTCTGACCCGCAGCCTGGCGCGAGAACTGGGTGAGTTCAATATCCGGGTCAACACCTTGACGCCGGGCTGGATCATGACCGACAAGCAACTGGCTTTGTGGGTCGATGAGGCGGGTGAAAAAGCCATGCAGGACAACCATTGCCTGCCCGGCCGGATTCTCGGCGCCGATGTGGCGAATATGGCTTTGTTTTTATCGGCCGCTGACAGCGGCATGGTGACAGCCCAAGACTTTGTGGTGGACGCCGGATGGACCTGAATCACACACTCCCCCAAGCCATCTGGCCTGCAGAACTGCTGCTGGGTGAGGGCCCCGTCTGGGAAGCCCGGACCGGACGCTTTTTCTTTGTCGACATCCATGGTTGTGCTCTGCACGCCTGGACCCCCGCGACGGATGCGCGCCAAAGCTGGAAGATGCCTGAGCGCATCGGCTGGTTGATTCCCCGCAAAAACGGGGACGGCTACATGGCGGGCTTCCAAAGCGGCATAGTGCATCTGACGCTGGAGCCAGAACTGCGCTGGGAGCCGGTGGCTCAGCCGCATCCTGGTGAACCGTCCGTCCGGCTGAACGATGCCAAGGCAGATGCCTTCGGCCGTATCTGGGCCGGCTCGATGGACAACGACGACCCGGCCCGCTGCAAAGGACGGCTCGCCCGCCTGGACCCGGATCTGCAATGTACTGTGGTGGAAACCGGCATCTATATTGCCAACGGCCCCGCAATTGCACCGGACGCCCGGTGGATGCTACACACCGACAGCTTTCTGAACACGGTTTACCGGTACACATTGGATGCTGCAGGCAACCTCACCGCCAAATCGGTGTGGCGGGTTTTCTCAGAAGACGAAGGCACGCCCGACGGAATGACGCTGGACAGCGAAGGCCGCGTTTGGATCGCGTTCTGGGGCGGTGCTTGCATTCGGTGCTTCACGCCGGACGCGGAGTGCCTGCAGACCATCGCGATACCCGCGAGCCAGGTGACGAGCATCAGTTTTGGTGGCGCAGACCTCCAGACAATGCTGGTGACCACAGCTAGGGTGGGACTGGGTGATGCGGAATTGGCGCAGTACCCCTTGTCGGGTAGTGTGTTCACTCTGCGCACCGGCGCGACAGGGGTGCTGCCCCTGGCGTTTGGCTGATACGAGGCGTTAGTTTTTCTCTGCGCGCAAGCGACGGCGGCTGTCCCGTGCATTGGGCAGCCAGCCGCGCCAGAGCCAACGACTGAGCAACAGCAAGCCGCGAATCCACTCGTCCAGCGCATAGGCCAACCAGATCCCGGGCAGGCCGAACAAGCGGCCCAACCAAAAAGAGCCGACTCCCAGCACCAACACAAGGGATGCGACGCTGGACACTGCCGGGTAAATGGCGTCGCCCGTCGCACGCAAGGCACCGTTCAAAATCAGATTGAAAACGCGGCCGGTCTCGAGCAGCAAAGACAGCCACAGCAAGGTTTGCGCGGCCTCGATGACGGCCGCGTCTTTGGTAAAAGCGCGCATCAACCAAGGGGCACCCAACGCGGCAAACAGTGCCAGCGAGCCGGAGGCCAGCAGCCCATTGCGCACCGCCTTGCGGACCAGTCCGTTAGCTGCCCTCAAATCGCCGGCCCCGACGAGGCGGCCCACCATGATTTCACAGGCCCAGCCGATGGCCATGCTGGTCAACAGTGTCAAACGCAGTTTCGATTTGATACAGCTGTCGAACGCAAACGCGGCGTGGATTTGATACACCGTTGTGTGGGGCGATTGTCTGTTTTGTCTTTGCTTGTCTTTCAAGCAGTCAGTGGCTCGCCACTGACTGCTTGGCGCCCTTAGGCTGCCTGTTCCTCCTGTGTATCAAGGTGACTGCGTTTTCGTTTGAGTAGGGTATTGCTGCTGGCGGCAATCACACCGGCACGCCGCTTATCTTTCAGGCGATAGGAGTCTCCTGAAATCGGGACCACATGGGCGTGGTGGAGCAGTCGGTCAAGTAGCGCCGCTGTCAGCGTGGCATCGTCTGCAAACGTCTGGTCCCATTGCCCAAACGGCAGATTGGAGGTCAGGATGAGACTTCCCACTTCATAGCGTTTGGCAATGACTTGGAACAGAAGATTCGCCTGTTCCCGATTCATGGGAAGGTACCCGACCTCGTCAATGATCAACAGCCGGTAGGGACGCACGATGCGTTTGATAGCCTCTTCCAGGGTGTTCTGCCGTAGTGCCGTGCTCAGTGTCATCAGCAGATCTGCCGCCGTGATGAAACGCGTCTTGATTCCAGCCTGGGTTGCCCTGTAGCCCAAGGCGATGGCCAAGTGGGTTTTGCCCACCCCACTGGCGCCCAGCAAGACCACGTTCTCGCTGCGCTCCACGAAGGCCAGACTGCCAAGCTCCTGTACCAGGGGTTTGGGCACGCCGCTGGCAAACTGGAAGTCAAACTCATCAAGCGTCTTGATGGCGGGGAAGCCCGCTATGCGCGTGAGCATGGCGCGTGTTCTCTCCACTCTGGCTAGAGCCTCGCCACGCAAGGCTTGCTCCAGGAACTCCAGGTACCCCAGCTCTTTCTTGGCCGCCATTTGCCCCAAGTGGGCAAGCTGATCGGGTAAGTTGAGCAGGCGCAGCTGATCACACAGTTCACGCAGTCTTTCCATTTGCAGGCTCATGGTCGTCCTCCTGCTGAGGCTTGGTTGTGCACCAGCGTGTCATACATCGCCAGAGGATGCTGCAGGCCTCGCCATGCCGCGGCTGGAATTGGCCGGACTGCTGCGCCGCTACCGGTGACTTTTTGCAATTGACGCACTGTTCGCCCACTGTAGGCGCTGGGGATGGCCAGCAGATGTGTGCGCTCCTGTTGCAAAGCCAGTGCCGGCACACACCCAGTGGTTCCGTGGATCCGCACATTGGCAACGTCACGCAGCCAGGTGCGCATTTCCCGATTGGCTGTGTCCGCGTCCACCACCAAGCATTGCTGCTTCATACTCGCCACCAATGGCACCCAGAAGCTGCGCCGGATGTAGCCATTCATGCGTTCGACTTTGCCCTTGGTCTTGGCCCGATAGGGCTTGCACACCCGCGGCACAAAGCCATGGTGGTGCGCAAAGTCAGCAAAGGCACCCTGGAACTGGTGCAGGTTCTTGCCGTAGGCGTCACGCTTGAGGATGACGGTCTTCATGTTGTCGTACAGCACTTCACGGGTGACTCCACCAAAGCTCTCGAACGCCCTGACATGGCACGCCAGTAGTGTCTCCAGCTTCATGTCTGTGACAAACTCCGCGAAGGTCGCCCGGCTGTGGCCAAGCGTTGCCACAAACGCCGCCAACATGCCGTCTTTATGCCCAGACTTGCGGAACTCGATCCAGTCCATCTGCATTTGCTCACCGGGCTGGGTCTCGAACCGCACAACCGGATCCGGGCGCGCCTGTGGACGCAACTCCTTGAGGTACTCCTGCAGGATGCGCACGGAGCCCGTATACCCCTGTGCGGCAATCTCACGCTGCAGCACCGTTGCGGGAATCCAATCAGGCTTGGCCGCCTGAATACGTCCAGCCAAGTAGTCCTTGAATGGATCGAGCTTGCTTTTACGTTCCGGCAGTTTCTTCATGGCCGGCGGACCGCCCTCCAAATACTTACGCACCGTGTTGACTGCCATTCCAGTTTGCGCCGATATCTCGCGCAAGCTCAGCCTGTGCTTCCTTAAAACCTTGAGTTCCATGTACTCCTCGTTCGTAATCATTGCCAGTCCCATCCATGGTTCGGATGGCTTGGCACGTTAGTCGAGGTGTATCAATTCCTCACCGCGTTTGCGTGTCATTTTCATACTGCGCGTGACAACAGCACATATTTGAGCAGCTGCAAGGTGTAAGAGTGGGTGGCCAGTGCCGTGACCCCTAGGCGGGCGGTGGCCGCCAGCGACACCATGAAGGCAGCGCGGTAAGTGACCTCGACCCCGGCACCCGGAAGCCCGACCCGCAACACCGGCGCAAAGTCCACCCACGCAAACCGCCACCAGTCTTGCTTGGAGGGGGTCAATTGCATGCGTACCCGCCAGAACCACAGGTGCAATACCAGCCCCAATGCGCGGCTGATCAGCATGGCTATGGCATAGCCCTCAAGGCCCATGCCATCCCAGCTGCCCCAACCCCGCATGATCACAAAGGCCAGCGCCAAGTGCGTGCCGTGCATGGCGATCATGATCCGCAAAGAGTCTTTGGCAAACAGGTGGGCGCGCAGCACTGCCGCCATGCTGAGGTTGTAGGCATCCAGCAGCAAGGCCGGTGCAAACCATTGCAGATACGGGGCGGCTAAGGACGCCACCATGGCCGGGGCGTTTAACCAGTCGAGCATGACGTCGTTGCCTGCGACCACCACAAGCATGATCGCAGCACCCACCCAGCTGCTGGCACCCAAGGCCAACAGGGCGACACGTCGGGCGGCGGCGTGCTGCCCTCCCCCGACATATTGCGTCACCATCACGCCCAAGCCGATGGCAAGCACCCGGAAAGCGACGCTCAGGGTTTCCAGGATCTGGTTCACCAGCCCGAACGCACCGGCTGCGGCATCTGACTCATGCGAAGCCAGCCACAGCCCGCCCATCGCGACCGTCATACCCAACAAAAACTCGCCGAGCAAAGGCCCGGCGATCGTATTCAGGCGCAAACGCTCGGGTGTACTCATTCGAAGAATGTACCCGAGCCCTTTACCTGCAGGAGGTCAGGCATGGCCCAGAAAAGCGCCGCCCCATGCAGGCAACTGCAGCACTGCGCCCTGGCGAACTGCATCACCCAGACCACTGCCCGTCACCGTGAGCATCGCAGCGAAGGCTTCCGGGACTACCCACTGGGCCGGCTCAGGGCTGAAGTTGAATACGCAGACCATGCTTTGACCCTCATGGCGACGCACATAGGCGAACACCTGAGGGTGCGCATCCAGCACCTCCAAGGTACCACTCACCAGGCAGGGCTGGGTTTTGCGCCAGCGCAGCAGGTTGCGATAGAAATGCAACAGCGATGCAGAGTCTTGAATCTGCGCCTCGGCGGTTAACGCCCGGTGGGTCGCGGCCACGGGCAGCCATGGCTTTGCAGGTGCGGGCGATGAGGAGAAGCCTAAATCGGCTGCATCCGCAAGCCACGGCATCGGGGTGCGACAACCATCGCGCCCTTTGAACTCGGGCCACATCGTGATGCCGTAGGGGTCCTGCAGGTCTTCAAATGCGATGTCTGCCTCTGGCAAGCCCAACTCATCACCTTGATAGATGCAAGGGGAACCGCGCAAAGACATTTGCAAGGCTGCGCCAAGGCGCAACAACTCAGGCGCCGCAACCGCCGCAGTGCTGGCCCAGCGGGTAGCAACCCGCACCACATCGTGGTTGGAGAGGGCCCAGCAAGGCCATCCACCGGGAGCCACCTCTTCAAACCGCTTCACAAAACCGCGGAAGTGCGCGGCACTGTGCGCGGTACCCAGCAGGTCAAAGCAGTACGCCATGTGCAGCTTGTCACCTCCACTGGTGTATTCCGCCACACGGGCCAGACCGTCGTCGTCACCGATCTCACCCACCATGGTGGTGTCGGGGTACGCGTCCAGCAAGGCCCGCAGCTCACGCAAGAAGGCCAGGTTTTCGGGCTGGCTCTTGTCATGTTGGTGCCACTGCCAGCCATAGGGGTTCACTGCGTTGACCGCAGGGTCCTCACCATCGGGGCGACCGCGTGCGGGGTTGTCGCGCAGTTGGGCGTCATGGAAGTAAAAGTTAGCGGTGTCCAGGCGGTAGCCATCCACCCCGAGATCCAACCAGAACTTGACGGTGGACAGCAGCGCTTTTTGCACTTCGGGATTGTGAAAATTCAAATCCGGCTGGCTGGTCAGGAAGTTGTGCATGTAGTACTGGCAACGGCGGGTATCCCACTGCCATGCACTGCCGCCAAAAATGGACAACCAGTTGTTGGGCGGGTTTCCATCGGGTTTGGCATCGGCCCAGATATACCAATCGGCCTTGGGGTTGTTCAGGCTGGAGCGGCTTTCTACAAACCAAGGGTGTTGGTCGGAGCTGTGGGAGAGCACTTGGTCAATCATGACCTTCAAGCCCAGTGCATGTGCGCGATCGACCAGCTGCTTGAAATCATCGAGCGTTCCGAACATCGGGTCCACGTCGCAGTAATCGCTGACGTCGTAGCCGAAATCCTTCATCGGGCTCTTGAAGAAGGGCGACAGCCAAATGCCGTCTGCGCCCAGGTCGGCCACATAGTCCAGCTTGGCGGTAATGCCGGCCAGATCGCCCACGCCGTCGCCATTGCTGTCCGCATAACTACGCGGGTAGATCTGATAAATGACGCCACCGCGCCACCAGTTGTTGTTAGTTGCTTTAGCCATGATTGAAAGGTCCCTTGAATGAAAACGGCGAATCTGCTTGCGCAAATTCGCCAAGGAAGGTTGGTCTCAAATTTACTTGACGGAGCCGCTCAGTAGCCCGCGCACAAAGAAGCGTTGCAGCGAGAAGAACACGGCAACCGGCACCGCAATGGAGACGAATGCGCTGGCGGTCAAGATCTCCCAGCTCTCACCGCGAGAGCCCAGCAAGTCGTTGAGCTTGATGGTGAGCACCACCTGGTCCGGCGCTTTGCCGAGGAAGACGAGTGCAATCAAAAAGTCGTTCCAGACCCACAGGAACTGGAAGATGGCAAAACTCGCCAACGCAGGGATCGACAAGGGCAGCACGATGCTAGTGAAGATCTGAAAATGCGAAGCACCGTCCATCCGCGCGCTCTCGATGATGTCGCGTGGCAGGGACGCAATGTAGTTGCGCAGCAGGTAAATCGCCAGGGGCAGACCAAACGCGGAGTGGGCAAGCCATACTCCAAGGTAAGACTTGGACTCTGTGCCAAAAACCTCGCCCATCTGGTTGTAGAGCCGCAGCAGCGGAATCAGGGACATCTGCAAGGGCACCACCAGCAGGCCCACCACCACAATAAACAAGAATTTGCGGCCGGGGAACTCCATCCAGCTGAAGGCATACGCGGCAAAGGCTGCGATCAGAATCGGAATAAAGGTAGCCGGAATCGTGACCTTGAAGGTGTTCAAGAATGCCTGCCCTACCCCTTCACCCGCGATCACCTTTTCGTAATTCTGGGTCATAAAAACGGGTGGAGACTCGGCCACATAAAACACCCGGACACCGCGATCCTTGTCATAGGGCTGGTCCAGATCCAGGCGATAGCTTCCATCGGCTTTCACCGTCAGCGTGCCGTCGGGCTTGCCGTCTTCCTCGTCAAAGATTTGCCCATCCGACACTTCCACTGTCGTACCAACGGCGAACTCTTTGGGGTTGGCCGACTTGAGCGAAAACTGCTTGATTTGTATTCCGCCACCTTCGGGGAACAAGCGGCCGCTGATGACGTAGCGCTCACCTTCTTTCACCAGACTTTGAGCCCCTGCCGTCCGGCGCATGTCTGCACGGGTTTGGGTGGACAGCGCGGTCCACCAGCCACTGCTGACCAGTTGCTGCTTTTCCCGGAAGCTTGAAACCAAGAGGCCGAAAGTCGGGAGCACCCACATCAACACGATGACCAGCAACAAGGCTTGCGCCATCAAGGATGGGAGAGAGAAATACTTTTTCATCGCTGAGCCTCCTCAGTGCGGAAGCGGCGGATATTGAAGGCCATCACCGGTACCACTGCAAACATCAAAACCATGGCCAAGGTAGAGCTGCGGCCATAGTCGCCGCCACCACGGAACATCCAGTCATACATCAGATTTCCCAGCACACTGGTATCCCACTGGCCACCGGTCATGGCCATCACGATGTCAAACACCTTGAGCACCGTGATGGTGATGGTGGTCCACACCACCAGAATGGTGGACATCACTTGGGGCACCATGATTTCGAAAAAGATCTGCAGCTCGCTGGCGCCATCGATGCGTGCAGCCTCGATGGTTTCGTGCGGCACACCCCGCAGGGCGGCAGAGAGAATCACCATGGCGAAGCCTGTCTGGATCCAGATCAAAATCGCCATCAGGAAAAAGTTGTTCCAGAACGGAATCGTGACCCACGCCTGGGGCTCAAAGCCCATCCCCATCACCATAGCGTTCAAGATGCCGATTTGCTCTGCATCAGGCCCCCGGAAGTCGTACACAAACTTCCAGATCACGCTGGCGCCCACAAAGCTGATGGCCATGGGCATGAACACCATGGACTTGGCAAATCCACCCCACCAGACGCGGTCTGCGAGCACTGCGACCACAAGGCCGAAAGCAGTGGCTGCGGCGGGAACGACCAGCAACCAGAGAAAGTTGTTGCGGATCGTCAGCAAGAAATTCTGGTCTGCGAACACCCAGCGAAAGTTGGCGAGTCCGACGAATTGCTCTCCCGTTGCGTCATAAAAACTCAAGCGGAAGGTTTCAAACAAGGGGTACACCAGGTAGGTACCCAGCAATAACAGGGCGGGCGCAATAAAGAGCCAGGGCCGCACGTTGGAGCGGAAAATTTCTCGTCCGTTTTTACTGCCCACTGGCAGCTGGACGATTTTGTCCAACACGAAGTTGGAGCCGGCGAAGTACAGCAAGCAGAACGCAATACTGACCAGTACAGCGGTGATGGTCTGGATAACTTGATCAGTCATGGGATCAATGCTTTTGCGTGTCGTAGGGAAGGGGATTCAAAAGGGCCGGCAGCCGAAGCCGCCGGCCTGAAGACGTGCCGCAAGGCGACGTCAGAGGAGATACTTACTTGATCGCGTCCCAGCTCTTCTGGATCTCGTCAGCCACTTCCTTGGCAGAGGCGCCGCCGGAGTAGTTGACCATGCCCTTCCAGAAACTGCCTGCACCCACTGCGCCGGGCATCAGGTCGGAACCGTCAAAACGGAAGGTGGTGGCGTTTTGCAGAATCTCGCCTTGCTTCTTGAGCGAGGCGGTCTTGTACTTGGCCAGGTCCACACCCTTGTGCGGTGTCAGGAAGCCGCCTTCAGCCATCCAGATTTCATGCGACTGGGGGTGCTGCAGGTATTCCATGAATGCACGGGCACCCTTGCTGTCTTTGGTGATAGTCAGAATCGTGCCGCCACCCAGAACCGGGTTGCCCAGCTTCTTGCTGCTGTAAGAGGGGAAGTAGAAGAAGTCGGCTTCGTCCGCCTTGCCTTCTGGGAAGAAAGCGGGGATGAAAGACGCTTGACGGTGCATATAGCACTTGGGCGGGGAGCCGAACATGCCCTTCGGGCTGTCCTTGAAGCTCACGGTGGCCACGGCCTTGGCGCCGCCGTCTACATAGGCGTCGTTCTTGGCGAACCAGCCGTAGGCTTCGATCGCTTCGATCACGCGCTTGTCGTTGAACTTCATCTTGTTGCTGACCCACTGGTCATAGACCTCAGGCGTTTGAGTTCGCAACATCATGTCTTCGACCCAGTCAGTTGCAGGCCAGCCGGTAGCGGCGTCAGAGCCCAGACCGATACACCATGGCTTGCCGCCATCGGCTGCAATTTTCTTGGTCAGGGTTTGAAGTTCTTCCATGGACTTGGGCACTTTGTAGCCCTTTTCCTTGAAGTTCTCAGGGATGTACCAGACCAAGCTCTTCACGTTCACGTTGTAGAACATGCCGTAGAACTCTTTCTTGCCGGCCTTGTTGGCGTAGGTGCCCAAGTCAGCCCAGGAGCTGCCTGCTGCGTAGTTCTTTTTGACCCATTCCTGGGCCTTGGCGCCCAGCGGCTTCAAGCCGTCAATGGCGGCCATGTTGGCAGCCAGACCAGGCTGCGGGAACACGGAAATGTTGGATGGGGAACCTGCCTTGATGTCGATCACGATCTGCTGCTCGGAGCTTTGGGAGCAGGAGTGCTTGACGGTGGCGCCGGTTGATTTCTCAAAGTTCGCGATCACTTTTTTGAACATGCCTTCTTCAGCACCTGTCCAAGGGCAAGTGATGGTGACCACTTCACCCTTCAAATTTGGCCCTTTGTAGTCAGCTGCCATGGCCGGTGCGGTCACGGCTGCTGCTGCCAGAGCGCAAGCGCCGGCAATCATGGTTTTCTTCATCATCGTCTTCTCCTCTTGTGGCGCCGCAGCCCATCCACGGCGCGTTAAAAACTGTCGCAGATCAGTCGACCCGCTTGCCTTCGGCATTGAACTTGTACAAATGCTCAGGCGCAAAACCCAAGGCAATCGGCTGTCCGGGCGCCAGGCCCAAGGTGCCGTCCATGCGGGCCGTGATGTCGCCAAACGCACCCGCACTGACGTAGGCGAATGTTTCGTTACCCAGCTGTTCTGAGTGCTTGAGGGTGCCTTGGATCGGACCACCCTCTGTGACCCTCAGGTGCTCTGGGCGCAAACCAATCGTGGCGACGTTGTGGCGGGCTGCGATGTCGCCGCCCAAAAAGTTCATCTGGGGGGAGCCGATAAAACCGGCCACAAACATGCTTGCGGGCTTGTTGTAGAGGTCGAGGGGTTTGCCCACCTGCTCAACCCGGCCCTTATTCAGAACCACAATCTTGTCTGCGAGGGTCATCGCTTCCACCTGATCGTGGGTGACATAGATCATGGTCGCCCCGAGGCGGCGGTGCAGTGTGGCCAGCTCCACCCGCATCTTGGTTCGCAAGGCGGCGTCGAGGTTGGAGAGGGGCTCATCAAACAGGAACACCTTGGGGTCACGCACGATCGCGCGGCCGATAGCGACCCGCTGACGCTGGCCGCCGGACAGCGCTTTGGGCAAGCGTTCGAGGTATTCAGTCAGCTGGAGGATGTCGGATGCCTCGCGGACTCGCCGCTCAATTTCTGCTTTGGGTGTTTTGGCAATCTTGAGGGCGAAGGCCATGTTGTCGAACACGGTCTTGTGGGGGTACAGCGCATAGCTCTGGAACACCATGGCCACGCCGCGCTCGGAAGGCCCGAGGTCATTCACCCGGGCGCCACCGATGTTGAGGTCGCCACCCGATATTTCTTCCAAGCCGGCAATCATGCGCAGCAGAGTCGTTTTGCCGCAACCGGAGGGCCCCACAAACACAGCGAACTCGCCGGGCTCGATATCCAAGTCGATGCCGTGGATGACATCTGCCTTGCCGTAGTTTTTGATGATTCCGCGCAAGCGGACATCAGACTGACTCATAAACATGCTCCTGACGGGGGGCCCAGTCTTGGTGAGACTGCAGCGGGATGTGTTGGATGGTAATTAAATTACCTCCTCAACCACCTCGGGCAAACCCTTAGAAATCGATGCTTTTGCGCTTTTTTCAACAAAATCAAAATCGGTTTTGTACAAAGGAGACACGCCGACGGCCAACCGGAGCTAAACCACGTGGCTTGGCAATTTGGTTACCGGATAGTTACGCTTTGACAACGTTTTCAAGATTTTGCCATGGCCACGACAAGATTTCAGCCATTCTTTGAACGACCCATGCAGATTGCGCTGGATTGAGCACGCAAGGTTCGGTGCGCAGGCCCAGGTAGCAGCGTTCGATCACGTCCTGCTCGGTAACACCGAGCTTGAATTGCATGTCTGCCGCAGTCGGGGCCAGCATTTGGGCCATGTCTTCGCAGAGCTCGTACTCGCTCAACACCTGGGACAAGGGGGCAGACGGTTTGGTGCGGCCCGGCACCACGTACAGCTGGAGAAATGAGGGGGGAATTTCAATGGAGGGGGTGTATTCGTTCATACCCCATTGTCAGCGCCTATTTCGTGCGGGCTTGCTGACGGGCGATGTGGGCCAGGAGGCCGTCGCAGGCGTCTTCCACCAGATCCAGCACTTGCTCAAAACCAGCATCTCCGCCGTAATACGGATCAGGAACCACGCTTGCATCGTGGCGGATACAGAACTCGGTCAGCCTGCGCACTTTGTGATGGTTGTAGTCGGGGCACTGCGCCTCGACGAGCGCGAGGTTGTCCCAGTCCATCACCAGAATGAGGTCGGCGCTTGCAAAATCACCAGCCTCCAGCTGCCTGGCCCGCAGGTCGGCAAACGCGTATCCGCGGCGGACTGCGTGTTGCAAGCTGCGGGGATCGGGCGCCGCACCGGGGTGATAGTTGTGGGTGCCTGCAGAATCGATCCGCAAGACATCGGCACCCCAACCCTGTGCCAGCGCTTTGTGGCGCATGACGCCATGGGCCGTAGGGCTCCGGCAGATGTTGCCCATGCAGACAAACAGCAAAGTCGTGGGCGCAGTGGACTTAGGCATGAAATTGACTGCTAGCGCTCATAAATATTGCGCGAGTAGCTATTATTTTTATAGCGTTACTGCAATCGCGGCAGCAGGCCGGCTGCGCGCAATTTGTCTTTTTTACTGGGCCGGTGACCCTTGATTCCGCCCGCTGCGCGATCAGCGCTGATGGCCGGCAACGCCTGCGCAGGCTCAAAGCCCGGCACCTCTTCTTGCGGCACGGTGAGGGCATTGCGCTTTTCGATCAAGGCGAAATGTGCGGCGGTTTCTGCACTCACAAAGCTGACCGCGGTACCGGTTTTGCCCGCACGCGCAGTACGGCCGATGCGATGCACATAGTCTGCTGCGGCACGTGGCAGGTCGTAATTCACCACTACCGGCAGCCCGGCAATATCCACACCACGGGCAGCCACATCGGTAGCCACCACCACTTGCACCACACTGGCCTTGAAATCAAACAACACCTGACTGCGCTTGCCCTGGCTTAACTGGGCGTGAAACGGCTCTGCCTGCAATCCAGCGCGGCGCAACTTGTCCGCCACCATTTCTGCGGCATATTTGGTCGCCACAAATACCAGCGCACGCGGCCAGGCTTCGGCCGTGACCAAGTGCCGCAAGAGCTGCGTGCGGCGATTGGCATCCACCCGGATGGCTCGCTGCAGGATATCGGGCGGCGCTTGCTCTTCGGTGTCGAGTGTGATGCTCTCAGGATCCCGCAAGCGCGACTCGGCAAGGCTGCGCACTGCAGGGCCGAAGGTGGCAGAAAACAGCAGGCTTTGGTGCCGCTCAGGGAGTAGCGCGTCAATCCGGTCCAGCTCTTCGGCGAAACCCAAATCGAGCATCCGGTCGGCCTCATCCAGAACCAGGCAGCGAATCTGGTCCAGGCGCACAGCATTGCGTTCGACCAGATCCAGCAAGCGGCCGGTGGTGGCAATCACGATATCAGTGCCACCCCGCAAGGCCATCATTTGCGGGTTGATCGACACACCACCGAAGACGACCGAGACCTTGACGCCAAGGCCGGCATCGCGCGCCAGGCCGGACAGGACGCCGCCCACCTGAACGGCGAGCTCCCGCGTGGGCACCAACACCAAGGTTTGGGGGTTACGCCCAGCGGACGACGACTCTACCACCCAGCGCTGCAGCACCGCCAGCGCAAAGGCGGCTGTTTTGCCAGAGCCCGTCTGGGCGCAGACCAGCACATCACGGCCCGCAAGTGCGGCAGGAAGGGAGGCTGCTTGCACCGGCGTGGGCGCAGCAAACTGCCGCTCCATAGCAGAGGCCAGTGGGGCGCTAAGGCCTAAATTTGAAAATGACATGTCGGGTTACTCAGTGGCAGCCACGGCGGCACGAGCCCCCGTGAGCGTTCAGGCCGCAGGGCCGCGTTTGGGCTGTGCAGGCGCTTGGATAAATTGGCCCGCGCGGTTCAAGCGGGTGGCGAGCGCGTCGAGGTAACCCAACAAGCGCTCTGCCTGCAGAGGTTTTTGGTACAGCGTCACCCAGTTAGGCAAGCGGCCGTCTTCTTCGACTTCCTTACGGGTCAGCGCGGTGAGCACAATGACCTCGATCGGTTGGTAGGCGCTCTCTTGCGCCATGGCGTTGATCAGGTGGTAGCCGTCAAAAGGCGTCATCATCAAATCGGTGACGACCAAGTCCGGGCGCTGACGCTCCAACTGAATCAGCGCTTGCGATGCGTCGTTGGCAACCGTCAGAGCCACATCGTGGCCGCCACACGCCAACAGGGCCTGAAAGTAAGCCACTTGGATAGGATCATCCTCGGCGAGCAACACACGCAGGGGGCGCGCACCGGTTTCCGTGGGGGCGGCGGTACCGCGCGACTGCACCAGCTTGTCGATGGCGCTGCGAAAGATGCGGCGATGCCCCCCGGGAGTGACCCAAGCTTCCAACTCGCCGCTGATGACCATTTTCTGCACCGATGTGGTGGACAGCCCGAGGATACGGGCTGCTTGTTGTGTCGTCAGAACGTCGCTGCTGTTAGTCATGGCAAAGGGATTAAAAGGCTCTGGGAACCGCGACCGAATTTAAATCTTTCAGTTTTGGGGCTTCCATTGCATTTTATTCGACACACGCCACTTTGGCGCAGCCGCACATCCGCAAAACGTCGTTAATTTACCAATTTATTAACAGTTTATTTGTCAATAAACACAGCAACAACCTATCGAGAAATATTCGTATTTCGACCGTGCTTTTCTGACTCGGCAGCAAGTACTGCGGATTCAAGTGGTGCTTTATTGAACGGAATTTGCACCCCATCGCTGGCGCCCTCCGCCTTTCCAGAGGCAGCCACGCCTTCACTCCGCAGATAAGGCACCACGTTTGGATTTAACCAAAAACTGAAAGGCAATACTTCCACTGTTTCAGAAGATTTTTGCATGGCTGTAAATTTATTTAAATCAATTTAAATAAAATATAACATTTTCATAAACCCGCCGAAAGAAAATGTAGTTGCGCTCTTCGGGGCTACTTCTCAGTTGACGTATTCAAACTATCACAGTAGCGCACGCAACTCTTGAGCGGCATCTTGCAAGACGGGTAGCAAGGCGAGCCTGAATTCCTCGGGCTGCCACCGGTGTGGAGCGGCTACGACATTCAACGCACCGACAACCTTGCCCTCCGGGTTGCGCAAAGGGACCGCCAAAGCCTGCACACCGAGTTCGTGCTCCTGGAAGGCCACGCTGTAGTCTGCCTTGCGCGCCGCCTCGACCTGCGCCTTGAGCACCGCGGGGTCTGTCACGGTGTGCGACGTCAAACGCCGCAAAGGGTGGGCGGACAACCACTGGGCCAGAGCCGCATCAGACAGCCCGGCCAAAAGCACCCGCCCGGTCGAGGTAGCGTGCGCAGGCAGTCTCGCGCCCAGGTGCAAGCCATACGCGAGCACCTGGGTCTTGCCTGCGGGTGAGCTGCGCCAATCGTTCCCACTGCGGGCCACGATCACCACTTCGCTGCCATCCAACACCACCGCAGAAAACGACTCTTGCGTATGTGCCGCCAGGCGGTTGAGCGCGGGCTGCACCACCCGGGGAAACCGCGCCGAGGACAGGTAGGTGCCGGAGAAGCGCAAAACCTTGCTGGACAACCAAAAGTAGCTCCCGTCCGTCTCCAGGTAACCCAGTGCGGTCAGCGTCAGCAAATGCCTGCGCGCGGCTGCCCGGGTGATCCCTGCCCTTTGAGCGGCCAAGGTCGCGTTCAAACGCTGCCGCTCTGTATCAAAGCTCTCCAGCACCGCCATGCCTTTGGCCATACCGGCAATCAGGTCTGCTTTGGCAACCACAAATGGGGCATCTGCATCCGGGGCGTCAGACATCACTCAACTCCTGTTTTTGCGCGATATTCGCACATCGATTCTATTGATCGCACAAAAGCCCGTCGCACCAGACCCCAAAATACCGCCGCGCCGATAACCTTTCGCTCAATCAAAAGGAGCAGACATGCGGACACAAGTGGCAATCATTGGCGCAGGCCCATCGGGCTTGTTATTGGGGCAACTCCTGCACAAAGCAGGCATCGACACCGTCATCATTGAGCGGCAGAGCGCCGACTATGTGCGCTCGCGCATTCGAGCCGGCGTGTTGGAACAAGTCACTACAGATCTGCTCGACGAGGCCGGAGTGGGCGCGCGCATGCACCAGGAAGGATTGCCGCACACGGGTTTCGATTTGCTGTTCGGCGGTGAACGCCATCGGATCGACCTTCGGGCTTTGACGGGCGGGCAGCAGGTCATGGTCTATGGCCAAACCGAGGTCACCCGGGATTTGATGGCCGCTCGTGCTGCCGCGGGACTGAAGACAGTCTACGAAGCCAAAGAGGTCTCGATTCACGACTACGACACGACACACCCCCAGGTGCGCTACCAAGAAGACGGTCAATGGCACACCTTGGACTGCGACTTCATCGCCGGATGCGATGGCTTTCATGGCGTTTGCCGTGCGAGCCTTCCTCCCGGTGCCGTGACCGAATACGAAAAGGTGTACCCCTTCGGCTGGCTGGGCCTGCTGGCTGACACTCCGCCGGTCCACCATGAACTGATTTACGCCAACAGCGAACGGGGGTTTGCCTTGTGCTCTCAGCGCAGCATGACCCGGAGCCGTTACTACCTGCAGGTGCCCTTGACGGACAAGGTCGAAAATTGGTCGGATGATGCGTTCTGGAATGAGTTGCGCCTGCGGCTCGACCCGCACGCGGCCGAGACACTGATCACCGGCCCCTCGCTGGAAAAGAGCATTGCTCCATTACGCAGCTTTGTGGCGGAGCCTATGCGATTCGGCCGACTTTTCCTCGCCGGGGATGCGGCGCACATCGTCCCCCCTACCGGCGCGAAGGGCCTGAACCTCGCCGCCACAGACGTCAAGTACCTGTCCACAGCGCTGATTGAGTACTTTGCCGAGCGATCCTCAGCAGGCATAGACCACTACTCGCAACGCTGCTTGGCCAGAATCTGGAAGGGCGAGCGCTTCTCCTGGTGGTTCACCAGCTTGATGCACCGGTTCTCTGCCGATGGTGCCATCGGGCAGAAGTTGCAAAACGCAGAGTTGGAGTATCTGGTGCAGTCCCAGGCCGCTTCTACAGCGCTTGCAGAAAACTATGTGGGGTTGCCCTTGTAGCCTTACAGCACCGCAGGTTGCGCCCGTACCTGACTTGTCAGTGCAAAGGGTCTACGTTAGCCTAGTGTGGTCACGCATCGACCCCACTTAGCATGAACGAGCCACCTACCCCGCTGCCTGAGCTGTTAGACAAAATGTCGATCGCCCGGCAGCCCATCGTCAGCCCTGAGCGATCGGTACTGGCGTACCAACTGTTCAACCGCTCGACCCGGGCGAACGAACACTCAGAGGCCAGCGATCTGGCGCTGGCCCTGCACGCAGTCGCCCAAAGCGGTGCACCCTTTTCAACACAAAAGCACGACATCTTCATCCACTCGGTCCACAAGGGGCTGACCGGCCAACAGTGGGATTTTTTACCCCCCACCCGCACGGTGGTGGAGGTCAGCCCAGCACCGCACCACAGCGCTGACTTTGCGCAGGCGCTGGTGCCGGCCCTCCAAGCGCTCAAAGCGCGCGGCTTTCGCTTGGCCTTCAAACATAGTGTGGTCGCACCCGTGTACAAGCCATGGCAAGGCTTGGCAGACTTCGTGAAACTCGATGTCGGACGCATCGAGCCGGCGCAATACAAGCCGCTAGTGCACGCAACCAGAGTGAGAACCAACGCAGTATTGATTGCCGAGAAGATTGAGCAGCAAACGCAATTTGAAAGCATGCTGGCTTTGGGCGTGACTGAATTCCAAGGCTATTGGCTCTCCGTGCCCGAGACCACCCAATCCAAAGTGCTGACCCCCGCGCAGGCCAGCGCAATACACCTCTTTCAACTGCTCAGATCCGGCGCAGAGTTGGTCGAGGTAGAAACTGCCCTCAAAAAGGATGCAGGTCTGGGCGTGAGCTTGCTGCGGATCATCAACGCAGCCAGTACCGGGTTGCCTCAAAAAGTCACATCATTGCGGCAGGCCGTGATGTTGATCGGCTACGAGCGGCTGGTTCGCTGGTCAGCCCTCGTGCTCACCAACACCAGTGCACATGCCAGCATTCCGGGTACTGCGGCTGTCGTTCGTGGCCGCATGATGGAGCTGCTCGCGCTCCAACAAAGTGGCGTAGACACCGCTGATTCCGCTTTTTTGGTAGGGCTGCTGTCACAGCTCGACACGCTACTGGGCAGACCGATGCCGGAGCTGCTGGCGCAATTGGCATTAGATGAAAGCGTGGCAGAAACCCTGCTCACAGGCCAAGGCGCTTTTGGGGATCTGCTGGCCTTGGTTTGCGCGTGTGAGTCAGACGAGGAGACGGAATTCAGTAACGCGTTTGCAAGACTTCCCTTCACCCTGAAGCAAGTCAACATTGCGCACATGGAAGCGTTGGTCTGGGCAGATAGCCTTGCCGCCTGACTGAAGTGCCACCGTCCGTGGCGGCGCTTCGTGAAGCGCGGAGTTCAAAAACAGCGGGTTTTTGAATCGTAAATATGGTGCGGCTGGCGGGGATCGAACCCACGACCCTTGGCTTCGGAGGCCAATACTCTATCCACTGAGCTACAGCCGCAAGAGTGCGTGGATTGTAGGTGGTTTCAGAAGGCCGACCGCTATAATTGCCAGCAGTTTGAAAGCCCCCGATTAATTTGAGGACACCCATGAGCGACAACAGCCAAGCAACTGCGCACGAAGAAGACCACACGGGCCCCGTCAAAACCCCCAAGCAATTGTTGTTGGCGGCGTTTTTCTCGTTTGTCATTCCAATCTTCGTGATCATTGGTTTGGTGTATTACGTGACCTCGGCCAACAAACCTGCAGCAGGCTCTGTGAATGTAGAAAAGGCCACTGCCGAGCGCATTCAAAAGATCGGCATGGTCGAGATCCGCGATGCCAACCGCGAGATGAAGTCCGGTGAAGAGGTCTACAAAGCCCAGTGCGCGGCCTGCCATGCAGTGGGCGCTGCCGGCGCGCCTAAATTTGGCGATGCGAGCGCTTGGGGTGCACGCGTCAAGACAGGCTTCGAAGCTCTCTACAACTCAGCCATTAAGGGCAAAGGCGCCATGGGTGCGCAGGCGGGCGGCGATTTTTCTGACTACGAAATCGGGCGTGCTGTCGTGTTCCTGGCGAACGCGGGTGGCGGCAAATTCGACGAGCCGAAGAAGCCAGAGCCAGAGGCGAAGTAATCTTTCGTCCCATCGAAAAAGCCGACGCGAGTCGGCTTTTTTTGTTTCTAGCCCTTATAGAATTTGCACACTCTGCTATTTATTTAATAGCAATATTCAAATCAGGCATGGGCTGCAAGCGGGCTACGCACAAACTGGAAATGCACAGCCAACCAGTCACTGGTAATTTCGCTGGGCACCCACACGCCCTGCTCGACATGGGCGGCTGCGTGGGCCATATCCGCGGTGTGAACCAGTCCAACGCCCAAGCTGGTTTGCAAGTACAGCAAGCCTTGCTCGTCGATATAGCTTTCCAACACAGACACTGGTGCTCCCGTATGGGCGCGAACCTGTCCGTCAGGTTGAATGCGCCAGATCCAAGGTGTGTGCATCAGCTCCACATACACCCGCTGCGGCCCATTCTGAAAGTACCAGCAACCCAATGCATCGGCGGCATAGTTCCGTTGGATAAAGTCGATCAGTTTTTCATGCTGTAAGCGGCTACCTCGCGCTTCCAAAATATTGGATGCAAAGGCCCCATTGGCCTGCGCGGCGTCGTCCCGCAGGTACCAATCGCCGCGTCCATCCAGCCCAAGCCAGCCATAGCAATCAGGCACGTTTGGCCACTTGGCCATGGCTTGTTTCACAATGTCATCCATGGGCGCGCTCCCCGCCGGGCAATGCTGAAGCGAGCCAGTTGCCCACCGCCTCTGGCATGGTACGAACATGACCCGGCACGTTTCCATGTGGGAAGCCGACATGGCCTCCATGCGCTGGTTGCCACAAGGTCACAAAGTCGCCAACATCAGCCTGCGAGGGAAGACTCCACGCGGGCACAAATGGATCGTTGCGCGCATTCACCACCAGCGCAGGTATGCGAATGCGTGACAAGTGCGGCTTGGCGGAGCCACGGGCCCAATAGTCTTCGGTACTGCTGAAGCCGTGGAGGGGCGCAGTGAACAGATTGTCAAACTCGTAGAGGTCTTTGGCGGCGCGCAAGGCGTCGCCATCAAACAAGCCGGGGAACTGGGCCAGCTTTTGCAGCGCCTTGGGGACCATGGTGTTTAAGAACATGCGGGTGTACACCCACCGGTTAAAGCCGCGTCCGATGGCGTAGCCACCTGCGGCAAGGTCGATGGGCGAACACACGGCCGCAACAGCTTGGGCCGTTTGGCCTGCTGTGTCACCGGCCTCCTCGGCCCATCGCAGCAGGGCATTGCCACCCAAGGACACGCCGGCTGCGATGATGGGGCCCTGATGGCGTTTGCGGAACTGGTCGAGGATCCAGCCTATTTCTTCATAGTCCCCGGAATGGTAAGCGCGGGGCGCCAGATTCAGCTCGCCGCTGCAGCCCCGAAAATGGGGCACGGCGTAGGCATAGCCTTGTGCGCGTGCATAGTCCGCAAAGGCTTCGGCGTAATGGCTGCGCGAACTGCCCTCGAGCCCGTGAAACAGCACCAGGAGCGGGCGCTCTGCCAGTGCTGGTGTGACCAGCCAATCCACATCCACAAAGTCTCGGTCGGGGGTACTCCAGCGCTCCCGGCGGTATTCCGGATGCGGGCCGAAGACGCGTCGCGAGTACAAGGCCGGCCAAATGGTCTGGAGATTGCCACCCGGCAACCAAGAAGGCGCTACATAATTCATAGCGCTTGGCGCTTTTTTCATGGGCGTGCTGCCGCTATTCAATGGAGAACCTGTGGTGTTTGATGGTGCTGGGCTGCATCTTCAGGGCTCCCCGGGCTCGCGTGGTGTACGACGAGCCGCCAGCCTTGCGGAGTCTTGTGGTACACGTTAGTAGCAACAACATGCGCTTTGCTAGGGCCTTCGGGCGTAAGAATCTCCACGGTTTCCAGCACATGGTGAACCGCACTGGCCAGGGACTCCACCCGACGAATATGTTCCGGCTTTACATGGATAGCCCCCCCGTGCGCGAACATCGCCTCGAATGCGGCGCGGATCGCACCCACGCCGATCAATCGGGTACCACCGGGATGGATACACGCGATGTCATCTTCGTCCGCCCAACACGCCATCAGCTTGTCGATGTCGCCAAGCTGCATCGCTTCGTAGAAAGCGGCTTCAATTTCATCAGGCGTTCCGCCAATAGCGGCGTGCATTTTTGCTGGGTTTTTAGGCATATTCGCATTCTCGCGTATCTGTCATGGTCCTGAAGGGTCAGGGTACAGTAGGATGAGCACTTCAGTTCAGGAGTTTTTCATGGTGTATCGATACACACCCCACAAAGGGAATTTGTTCGCACGGTTCACAGCGTATGCAGCCGCACTCGGATTTGCGCTGGTTTTGTCAGGCTGTGGGTACAACGAGTTTCAGCGCTTGGATGAACAGTCCAAGGCTGCGTGGAGCGAAGTGCTCAACCAATACCAGCGGCGCGCTGACCTGGTGCCCAACATCGTGGCTACCGTTAAGGGTGAAGCCGCTTTCGAGCAGGACACCCTTACCAAAGTGGTGGAGGCTCGCGCTAAGGCAACCAGCATGCAAGTGACTCCCGAGACTTTGAATAATCCGGAGGCTTTTTCCAAGTTTCAGAAGGCTCAGGGAGAACTGGGTGGAGCTTTGAGCCGACTGCTGGTAGTGAGCGAGCAGTATCCCAACTTGAAGGCAAACCAAGGCTTTAGTGATCTGCGTGTCCAACTGGAAGGAACCGAAAACCGCATCACGGTGGCCCGTAATCGTTACATCCAAAGTGTGCAGGATTACAACATCCTGGCGCGTAGCTTTCCTAGCAACCTCACGGCGTCCGTCCTAGGGTATCAGCCAAAACCCACTTTAGCGGTTGCGAATGAAGCCGCCATCACCGTACCGCCGACCGTGGACTTCGAGAAAAAATAGCATGGAACTGCGGAACCGATGGTCGCGCGGCCTTGTTACCTTGCTGTTCGGCATGGTGATGTGGGGCGTCGGGCTGGGGTCGCATGCCGCGGGTGTGATCGCCGTTCCTGCACTTCAGGCTCGGGTCACGGATACCAGTGGCACTTTACAAGCCGAGGAGATTCGGCAACTTGAAGCGGAGTTGGCTGCTATCGAGACTGATACAGGTAGCCAGTTAGTGATCTGGCTTCTGCCCAGCAGTGGCGGCGAGGACATTGCGGCATTGGCCAACAGGGTGGCTAATGAATGGAAGGTCGGCCGAAAGCTGGAGGGTGACGGCCTGCTGATCCTCGTAGCCAAGAACGACCGGCGGATTCGCATTGAGGTGGCCAAGGCTCTCGAAGGAGCCATTCCTGACGTGATGGCAGGGCGCGTGATCCAACAGCAAATGGCTCCACGTTTTGCGGAGGGAGACTACCTTGGCGGATTACGTAATGGCGTAGCGGCCCTAGCATCTTTTATTAAAGCGGAAGGGCTACCTGCCCCGCAGGGGCCTTCTGGTTCCGGGGCACACGCGCAGAACTTCAATTGGGTGGAACTTGGCGTATTTGTCTTCTTTGCCTCTGCCATCGGAGGCACGATGGCCCGGCAGGCCTTGGGTACTCGCCTCGGCTCTGCTGTGGTCGGTGTTTTGTCGGCTGCATTGGTGTTTTATGTCACTCAATGGTGGCTGAGCTGCCTGATTGCGGGCGTAGGCGGCTTTATGCTTTCGATCATGATGAGTCGCGCTAGCACCAGATCTATGGGTCACCATGCATCGGGCTTGTCTTTTGGCACCGGCACCACCTCCGGGCACGACGCGGGCAGCTCCTCTGCCGGCAGCTTCAGATCGGGAGGCGGCGGCAATTTTGGCGGTGGTGGCGCCTCAGGAGGTTGGTAATGGAAATCCGCCTGCTTCGATGGATTAGACATCGCTGGTTGGACGACGCTGCCCTTCGTCTTCCGCACGGGTTTGTCGAGCGCTTAGCCGAAGGAATTCGACGTAGTGAGCAGGCTCACAGCGCACAGGTTAGCCTACATATCGAAAGCTCTTTGCCAACTTCCTACTTGTGGCGCAAGCGAGAAATGTCGGCGCTGCTCGAAATGCGTGCAAAGGATTTGTTTGCGTCCAAAGGCATTTGGGATACCGAAGAAAACAACGGCCTGCTTATCTATCTTTGTCTGGCTGAACGTTCCGTGGAGCTTGTCTTTGATCGTGCTGTACAACGTGCCATCGATGGCGCTCAGTGGGAGTCGATGCTGTCTCGAATGGCACAGCATGTGCAATCAAGCGATATAGAAGTGGGCATGCTCGAGTTTCTGGGTGAGATGTCGACGTTGCTGGCCGAACACTTTCCCGTCACTCAAGGTAGAACGCCGACGAACGAGATCAGCGACACACCTACCCTCCAGTAGTGATGTTCAGCCCATAAAAAAAGCCACCCGAGGGTGGCTTTTTTGTTCAAGCAACAGAGCTTATTTCTTCTTCAAGAACTTGCGTGCTGCCGAGATCTCTGCGGCCATCACAGCGATTTCCGACTGGATACGGGCGATGTCGATTTCGCTCTTGGCATTCTTCAAGGCTTCTTCCGCAGCCGCTTTGGCAGCATTGGATTTTTCCTCGTCCAGATCCTTGCCGCGAATGGCAGTGTCCGACAACACAGTCACGCAGTTAGGCTGCACTTCCAACAGGCCGCCGGCTACGAACACAAACTCTTCGCTGCCATCGGCTTTTTGAATGCGCACCGAGCCGGGCTTGATGCGCGTGATCAGGGGCGTGTGGCGGGGCTTGATGCCCAACTCGCCAGCCTCACCTGGAAGCGCCACGAAGACGGCTTCACCGGAGAAGATGGACTCTTCTGCACTGACCACATCAACGTGGATGGTGTTCATGACTTAAACCTTCTTGGCTTTTTCGAACGCTTCGTCAATGGTACCGACCATGTAGAACGCTTGTTCTGGCAGGTGGTCACATTCGCCGGCAACGATCATCTTGAAACCACGGATGGTTTCAGCCAAGGTCACGTACTTGCCGGGAGAGCCGGTGAACACTTCAGCCACGTGGAAAGGCTGGGACAGGAAACGCTGGATCTTACGAGCGCGTGCCACAGTCAGCTTGTCTTCAGGGGCCAATTCGTCCATACCCAGAATCGCGATGATGTCACGCAATTCCTTGTAGCGCTGCAGAGTACCCTGCACTGCACGGGCAGTGTTGTAGTGCTCTTCACCCACCACATTGGGGTCCAACTGGCGGCTGGTGGAGTCCAGAGGATCCACAGCAGGATAAATACCCAAAGAAGCGATGTCACGCGACAACACCACGGTGGAGTCCAAGTGAGCGAAGGTGGTCGCAGGCGACGGATCGGTCAAGTCATCGGCAGGCACGTAAACGGCCTGGATGGAAGTGATGGAACCCACTTTGGTAGAAGTAATACGCTCTTGCAGACGGCCCATTTCTTCGGCCAATGTAGGCTGGTAGCCCACAGCAGAAGGCATACGACCCAGCAGAGCGGACACTTCGGTACCGGCCAAGGTGTAACGGTAGATGTTGTCCACGAAGAACAACACGTCACGGCCTTCGTCACGGAAGGATTCCGCAATGGTCAAACCGGTCAGAGCAACACGCAAACGGTTGCCTGGTGGCTCGTTCATCTGGCCGTACACCATCGCCACTTTGGACTTGGGCAGGTCTTCCAGATTCACAACACCGGAGTCAGCCATCTCGTGATAGAAATCGTTACCTTCACGGGTACGCTCACCCACACCGGCAAACACGGACAAACCGCTGTGGGCCTTGGCGATGTTGTTGATCAGTTCCATCATGTTCACGGTCTTGCCCACACCGGCACCACCGAACAGACCGACCTTACCGCCCTTGGCGAACGGGCAAACCAAGTCAATCACCTTGATGCCGGTTTCCAGCAGCTCTTGTGAAGGGCTCAGTTCGTCGTATGTAGGAGCCTTGCGGTGGATAGAAGCTGTCAGCTCGGAAGCTACAGGACCACGTTCGTCGATGGGTGCACCCAGCACGTCCATGATACGACCCAAAGTAGCCTGGCCCACGGGGACCATGATCGGCTTCTCGGTGTTGGACACGATCATGCCGCGGCGCAGGCCATCGGAAGATCCCAAAGCGATGGTACGGACGATGCCGTCACCCAGCTGCTGCTGAACTTCCAGCGTCAGGGTGGAGCCTTCCATCTTCAGCGCGTCATAAATGCCGGGCATCTTGTCACGTGGGAACTCAACGTCCACCACCGCGCCAATACACTGAACAATTTTTCCCTGGACTTGGGAGTTAGCTTGAGCCATTTTTCGCTCCAAAAATTAAATCTTTAACAAAAACTCAGATGCTTCCGTGCGGTATGGTTTACACCGCCGCGGCACCGGCCACGATTTCCGACAACTCTTTGGTAATGGCGGCTTGGCGGGTCTTGTTGTAGACCAGCTTCAGTTCACCAATCACGCTTCCAGCGTTGTCCGTCGCAGCCTTCATGGCCACCATGCGCGCCGATTGCTCGGACGCCATGTTTTCGGCCACGGCCTGGTACACCAGTGCCTCGACGTAACGGGTCAACAGATCGTCAATCACCGCTTGCGCATCGGGTTCGTAGATGTAATCCCAAGCGTGGTTGGAACCACTGGCTTGAGATTCAGCTTCCATCTGCGCAGCAGACAGAGGCAACAACTGCTGAACCACGGGCTCCTGCTTCATGGTGTTGATGAACTTGGTGTAGCACAGGTACACCGCATTCACTTCACCCTTGACATACGCATCCAGCAAAACCTTGACAGGCCCGATCAGCTTGTCGAGGTGGGGCGTATCGCCCAACTGGGTTGCGTGCGAAACCACTTTGGCGCCCACACGGTTCAAGAAACCCAAGCCCTTGTTACCGATTGCCACTGCTTGCGCCGAAACGCCTGCAGCCTGCAAATCACGCAGCTTGCCGGTCACCGAACGCAGCACGTTGGTGTTCATACCACCGCACAGACCCTTGTCTGTGGTTACAACGATAAACCCGGAGGTCTTTGCGTCGTTGGTCTGCATGAATGCGTGCGTGTATTCCGGATTGGCCTTGCCGAGGTTGGTAGCAATATTGCGAATCTTGTCGCTATACGGACGGGCAGCCCGCATCCGGTCCTGCGCCTTGCGCATTTTGGATGCGGCCACCATTTCCATGGCCTTGGTGATCTTCTTGGTGTTTTCCACCGATTTGATCTTGCCGCGTATTTCCTTACCTGCTGCCATACAAGGCTCCTTGGGTCATCAGGTCGGAATTAGGCGAAAGACTTCTTGAACGCAGCAATTGCAGCGTTCAACTCGGCTTCAGCATCCTTGTCCATGGCCTTGTCTGCTTCCAGCTTGGCCAACAGGGCCGCGTGCTTGTCCTTCAGGAAAGCATGCAGGCCGTGTTCGAACGCCAGCACCTTTTTCACTTCGATGTCGTCCATGAAACCTTTGTTCACGGCAAACAGCGTAGCGCCCATCAAGCTGATGGTCAGGGGGCTGTACTGGGCTTGCTTCAGCAATTCGGTCACGCGTGCACCACGGTCAAGCTGCTTGCGGGTAGCTTCGTCCAGATCGGAAGCGAACTGCGCGAACGCTGCCAGTTCACGGTACTGGGCCAAGTCGGTACGGATACCACCGGACAGGTTCTTCACCAGCTTGGTTTGCGCTGCGCCACCGACGCGGGACACGGAGATACCGGCGTTGATAGCGGGGCGGATACCGGCGTTGAACAACGAGGTTTCCAAGAAGATCTGACCGTCAGTAATGGAAATCACGTTGGTAGGAACGAAGGCAGACACGTCACCTGCTTGGGTTTCGATGATTGGCAATGCGGTCAAAGAACCGGTCTTGCCCTTCACGGCGCCCTTGGTGAAAGCTTCCACGTAGTCAGCGTTCACGCGAGCTGCGCGTTCCAGCAAACGGCTGTGGAGATAGAACACGTCGCCGGGGTAAGCTTCGCGGCCTGGAGGACGACGCAACAGCAAGGAAACTTGGCGATAGGCCACGGCTTGCTTGGACAAGTCGTCGTACACGATCAGGGCGTCTTCGCCACGGTCACGGAAGTACTCGCCCATGGTGCAGCCCGAGTAGGCAGACACGTACTGCATCGCTGCAGACTCAGAGGCAGTAGCAGCCACCACAATGGTGTACTCCATGGCACCGGCTTGTTCCAGTGCGCGCACCACGTTCTTGACAGAAGAAGCCTTCTGACCGATCGCTACGTACACGCAGGTCATGTTTTGACCCTTCTGGTTGATGATCGCGTCAATCGCCACGGCAGTCTTGCCGGTCTGACGGTCACCGATGATCAATTCGCGCTGACCACGGCCGACGGGAACCATGGAGTCGATAGACTTCAGGCCGGTCTGCATAGGCTGGCTCACGGATTCGCGGGCGATCACACCAGGTGCCACCTTTTCGATCACGTCAGTCATCTTGGCGTTGATAGGACCTTTGCCGTCGATAGGCTGACCCAGCGCGTTTACCACGCGGCCACGCAACTCGGGACCCACGGGCACTTCCAAGATGCGGCCTGTGCATTTCACAGTGTCGCCTTCAGAGATGTGCTCGTACTCACCCAAGATCACGGAACCCACGGAATCACGTTCCAGGTTCAGTGCCAAGCCGTAGGTGGGCAAGCCATCGCTACCAGCGGGGAATTCCAACATTTCGCCCTGCATCACGTCGGACAGACCGTGAATGCGGCAGATACCGTCGGTCACAGAAACCACGGTACCTTGGTTGCGGATGTCTGCGCTCGCGGACAAACCGTCAATGCGGCTCTTGATCAATTCAGAAATTTCTGCGGGATTGAGTTGCATGACTCTTTCCTTCTTTCTTTGGTTGGGCTGACAGCGAAAGGCTAAGCCTTACGCTGAAAGAGCCACTTTCATTTGTTCCAGACGGGCCTTGACGGATGTGTCAAGAACTTCGTCACCCACCACCACGCGGATCCCGCCGATCAATTCAGCGTCCAACTCAACGGAAAGGTTGAGTTTGCGGCCGAAACGCTTCTCGAGAGAAGCGGCGACTTCCGCCAATGCAGCTGCATCGATCGGGAAGGCGCTGTACACAACGGCATCAGAAAAGCCGCCTTGGGCGTTCTTCAGTGCACGGAACTGGGCTGCGATTTCCGGCAACGCTGCGAGGCGTCCGTTATCGATCACAGTGCGCAGGAAGTTCTTTCCCTGCTCAGGCAATGCAGCCTTGATAACTCCGGCAACCAAGTCAAAAACTTGAGTGTTGGAGCTATTGGGGTTGCCGGCGAATTGCTGCAGTTGGCTGTTGCGCGCAACTTCAGCAAGTTCGTCCAGCCACACAGCTGCAGCGCTCAAGTCCGCTTGCGTAGCCTTGAACAAAGCTTCGGCATAAGGCCTGGCGATGGTGGCAAGTTCAGCCATGTGATTCCCTTACAGCTCAGTCTTTAGGCGCGACAGCAAATCTGCGTGCACACCAGCATTGACTTCCTTGCGCAGGATCTGCTCAGCACCTTTGACGGCGAGAGCGGCGACCTGTTCACGCAAAGCGTCCCGGGCCTTCACGGACTGCTGCTCGGCTTCAGCCTTTGCAGCGGCAATGATGCGGTTGCCTTCTTCCACGGCGCGAGCCTTGGCTTCTTCGACAATCGTCTGGGCACGGCGCTCGGCATCAGCCAAGCGGGTTGCAGTTTCATTGCGTGATGTAGCCAGTTCGGCTTCCACGCGCTTGTTGGCATTGGCGAGTTCCGCCTTTGCCTTGTCGGCGGCAGCAAGGCCGTCGGCGATTTTCTGTGCCCGCTCGTCCAGCGCTTTTGTGATCGGGGGCCACACGAATTTCATCGTGAACCACACCAGGATCGCAAAAACGATAGCCTGCAGGAACAGGGTAGCGTTGATGTTCACGGTTTGATTCCTTCTCTAACGTGAAGGGCCGTTGATTACTTCAGAACGAAGGGGTTGGCGAATGCGAACAGCAGAGCGATAGCAACACCGATCAGGAACGCAGCGTCAATCAGACCAGCCAAGATGAACATCTTGGTTTGCAGTTCGTTCATCAATTCAGGTTGACGAGCAGAAGATTCGAGGAACTTGCCACCCATCAGTGCGATACCGATAGATGCGCCGATAGCGCCCAGACCAACGATCAAACCGCAAGCCAGTGCCACGAGGCCGAGAATGTTTTCCATGAGAAGCTCCTAAAAGTTAGTGGAAAAGAAAAAAGAAAAACGAAACAGAGAAAAGTTACATCAATGTGCGTCGTGCGCTTGACCGGTGTAGATCAGCGTCAACATCATAAAGATGAAGGCTTGCAAGGTGATCACGAGGATGTGGAACAGTGTCCACACGGTCCCGGCGACGATGTGGCCAATAGCCAAACCAACTCCGGTTGCCGACAGCGCCCAGCCGCCACCCATCAGGGCAATCAACATGAACACCAACTCACCTGCAAACATGTTGCCGAACAACCGCATGCCATGGGACACGGTTTTGGCAAGGTATTCAATCATCTGCATCAGGAAGTTCACGGGGTACAGAGCCCAGTGATCACCAAACGGTGCAGCAATCAATTCGTGCGCCCAGCCACCCAGACCCTTGATCTTGATGTTGTAAACCAAGCAGACAAACAAAACGGAGCAGGACAAGCCCAGTGTCGTAGACAAGTCGGCAGTCGGAACCACACGCATGTAGTCTTTAAAGCCCAAAGCTGGGCCTGCGCTGTGCCAGATAGCAGGAATCAGGTCGACTGGCAGCATGTCCATCGCGTTCATCAGGAAAATCCAGACAAACACTGTCAAAGCCAAGGGAGAAATCAGTTTGCGGCTGGTGGCGTTGTGAATTACGCCCTTGGCCTGGTTTTCCACCATTTCGGACAGGATCTCAACAGCAGCCTGGAAACGGCCGGGAACTCCAGATGTCGCCTTGCGAGCTGCATTCCACAGCAAGAAGCAGCCCAAAACACCCAAAACGACCGAGAAAAACACGGAGTCGAGGTTAAACAGGCTGAAGTCAACAATGCTCGTTTGCTTAACGCTTTCGAAGTCAAAGTTTTTCTGCAAATGCTGCAGGTGATGCTGGATGTACTCACCAGCAGATGGGGCATGGGTTTCAGCGTTTTCAGAAGCCATATGTCACCAAAATTCAAAGGTTTTCAGCGGGATGCTGGCGCTTGGATTGCAGCCACGCGGCCACCCAATACACCTTCATCGTCACCACGAAGCCAGCCACAAGGGCCAACCAATTTAGCGAGGGAACCAGCTTAGGAGCTGCCAGCAGCAAGGCCACTGTCAAAACCACCTTCACCACTTCCCACACCACAAAACTCAAAAAGGCCGCCCCGGAGTCCTTCAACAGGGACTGCCTGCGCAATCCGCGGGCCAACACCATTGCAGGAACAATCACCGCCAGTGCTCCGTACGCAGCAGAAAACCCCGCCGCGCGCCCGAAACCCCAACTAACGACTACTGCCACCACCAAAGCAGCCACAACCTGCATCCCAATGACCCACCAAGGGGATACCGAAGGGTTGCGCCGGCGCCATTGATTAGCTTCTTCAGCCGTCAGGGGCTTGAACTCGTCATCTGCCACCCCATCTGGGTTGTCAGCGTCTACGGACCCGTGGTCTGCGTGCGTGTTTGTCATTATCAAAATCGCGCTCAGACCGCTACCCAGTTCAATGCACAGCCTCCGATTATACGTAGAAACCTATCTAAAAGACTACAGCGAATCAAAAAGGCGGCCGCGACACCACTCACAGCGCCCCGACATTCGTCTGGCGTATGCCCGGACCACCGAAAGCGATAATCCGGCTCATCTGACACCGCAGCGGCCAATAGGTCAACAACCTTTGGGCCGCAGACAACCCTAGAAAGGCGCGAGCATGGCCACACAAACGCCCCCAGGCGACAACACAAACAACCCACGCGCTGAGTCCCTCATTGAGTACCCGTCGCTGTTCCCCATCAAAGTGATGGGCCACAAGGTCGATGGCTTGGTGCGTGCCATCAGCATGATTGCGCAACAATTCGACCCCGCGTTTGATGCCAAGACCATTGAGCTCCGCGAAAGCAAGGGCGGCAATTACCTTGGCGTCACCATCACGGTGACTGCCACCAGTCGCGAGCAACTCGACGAGTTGTACCGCACCTTGTCGACGCACCCCATGGTGAAAGTGGTGCTGTAAACCCGTGGCGATAGACCTGTTTCAGCGCGGCCGGTTGGACTATGTGCCGACCTATGAGGCCATGCAGCGCTTTACGAACGAAAGGCCCGTAGGCCCTGCGTCAGAAGAGCGTGATCAGCTATGGATATGTGAGCATCCGCCGGTCTATACACAGGGCCTGGCAGGCAAGCCTGAACACATCTTCATGCCGGGCGACATTCCAGTCGTACAAACCAACCGTGGCGGCCAGGTGACCTATCACGGCCCGGGACAGGTGATGGGTTACCCGATGATCGACCTCAAACGGGCGGGCTATTTCGTCAAAGAATACGTCTATCGCATCGAAGAGGCGGTGATCAAAACCCTGTTCCATTTTGGCGTGACCGGCCACCGCGTGGCGGGCGCACCGGGCATATACGTCCGGCTGAGTGACCCTTGCGGCCACCCCCCCCTGGAGCAGCGCCCCCGCATGGGAGCGACTAACCACCAAGACCCGGACTTCACAGGGCTGGGCAAAATTTCGGCGCTGGGCATCAAGGTCAGCCGCAACTGCACGTACCACGGCGTCGCGTTGAATGTGGCCATGGACCTGGAGCCCTTCTCGCGGATCAACCCTTGCGGCTATTCGCAGCTGCAAACGATAGACCTTTCTACAATCGGGGTTCAAGTCAGCTGGCAAGATGCCGCAGACGTACTGGGCCAAAAACTCGCCACTTACCTTGCACCTTAAGGTGCGCCCGGGGCCACGGCCCCGCAGCAGAGACGCCACACCATGAGCCAAAGCGACACCTCCCTCGACACGAAGCGCGAACACAGCACTGCGAACCCCACGGTGCGCGAGGCCCAATCGACCGCCGATTACAACCCCTTGGCCAAGCAAAAAGCCCAGGCCAAATTGGCGCGCATCCCGGTCAAGGTGCAACAAGGCGAAGTGCTCAAAAAACCGGACTGGATCCGCGTCAAAGCCGGCAGCCCGACGACCCGCTTCTACGAAATCAAGGAGACACTGCGGGCCAATAAACTGGTGACTGTGTGCGAAGAAGCCAGCTGCCCCAACATCGGCGAATGCTTCGGCAAAGGCACTGCCACTTTCATGATCATGGGCGACAAGTGCACCCGCCGCTGCCCCTTCTGCGACGTGGGCCACGGCCGCCCCGACCCGCTGGATGTGAACGAGCCCGACAACCTGGCCAAGACCATTGCCCAGCTCAAGCTCAATTACGTGGTGATTACCAGCGTAGACCGCGATGACCTGCGTGACGGCGGTGCTGGCCACTTTGTGGAGTGCATTCGCAAAACGCGCGAACTATCCCCCAAGACTCAGATTGAAGTGCTGGTGCCTGACTTCCGCGGCCGCGACGACCGCGCTTTAGAAATTTTGAAGGCCGCGCCGCCCGATGTGATGAATCACAACCTGGAAACTATTCCCCGCCTCTACAAGGAAGCGCGCCCCGGCTCGGATTACCAGTTTTCGCTGAACTTGCTCAAGAAATTCAAGGCGCTCTTCCCCGATGTACCCACCAAGAGCGGCTTGATGGTTGGTTTGGGCGAGACGGACGAAGAGATCCTCGAAGTGATGCGCGACATGCGCGCCCACAACATCGAGATGCTGACCATCGGCCAGTACCTCGCGCCCTCCACCAGCCACCTGCCGGTGCGCCGTTATGTGCACCCCAACACCTTCAAGATGTTTGAAGAAGAGGCCTACAAAATGGGCTTCAAACACGCGGCGGTCGGTGCCATGGTGCGCTCCAGTTACCACGCAGATGTGCAAGCCGGTCACGCAATGAGCGCACCCGCCGCCTAAAAGCCGAATTGCTATAAATTTAATAGCTGCTAGCGCACATTCAATGTGGGCTAGCAGCTATTTTTACCTCAAGGCTTGGCGTATCCACGCTCAACCCACGCTACCGCGCTGGCGCGGCTGAGCTTGAAAGCGGGTGACACCTTGACCTGCGCAATCACGTCATCGCCCTCATCCCTCGCCGTCAGGGTGGCGGTGGGATTTTCTTCGTCGGGCTCAATGTCCAGGTAGACCGTCACGCGGCCCTCGCCTGCCGCCACGTCCATACTTTGGTGCAGGCTCGCGTGCAATTGCTGCTCGCTACGGCGCACAAATTCGCGGGCTGTTTTTACCAGCGTCAAGAAGGCACTCTGGTCCAGCGGCTTGGGGTTCTTTTTATCGCGCCCCATGGTCCAGGGACCGATCAGCGCAGGCTCTGAGGCACCATCGGCCGTCATCGCAACGGCCCAGCCATCGTCGTCTTCGTTCTTCACCACGCGGGCAGTCCAGCCATCGCTGATCCACAGGCGCGGCTCTTGGGTCTTCATGTCGGATTCATTCAAATTCATGGCGTGGAGTATGCAGGGAGATAGGCACACAGCCCCCATGAGATGTGCAGAAATCAGGGCAATTTTCTTCTGAATTTAAGCGCATAAAAAATGAACAACAATAGCGATCCTTAGTTGTCACTTTCACCCCTCATACACACCATGTACCACGCAGCCTCTGACCGATACGACGGACGTGTTCCCTACCGCACCTGCGGCAAAAGCGGCCTCAAACTCCCAGCGGTGTCGCTGGGCTTGTGGCACAACTTCGGTGATGCCACACCGTTTCAAACCCAGCGCGACATGCTGCGCACCGCGTTCGACTTGGGCATCACCCACTTCGACCTGGCCAACAACTATGGCCCGCCGTTTGGCAGCGCGGAGACCAATTTCGGCGAACACTTGCGCCGCGACTTCATACCCTACCGCGATGAGCTGATCATCTCCAGCAAGGCCGGCTACGACATGTGGCCCGGCCCTTATGGACAGGGCGGTGGCTCGCGCAAATACGTGCTCGCCAGCCTGGACCAGAGCTTGAAGCGCATGGGCTTGGAGTACGTGGACATCTTCTACAGCCACCGTTTTGACCCCGACACCCCGCTGGAAGAAACCATGGGTGCGCTGGCCACTGCCGTACAGCAGGGTAAGGCGCTGTATGCCGGCATCAGCAGCTACTCCGGCACCAAAACCCGCGAAGCTGCTGCCATCTTGAAAAGTATGGGCGTGCCCATGCTGATCCACCAACCCTCGTACAGCCTGATGAACCGCTGGATCGAAGAAGACCTGCTGGACGCGCTGGACGAAACCGGCATGGGCTGCATCGCCTTCAGCGCGCTGGCCCAGGGTCTGCTGACCAACAAATACCTCAACGGTGTGCCCGCAGACGCGCGCATCAACCGCCCGGGCGGCGGCTCCTTCAAGCAGGACCATTTGAGTGAGCAAAACCTCAAGCATGTGCGCGCCCTCAATGAGATCGCCCAAGCCCGCGGCCAAAGCCTGGCACAAATGGCCACCGCATGGGTACTGCGCGATGCACGCGTCACCTCCGCGCTGATAGGCGCCAGCAAGCCCGAGCAAATCGTGGACCTGGTGGGCGCCATGAGCAATCTCACCTTCAGTGCAGAGGAGTTAGCTGCCATTGACAGCCACGCGGTGGACGGTGGCATAAACCTGTGGAAGCGCCCGTCCACTGACCAGCGCCTTGCCTGAGCCGGCTACGCCAGACAGCGATTACCGAGCGGCTAAGCTTGCGGGCATGAATGCATCCCTTCTTGCTTTAGCCGCTATCGCCCTCTGGGGCAGTCTCGCCCCTTTGGGCGTCTCATTGGGCCATGTGCCGCCCTTTCTGCTCACAGGCGTGGGCTTGGTCATCGGCAGTGTGATTGGCTTGCTGCTGTCACGCGGCCGGGTAAGTGCATGGAAGGTGCCCGCCGCCACGTTGGCGCTGGGGGTTTATGGGCTGTTTGGGTTTCACTTTTTGCTCTTTATCGCCCTGCGCCATGCGCCACCGGTGCAAGCCAATTTAGTCAACTACCTGTGGCCGCTGGGCATTGTGTTGATGGCCCCGCTGTTTCTGCCCGGCATGCGGCTGGGTGCGCTGCACGTGGCGGCCGCCTTGCTCGGTTTTGCCGGCGCGGCGCTGGCCATATTGGGGGGCCGCGATGCAGGCAGCGGCATGGGCGGTTGGGCATGGGGCTATCTGCCGGCCATGGCCTCTGCCTTTGTGTGGGCCAGCTATTCGCTGATGACCCGGCGGGTGCCGCCCTTCCCAAATGCGGCAATCGGCTTGTTTGGGCTGGTGTCTGGACTGCTTTCGCTCTTGTGCCACGCGCTCTTGGAGCCATCCGTCACGCTGACGGCCCACGATTGGCAGTTGCTGGCAGCGCTCGGTTTGGGGCCTTTGGGTGGTGCGTTTTACCTGTGGGATGCAGCGCTCAAACGCGGAGATGCACGCACCATCGGCGTGTTGTCATTTCTGACGCCACTGCTGTCCACCCTCGGTTTGCTTTGGATGCGAGGCGAGTGGCCTAGCGCCAGTGTGGCATTGGCCGCTGCCATGATCGTGGGAGCAGCCGTGTTGGGTTCACGCGCCAAGGCTTGAGCATCTCAACAGAAACATGCTGTAGCCCATACGGAAAGTGCGCCGTTAGCTATTAAAACAATAGCTCAACGGCATTTACATCACACGTATCCGCCCGCCAGCTCCAAGGCCGGATCTTCCGCGGTGCGCACCCGCTGGGCCCAAAGAGCCAGCTTGGTGGTGTCGGAGCGCAAGATCTCTTGCTTGACCGCCAGAATCTGCGCGGGGTGCATGGAGAAGCTGCGCAGTCCCAAGCCCAGCAGCAAACGCGTCAGGGTCACATCACCCGCCATTTCACCGCACACACTCACGTCTTTGCCCTGCGCACGGCATTCGGCAATCGTGTCTGCGACCAGCCGCAGCACTGCGGGGTGCAGCGGGTCGTAGAGGTGGGCCACCGATTCGTCCGCGCGGTCGATGGCGAGGGTGTACTGGATCAAGTCGTTGGTACCGATCGACAGAAAGTCGAAGTACTTCAAAAACAAGGGCAGGCTCAAAGCGGCCGCCGGGATCTCGATCATCGCGCCCAACTGCACCGGGCCATACACATCGCCACGGCGGTCAAGCTGGGCGCGGGCGCGCTCAATGTGGGCCAGTGTTTGGCGGATTTCGCTCGCATGGGCCAACATCGGTATCAGCAAACGGACTTTGCCATGCGCAGCCGCCCGCAAAATCGCGCGCAGCTGCGTCAAAAACATAGCAGGCTCGGCCAAGCTCCAGCGGATCGCCCGCAAGCCCAGCGCAGGGTTGAGGTGGGCGTCGTCATGCACTGACTCATCCAGCGGCTTGTCAGCCCCCACATCCACGGTGCGGATGGTGACAGGCAAGCCCTCCATCCCTTCGACCGCCTTTTTGTAGGCCCGGTACTGCTCTTCTTCGTCCGGCAACTGGCCATGGCGCCCCATGAACAGAAACTCGCTGCGAAACAGCCCGACGCCCAAAGCACCTGCCTTGAGTGCGGCTTGGGCGTCTTCCGGCATTTCGATGTTGGCCAGCAACTGGATTTTTTCGTCATCCATGGTCACGGCAGGAGTGTGCAGCAAGCGCTGCAAGCGGCCACGTTCGAGTTCACCCTGGCGCTGTTTGAAGCCGTATTCCGCGAGGATGATGGGCGATGGGTCCACGATGACCACACCGGCATCGCCATCGATGATGACCCAGTCATCCTGCCGCACCAATTGACTGCAGGTGCGCGCGCCCACCACCGCGGGGATATCCATGCTGCGCGCCACGATGGCGGTGTGCGAGGTCTTGCCGCCCACATCGGTGATGAAGCCCGCAAACACACTTTGCTTGAACTGCAACATGTCAGCCGGCGACAAGTCATGGGCGATGAGCACCAGAGGCACATCCACGGTGTCGTCCAGCAACAAATCCTGCTGTGCGCCTTTGCGGCCCGGCCGCTGAGCAGGCAGTACCGGCGACTGGCCGCCCTTCATCGCGCGCAGCACCCGTTCGCAAATCTGCTCCATGTCGGCCTTGCGCTCGCGCAGATAGGCGTCTTCCATTTCATCGAAATGGCGGGCAATGATTTCAAGCTGAGTGGTCAAGGCCCACTCTGCGTTGTACAGGCGGTCTGTGATCCAGTGCTTGACGCCGCCGACCAGCTCTTCGTCTTGCAGCAGCATCAAATGCACATCCAGCAAGGCGGCCAGTTCGGTAGGCGCCTCTTTGGGCCCCATGCGGCTGATGCTGGTTTGGAGGCGGTAGATTTCTTCAACCACCGCATCGCGGCCTGCCCGCACCCGTGCGATTTCAGCATCCACCTCATCCGGTTTGATGAAGTAGTGCGCGACGTCCACCCGGCTTGACGCGACCAAGACCGCGCGCCCGATGGCAATGCCCCGGGAAACCGCGAGGCCGTGGACCGAAAATGTCATGTCTGCAGGCTCCGCAGGGTCAGGGGCAGCGGGTTCATTCGCCTTCTCCGAACTTGTCGTTGATCAGGGCCAACAAAGCGTCCATGGCTTCTTGCTCACGGTCGCCGCTGGTTTCTAGGGTGATCTCGGAACCGATGCCGGCTGCCAGCATCATCACGCCCATGATGCTTTTGGCATTGACACGGCGCTCACCGCGGGACATCCAGACCTCGCAAGGGAAGCTGCCCGCCAATTTGGTGAACTTGGCCGAGGCCCGTGCATGGAGGCCCAGTTTATTGACTATGGTCGTGTTGGTGCTGATCATGGGTTTTACGATGTTGGTTTTGCGGTGCGGTGACCGCGACTTGCATGATGCTCTGGGTGCCACCGGCGAGCGCTCGGGTGACCAAAACGTCCAGCGGCTCATGCCGGTAATTGACGGTGCGCAGCAGCATGGGCAGGTTGACACCCACCACCAGCTTAGACTGATGACCATCCACCACTTTTTGGGCCACGTTGCAGGGGGTGGCGCCGAACACGTCGGTCAGCACCAGCGCCTGCGGCGCACCCAATTGGCGAAGCAGCGCTTGGGCCGCTGCGCGTGTCACGTCGGGGTTTTCGTTGGCAGGAACATCCAGTGCGCTGATGCCGTCTCCCGCGTCCGGGTACACATGCAGCACACAAGCTCGCAATGCACTGGCAAGGGGAGCGTGGGCGATGATAAGGATGCCGGTGTTCATACGAAGTCAGAGTTGGGCATTGATTATGGCGTCTTTGCCCGGCACGCCACCAGATAAGCCAGCACACTGGCACCACCAAAAGTCGCAAACGCCACTTGAAACGCCTGCACTTCAGGCAGCCCTTGGGCCTTCAGGACGTCCAGCAACAGGCCGAGGCCCCACTGCACCGCAAACACGCCCGCAAAGATCACCAGGTTGTAGGCCGACAGAGCCCGCCCAGCCAGCCCGGCAGGAAAGGCCATGCCCACAGCCGGCTGCGCAAGTGCGGCGACCGTGGAAGCGACACAATACAAGGCAAATACCACTGCAGCACTCACCGATAGTGCGGGACCCGCTATGATTAATATAGCAAGCGTCACAAAACTGAGCGGCACCCAACGGCGGATCATCTTTTCGGCGGTATGCCCGTTGCGAGCCAGCCATGGGTTTGCCAATCCCCACAGCCAATACGCAAGCAGCATGGCCACATTCAACCAAAACAAACCACTGGCGGCTTGGGCCGGTGTGTAACCGGCCACCTTGGTCATCCACGGGCCCGCCCACAGGGTTTGCATGGCCACGAGGCCGCCATAGTTGACGAAGCCCAGCGGGGCCAGAGCCCTGAAATACGGGTTGCGCCACACCTCGGCATAGCCCTGCACCTGTGCGTTGGCGCCGGCAGCGGTTGCAGGTGCCTCCCACGCGGGGACCTGCCAGGCGATCAAGACCATGCTGATCAACATCAGGGCCGCCAACACTAAAAAGATGCCGCGCCAACCGATGACTGGCAAGAGCCACTGAACCGGCAATGTGGAAGCGACCATGCCAAATGCACCCACCATCAACATCCACGAGTTGGCGCGCATCAGTTGTTCCGGGGCGAACCAGCGACGGTATCCGGTGAGGGCCGCCATGAGGCAAGCGCAGACTCCAATACCGCAGAGAATCCGCGCAAACAAAAGGCCCACAAAGCCGTCGGCCTGTGAAAACGCGATGCATCCCGCCAAGGCTGCCGCCAAGAAAAACAGCTCTACCTTCCGTGGGCCATGGCTGTCCAGCCATTTGCCCAGAGGGAGTTGCATGGCAGCGAAGCCCAGAAAATACCCGCCAGCGAGCAAGCCAAGGTCAGCGGATTGCAGTTGAAACTCTGCAACCAGAGTAGGCGCTATCGTGGCAGTGATCGCACGGATCAGGGCGGACAAAAAGTAAGCGAAGGCGAACGCCAAAAATACGGCGATCGCTTTATTGCGTGACATGAAACTCATAACAGAGAGATATCTTCCAGAAATGTTAGCGCCCACTCTGGCAAAACCTTTGGCGCGTAAACAGCGAGGTGATACAGCCTTTGTTCATGCAAGAACCAGCTGAGGCGCGCCTGTATAGGCTTTCCCTGTGGATCGACACCGGTTGCCTGAATGGAAATGGCGCTTTTACTCCAGGAGGGCGGCGTCCATGGAGCAGCCTCTGGCGTTCCTGCGCGCATGGAACGCAGGGCTTGTTGTTGCCATGCACTTTGAATATCGCGAGCCGCCGCTCCATCGGGCACGGCGACCTGACTGATCGCGAATAGCGCATCCCCAGCCTCGCAGCCCATGATGTCCAGTGACAGGGTTTTATCGCCAATTTGCTGATTGCGTGTGGCGCTGTCAGGCTTGCAGGGAAGATTGAAGGCCACCGCGCTTAGCGGAGCTTTGCGCCAGTTCATCGTCGGGCTGCACGCAGAGACAGCCGCGATGACGGCGAATGCCGCCATCGCGCGGACCCAGCGAACACGGCTCATCGGAGCGTGCCGAATACTTTGCTGAGAATGCTGCTGCCGTAAGCAACAGGGTTTTGCCGGATTTTTTTCTCTTCCTCGCCAATCATGAAGTACAGGCCGTCCAAGGACTTGCCGGTGACGTACTGCTGAATGTTGGCGTCCTCTTTCTTCAGGAGCCCCAACTCGGAGGCCCGGCCTGCGAATTGGTTGTATTTGTCGGCGAGCCCCACCTTGGAGGTGGCTTGGGTCACGATAGGCAGAAACTTGGTGCCCAGCGGTGCCCGGGTTTTATCCGCAAAGAACTGGCTGACAGCGGTGTCGCCGCCTGCGAGTATGCCCTTGGCATCCTGCACCGACATGCCTTGCACTGCCTTCATCAACACATCTTTGGCCATCGGAACCGCGGCTTCAGCCGCACGATTCATGGAAGTCACCAGCTCATCGACTTTGCCCCCTTGGCCGAATGTACGCATCAATTTAGCTGCGTCTTCGAGATATCCCGGCAATGCGATGCGAACTTTCTCGTTGCCAAGGAATCCATCTACTGCGCCGAGTTGAAGAATAGCCGCCGAGGCGCCCTTCTCAAGCGCTACTTTCAGCCCTTTGCTCGCATCCGTGTTGCTGAGGTCGGCCAAACTCAGGGCGTGGGCGTGCTGGGTGATGGTGCTGAAAAGGGTCGCGGTGAGCAGTGAGAGCGACGTAAACTGTCTACGGTCCATGGAGAGATTTCCTGCGTATGAAAAAACAAGTGGTATTGGGTGCCATCGTAGCGGCTTGCTTGGTCGCTGGTGGTGCTTTTTTGGTGTCCGATACAAAGGCCGCGCCGGCGTCTACTTTCGTTTTGCTGGACGGTAGCAGCAAGCAGACCAGCGACCTTAAGGGCCGTGTGACCTTGGTGAATTTTTGGGCTACGAGCTGCACAACTTGCGTCGCAGAAATGCCCCAAATGGTGCAGACCTACGAGAAGTTCAAAGACAAAGGATTTGGTACCGTTGCAGTTGCGATGGCCTATGACCCGCCGAGCTACGTTGTGAACTTTGCACAGACACGCAAGCTTCCGTTCGATGTGGCCATCGACAACACTGGTGCTGTGGCCCGCTCTTGGGGTGAGGTGACCTTAACCCCCACCAGCTATCTGGTGAACAAGCGGGGCGATATTGTCAAACGCTACGTAGGCCAACCCGACTTTGATGAGCTACACCAGCTGATCGAAAAGCTTTTGCAAGAATCCTAGCAGCTGAGAAACAGCTACGGCGAGGCGCGAAGCCTATAAGGTGGGTAAGCGTGTGCCAGGGCTTGTAGTGATACATTGCCTACTCAAAAGTGGCCGCATTCAGCAGCGATCGCGTATGGCCCACCGCTTAACTCCGCTTACCCCACGCCTCCATGCAACCGCACATTCTGATTGCCGACACTCCTGACACGCTAGAGGGTATCCGCGGGCTGTTTATCGAATACGCCGACAGCCTTGGGGTGGATTTGTGCTTTCAGAACTTTGAAGAAGAACTGAGCACCTTGCCCGGAGAGTATGCGGCCCCGCGCGGTTGCCTGCTGGCAGTTCAGATTGATGGCGCATGGGCCGGATGTTGCGCACTCCGCCCGCTGGATAACGTGGACTACCCCAACGCATCCGAAATGAAGCGTCTGTTTGTCCGACCCGCTTACCGGAGACTGGGGCTAGGTCGCTTGTTAGCAGAGGCAATTTTGGACGCAGCCCGAACCATGGGTTATGACTGCGTGCTTCTAGACACCCTGAACGACATGGAGAGCGCACGCGCTTTGTACGGAGAGTTGGGCTTCGTTGAAGTGCCCCCGTATTACTTCAACCCAATAGCAGGGGCCCACTATTTGCGGGCAGAACTCTAGCTCCACCCGCGTTCTCGCTTAGGCCTGGGCTTGAGCCAGCAAGGTGGCAGCGTCGCTCACTTCAAATTTGCCGGGGCCTTCAATGTTCAAAGTTGCGACTTTGCCGTCCTTGACCAACATCGAATAACGGTTGGAACGCAGACCCAAACCTTTACCGGTGAGATCCAGAGTCAAGCCAGTCGCTTTGGCAAACGCAGCGTCACCGTCGGCAAGCATACGCACTTTGGTGCCGGTTTTTTGATCGCGCGCCCATGCGCCCATCACAAACGCGTCATTCACGCTCACGCACCAGATTTCGTCGACACCAGCTGCCTTAAAAGCCTCTGCATACTCCACATAGCCGGGCACATGTTTGGCAGAGCAGGTGGGAGTAAAGGCGCCAGGCAGAGCAAACACGGCGATGGTCTTGCCCGCGGTGGCCTTCGCGACAGGCACTGCGTTAGGACCGATGCTGCAACCTTCGCCTTCGATCTCTGAGTACTCCATAAGTGTGGTGTCTGGAAGTGCGTCGCCGACTTGAATCATATTTGCTCCTTATGCAAAGTGTTAATACCAATGAAAACGGCCCACATTGTGGGCCGTTTCTTATTCAACTGCAGGAATGAAGTCGTAAAGACTTAAACCGCAGCTGCCTTCTCTACCAAACGGGTCGCAACCCAGTTCTTGGTTTTGGAGATAGGCTTGCTTTCGGTAATTTCGATCACGTCGCCCAACTTGTACTCGCCCTTTTCGTCATGGGCGTGGTACTTGCTGGTCTTCGCAACGATCTTGCCGTAGAGCTCGTGCTTCACACGACGCTCAATCAGCACTGTCACAGTCTTAGCACGCTTGTCGCTGACCACCTTGCCAACCAAGGTGCGCTTGAGGGATTTTTTAGCTTCCGTCATTTATCGCTCCTTATTTGGCGGATTTTTCAGCGCTTTGCTTTTGCACAAGAATAGTCTTGGCGCGAGCAATATCGCGGCGCGCAGAGCGCAACGAAGCGGTGTTGTTGATTTGTTGCGTGGCCTTTTGCATACGCAGACCGAAGTGGGCTTTTTGCAAAGCCTTGACTTCGTCTTTCAGGCCGGCAACGTCTTTTTGGCGCAGTTCAGCAGCTTTCGTCATTTCGATTTCTCCTGAATTACTGGCCGATCATGCGGCTGACAAATGTCGTACGCAATGGCAGCTTTGCAGCAGCCAAACGGAAAGCTTCGCGAGCGAGTTCTTCGGGCACGCCGACGATCTCAAACACGATCTTACCGGGCTGAATCTCAGCCACGTAGTACTCGGGGTTACCTTTACCGTTACCCATACGCACTTCAGCAGGCTTCTGGGAAATCGGCTTGTCAGGGAACACGCGGATCCAGATACGGCCGCCACGCTTCACGTGACGGGAAATTGCACGACGTGCAGCTTCAATCTGGCGAGCCGTCAGACGGCCGCGGTCAGTACATTTCAGACCGAAGTCACCAAAGGCAACCGAGCTTCCGCGGGTTGCGACTCCAGTGTTACGGCCCTTTTGCTCTTTGCGGTATTTCCGGCGAGCGGGTTGCAACATGATTATTCTCCTTTACCGTCAGCTGCTGCAGCTGGCGCGGCGACTTTGCGAACGCGCTTAACGGCGGTTTTAGCGTCAGCACCAAGTGCTTCAGCGGGCTTGTCGCTGCCATCAGCGGGAGCGGCATTGCTACCGACCGGACGACGGGCGCCACGAGGTGCAGCGCCTGGACGCGCACCGCGGTCATCACGGCGTGGGCCGCGAGGACGACGCTCTTCTTCAGCACGAGGCTCAACGGCTGCTGGCAGATCGTTACGGCCCAAAGTGTCACCCTTGTAAACCCAAACTTTCACGCCAATGATGCCGTAAGTTGTCTTAGCTTCAGAAGTTCCGTAATCGATGTCTGCGCGCAGAGTGTGCAAAGGCACGCGGCCTTCACGGTACCACTCAGTACGTGCAATTTCGATACCGTTCAAACGGCCGGACGACATGATCTTGATGCCCAAAGCGCCCAAACGCATAGCGTTTTGCATGGCGCGCTTCATGGCGCGACGGAACATGATGCGCTTTTCGAGCTGCTGGGTGATGCTGTCAGCGATCAGCTTCGCATCGATTTCGGGCTTGCGCACTTCTTCGATGTTCACTGCCACTGGCACGCCCAATTGCTTGCCCAGGTCACGCTTCAAGTTTTCGATGTCTTCGCCCTTCTTGCCGATCACCACGCCCGGACGAGCCGAGAAAATGGTGATACGTGCGTTCTTGGCAGGACGCTCAATCAGAATGCGCGAAACCGAAGCGTTTTTCAGCTTGGCCTTCAGGTACTCGCGAACCTTGATGTCTTCCGACAACATGCCGGCGAAATCACGGTTGCTTGCGTACCAGCGAGAAGACCAGTTACGGCTGATCGCCAAACGAAAGCCGGTTGGGTGGATTTTTTGTCCCATATCTTCCTGGCCTCTTTCAGTTTCCAACCGTCACGTACACGTGGCACGTGGGTTTGCGGATTTGATTGCCACGGCCCTTGGCGCGCGCGGTGAAGCGACGCAGCGAAGCACCTTGCTCGACGTAGATGGTTTTAACCTTCAATTCGTCGATGTCAGCGCCGTCATTGTGTTCGGCGTTGGCAATTGCGGACTCCAAAACCTTCTTGATGATCACAGCAGCTTTTTTCTGTGTGAATTGCAAGATGTTCAGAGCTTGATCAACTTTCTTGCCACGGATCAAGTCCGCGACCAGACGACCTTTGTCAACAGACAAACGGACGCCACGAAGGGTTGCACGAGTTTCCATGGTCACCTCCTTATTTCTTCTGGACTTTTTTGTCCGCAGGGTGACCCTTGAAAGTACGTGTGAGCGCGAACTCACCCAACTTGTGGCCAACCATTTGATCGGTGATATAGACAGGCACGTGCTGTTTGCCGTTATGCACAGCAATGGTCAAGCCGATGAACTCGGGCAGGATCATGGAGCGACGGGACCAAGTCTTAATCGGCTTCTTGTCCTTGTTTGCCACGGCCTTTTCGGTCTTGGCAATCAGGTGATGGTCGACGAATGGACCTTTTTTCAGTGAACGAGTCATTTACCTACCCCTTACTTCTTGCGACGCGACACGATCATGACCTGCGTGCGCTTGTTGTTACGGGTACGGTAGCCCTTGGTCAGATTACCCCAAGGATCGACTGCATGACGGCCTTCACCGGTCTTGCCTTCACCACCACCGTGTGGGTGGTCAACAGGGTTCATCACAACACCACGAACGGTTGGGCGAATACCCATCCAACGCTTCACACCGGCCTTGCCCAACTGGCGTAGGCTGTGCTCTTCGTTTGCTACTTGACCAATGGTCGCGCGGCAGTCGATGTGGATCTTGCGGACTTCGCCAGAACGCACACGCACTTGAGCGTAGGTGCCTTCGCGAGCCAGCAAAGTAGCAGATGTACCAGCGGAACGGATGATTTGAGCACCCTTGCCAACTTGCAACTCTACGCAATGGATGATGGAACCCACTGGAATGTTGCGAATAGGCAATGTGTTGCCCACGCGGATAGGAGCTTCGGAACCGTTTTGAATGGTTGCGCCAACTTCCAGGCCACGAGGAGCAATGATGTACTTGCGCTCGCCGTCTGCGTAGCACACCAGAGCGATGTGCGCGGAACGGTTTGGATCGTACTCAATGCGCTCAACCTTCGCAGGGATGCCATCCTTGTTACGGACGAAATCCACTACACGGTAGTGATGCTTGTGACCACCGCCCTTGTGACGGGTGGTGATGTGGCCGTTGTTGTTACGACCGGCTTGTTGGAATTGTGGCTCCAACAAAGCAGCGTGGGGAGCACCCTTGTGCAGGTGGTCACGCGAAATCTTCACCACGCCACGACGGCCTGGGGAAGTTGGTTTCATTTTAATGACAGCCATGATTACGCAGCCTCCCCGCCGAGGTTCAGCTCTTGACCTGGCTTCAGTGTCACGTAGGCTTTGCGAACATTGTCGCGACGGCCAACAGACTTACCGAAACGCTTGGTCTTGCCCTTGGTGTTCACCACAGAAACGCCTTTTACCTCGACCTTGAACATCAATTCCACAGCGGCCTTGATTTCATACTTGGTAGCGTCTTGCAGCACCTTGAAAGTCACAGCATTGCTCTTTTCAGCAACCATGGTGGCCTTTTCGGACACAATGGGAGCGACGAGCACTTGCATCAAACGACCTTCGTCGAATTTGGTCAGATTGGGACCGTGGCTCATGCAAACATCTCCTTGAGTGTGTCCATGGCAGCCTTGGTCACCAACACCTTGCGGTAGTGAACCAAAGACAGGGGGTCAGCATAACGGGGCTCAACCACCAGAACATTCACCAGGTTACGGGATGCCAGATACAGGTTTTCATCAACCTCATCAGCGATCACCAACACGGATTCCAGATTCATTGCCTTGAACTTCGCAGCCAAAGCCTTGGTCTTGGGAGATTCCACTTTCAGGGAATCCACCACGGCCAAACGGCCTTCGCGCACCAGCTGAGACAAGATAGATGCCATACCTGCGCGGTACATCTTCTTGTTGATCTTCTGGCCGAAGTTTTCATCAGGCATGTTCGGGAAGATACGACCGCCGCCGCGCCACAGTGGCGAGGAGGTCATACCAGCGCGAGCACGACCGGTTCCCTTTTGCTTGAAAGGCTTCTTGGTGCTGTGCTTGACCTGTTCACGGTCTTTTTGTGCACGTGTACCTTGACGAGCGTTGGCCTGGAAGGCCACGACCACTTGGTGCACCAGATCTTCGTTGTAGTCACGACCAAAGACTGCTTCAGGAGCGTCGTATTTGGAAGTTGCCTGACCTTGTTCATTCAGGAGTTCGACTTGCATCAGTTCGCTCCTTTAGAGGCTTTGGCTTTGACTGCAGGACGCACGGTCACGAAACCGCCCTTGGATCCAGGGATAGCACCCTTGATCAACAACAGCTGGCGAGCTTCGTCAACACGAACTACGTCGAGGTTTTGAGTTGTCACGGTGGCATCACCCAGATGACCAGTCATGCGCTTACCAGGAAACACGCGACCAGGATCTTGAGCCATACCGATAGAACCGGGCACATTGTGCGAACGGCTGTTACCGTGGGATGCGCGCTGCGAGGACATGTTGTGACGCTTGATGGTACCGGCGTAGCCTTTACCAATCGAAGTGCCCTGCACATCCACTTTTTGACCCACAGCAAAAATATCGGTCACTGGCACAGTGGCGCCAGTTGCGTACTTTGCAGCAGATTCAGCAGTAACGCGGAACTCTTGAATGATTTCGCCGGCTTCAACGCCAGCTTTGGCCAAATGGCCTGCGACGGGCTTGGTAATACGCGAAGCTTTGCGTGCACCAAATGTAACCTGCAAGGCTACATAGCCGTCGTTCTCTTGGGTTTTCACCTGTGTCACACGGTTGTTAGACACATCCACCACGGTAACAGGAACAGCGTCCCCGTCGTCCGTGAATAGACGCATCATGCCAACTTTGCGACCCAGCAACCCTAAGTGATTGCTAAGACTCATTGTTTTCTCCGTAACTCCCAACCATTGCAACTTCAATTGGCTGCAATGTTTTTTACTTGGGAGACTGTTAATAAAACCCCGCGCGTCTCCACGCAGAGCCAGCGAGTATAGCCTGCACTTGCGGAGTGCGCAAGTGCTCAGCCGTTCGCCTAAGAAGGCCCCGCAGTAACGGGGCCTCAATTCAATTACTGCAACTTGATTTCTACGTCCACGCCTGCGGGCAGGTCGAGTTTCATCAGTGCATCAACGGTTTTGTCCGTTGGATCCACGATGTCCATCAAACGCTGGTGCGTGCGGATTTCGAACTGGTCACGACTGGCCTTGTTCACGTGAGGTGAACGCAGGATGTCGAAGCGCTTCATGCGTGTTGGCAAAGGCACGGGGCCTTTGACAATCGCGCCGGTGCGCTTTGCAGTGTCAACAATTTCAGCTGCCGATTGATCGATCAGCTTGTAGTCAAACGCCTTCAGGCGGATGCGGATTTTTTGTTTGGCGGCCATCGTAATTCCTTAATGTGCGAATTACGCGATGATTTTGGCAACCACGCCGGCGCCCACGGTACGACCGCCTTCGCGAATAGCGAAACGCAGGCCTTCTTCCATGGCGATGGGGTTGATCAACTTCACAGTGATGGACACGTTGTCACCAGGCATCACCATTTCTTTGCCTTCTGGCAACTCGATCGCACCGGTCACGTCCGTTGTACGGAAGTAGAACTGGGGACGGTAGTTGTTGAAGAAAGGAGTGTGACGTCCGCCTTCATCCTTGGACAAAACGTAGATTTCGCCAGTGAAGTGGGTGTGTGGCTTGATCGAACCGGGCTTGCACAGCACTTGGCCGCGCTGCACGTCTTCGCGCTTGGTGCCGCGCAACAAGATACCAACGTTGTCGCCTGCTTGACCTTGGTCGAGCAGCTTGCGGAACATTTCGACGCCTGTGCAGGTGGTCTTTTGTGTGTCGGCGATACCAACGATTTCGATTTCTTCACCGACCTTGACGATACCGCGCTCAACGCGACCTGTCACCACGGTGCCACGACCGGAGATCGAGAACACGTCTTCCACGGGCATCAGGAATGCGCCGTCCACTGCGCGCTCTGGCAGGGGGATGTAGGAGTCGAGTGCGTCAGCCAGCTTCATGATCGCGCCTTCGCCCAGGTCACCCTTGTCGCCTTCCATGGCGAGCTTGGCAGAACCGTGGATGATGGGGGTGTCGTCGCCTGGGAAGTCGTACTTGGACAGGAGTTCGCGAACTTCCATTTCAACCAGTTCCAACAACTCAGCGTCGTCAACCATGTCGCACTTGTTCAGGAACACGATGATGTAAGGCACGCCCACTTGGCGAGCCAACAAGATGTGTTCGCGTGTCTGAGGCATTGGGCCGTCAGCTGCGGAGCAAACCAGAATAGCGCCGTCCATTTGAGCCGCGCCAGTGATCATGTTCTTCACATAGTCAGCGTGTCCGGGGCAATCCACGTGTGCGTAGTGGCGGTTGGCGGTTTCGTACTCAACGTGTGCAGTGTTGATGGTAATGCCGCGTGCTTTTTCTTCAGGCGCTGCGTCGATCTGGTCGTACGCTTTGGCGGATCCGCCAAACTTGGCTGCCAACACAGTGGTGATAGCCGCTGTCAGTGTGGTCTTGCCGTGGTCCACGTGACCAATGGTGCCCACGTTGACGTGTGGCTTGGTACGTGTGAATTTTTCTTTACCCATTTTTCAATTCTCCAAAGAGCTAATCCCGTGTGTTGGTTTTACGTCTGCACGATGTTGCTATATCGCCCCGCACGGGAACAGGGCGGCACACCGTCGCAGACCACTAAAAATTACTTAGCGCGCGCTGCCATGATGGCTTCAGACACGTTGCGCGGAGCTTCCGCGTAGTGCTTGAATTCCATCGTGTAGGTTGCACGGCCTTGGGACATCGAACGCAGTGTCGTCGAGTAGCCGAACATTTCAGACAAAGGTACCTCTGCCTTGATGGCCTTACCGCCGCCGACCATGTCGTCCATACCCTGCACCATGCCGCGACGTGAAGACAAATCGCCCATCACGTTACCAGCGTAGTCTTCAGGCGTTTCCACTTCCACAGCCATCATGGGCTCCAGAATCACGGGGTTGGCCTTGCGGCAACCTTCCTTAAAGCCGAAGATGGCGGCCATCTTGAACGCGTTTTCGTTCGAGTCCACATCGTGGTAAGAACCGAAAGTCAAAGTAACCTTCACGTCCACCACGGGGTAGCCCGCCAAAACACCTTGGTTCAAAGCTTCGATCACGCCCTTTTCAACCGCAGGGATGTATTCGCGAGGAACCACACCGCCCTTGATCGCGTCGACGAATTCGAAGCCCTTGCCGGCTTCGTTAGGCTCAACTGTCAACACCACGTGACCGTATTGACCCTTACCACCGGACTGGCGAACAAACTTGCCTTCCACGTCAGACACGCTCTTGCGGATAGTTTCGCGGTAGGCCACTTGTGGCTTACCTACGTTAGCTTCCACGCCGAATTCGCGCTTCATGCGGTCCACAATAATTTCCAAGTGCAGCTCGCCCTGTCCACCGATGATGGTCTGGCCGGACTCTTCGTCGGTTTGCACGCGGAAAGACGGATCTTCAGCAGCCAAGCGGTTCAGGGCAATACCCATTTTCTCTTGGTCAGCTTTTGTCTTAGGCTCAACAGCTTGGCGAATCACGGAGTCAGGGAACACCATACGCTCAAGTGTGATGACTGCCGATGGATCACACAAGGTTTCACCGGTTGTCACGTCTTTCAGACCCACGCAAGCAGCAATGTCGCCCGCGCGGATTTCATCCACTTCTTCGCGGTTGTTGGCGTGCATTTGCACGATACGACCGATACGCTCTTTCTTGCCACGCACCGCGTTGTACACAGTGTCGCCCTTCTTCAGAACGCCGGAGTACACGCGCACGAATGTCAACTGACCCACAAACGGATCGGTCATCAACTTGAATGCCAGCGCAGCGAACTTTTCGTTGTCATCAGCCTTGCGGGTGATTTCTTGCTCATCTTCGTCAAAGCCCTTGATGGCCTTCACGTCCAGAGGAGAAGGCATCAATTCGATCACAGCATCCAACATGCGTTGAACACCCTTGTTCTTGAACGCGGTACCGCACAACATGGGCTGGATTTCGCCAGCGATAGTGCGGCTACGCAGGCCGCCGGTGATTTCTTCTTCGGTCAAGTCACCTTCCTCAAGGTACTTGTTCATCAGCTCTTCAGAGGCTTCAGCAGCGGCTTCGACCATCTTTTCGCGCCACTCTTTAGCGACGCTCACGAGGTCAGCAGGGATCTCTTCGAAGGTGAACTTCATGCCCTGGGAAGCTTCGTCCCAGATGATGGCCTTCATCTTGCGCAGATCCACCACGCCGGTGAAGTTTTCTTCTGCACCGATTGGAATCACGATTGGCACAGGGTTGGCCTTGAGGCGCAACTTCATCTGATCCACAACCTTGAAGAAGTTGGCGCCAGTCCGGTCCATCTTGTTCACAAAGGCCAAACGTGGAACCTTGTATTTGTTAGCTTGACGCCACACGGTTTCAGACTGAGGCTGCACGCCACCCACAGCGCAGTACACCATGCAGGCGCCGTCCAAAACGCGCATGGAACGCTCCACTTCAATCGTGAAGTCCACGTGTCCGGGCGTGTCAATGATGTTGATGCGGTGCTCAGGGAACGATGTGTCCATCCCCTTCCAGAAGCAAGTCGTAGCAGCGGAAGTAATAGTAATACCGCGCTCTTGCTCTTGCTCCATCCAGTCCATCGTGGCCGCGCCATCGTGCACTTCGCCGATTTTGTGGTTCACGCCGGTATAGAAAAGAATACGCTCGGTCGTGGTGGTTTTGCCGGCGTCAATGTGCGCTGAAATACCGATATTGCGGTAGCGCTCAATGGGGGTAGTGCGAGCCATGATGGATCCTTGGTTGATCAAATTCTTGAGAGGGTCCGCTGCACCATGCAGCAAGACAAACGACTTTCAGAGTATGGCCAGCCCACATGACAGCGCGATTGCGCTGCCCGGACCTGCCAAGCTCTGAAAGCCGCGATTTCCGTTGCTTAGAAACGGAAGTGAGAGAAGGCCTTGTTGGCTTCAGCCATACGGTGCACTTCGTCACGCTTCTTCATGGCGCCGCCACGGCCTTCAGTGGCTTCCAACATTTCGTTGGCAAGGCGCTGAGCCATAGACTTTTCACCACGCTTGCGGGCAGCTTCCTTGATCCAGCGCATGGACAAAGCCAAACGACGGACAGGACGCACTTCCACAGGCACTTGGTAGTTAGCACCACCCACGCGGCGGGATTTCACTTCCACCATGGGCTTGACGTTGTTGATCGCAACGGTGAACGCTTCCAGAGCATCCTTATCGGGGTGCTTTTTAGCAATCAGTTCCAGTGCGCCGTAAATGATGCGCTCTGCAACCGCTTTTTTGCCGCCTTCCATGATCACGTTCATGAATTTGGACAGCTCTACGTTGCCGAACTTGGGATCCGGCAGGATTTCACGTTTAGGGACTTCGCGACGACGTGGCATATTTCACCTCATATTGCTTCAGTTGGTATCTTTTCAGACACCGCGAGAGTTAATCAAAACCCCCACTTACTCGACCCACTCGGACAATTCCGGGTTTCGGGTCACTTCGCCGTATCTCCGCGCCACGCGGGGAAACAGCACCGAAAATTCGAACCTACAGGGCTTATTTAGCCTTTGGCTTCTTAGCACCGTACTTGGAACGGGATTGCTTGCGGTCTTTCACGCCTTGCAAGTCCAAAGAACCGCGGACGATGTGGTAACGCACACCTGGCAAGTCCTTGACACGACCGCCGCGAACCAGCACAACGCTGTGTTCTTGCAAGTTGTGGCCTTCACCGCCGATGTAAGAGATCACCTCAAAACCGTTGGTCAAGCGCACTTTGGCAACTTTACGCAGAGCGGAGTTAGGCTTTTTAGGAGTCGTTGTGTACACACGTGTGCATACACCGCGACGCTGCGGAGAGTTCTGCATAGCAGGGCTCTTCGACTTGATGGTCTCGACCTCACGGCCTTGACGCACGAGTTGGTTAATGGTTGGCATTGAAAAACGTCCCTAAACGTTTGAATATTACGAAAACGTGAATCCCTTCGGAAATTCCGAAAAGCCTTCTAATGTAGCAGAACAAGGGTTTACGCGCAAACTGTGGCCCGATCTTCAGCGAATCCAGAGGCGCAAGGCATCCCACGTGCGGCCAATGACGCCCGCTTGCTCGACGGCATCCAGTGCGACCAAAGGCACTTCGGCAACAATTTGCTCACCGGAGCGGACCTTCAAAGTGCCCAGCACTTGCCCTTTGGCGACCGGCGCCACAATCGGCTCGTTGCGCACTACTTCGGTTTTTAGCTGCGCGCCGCTTCCGGCAGGCACCGCCACGATGACACCTTGCGGACGACCGACTTTGACTGCCGACTCGGCACCCTTCCAGACCTTGGGCGTCACCACCGCAGCACCCGCGTCATACAACTTGACCGCCTCATAGGCGGTGTAACCCCAATTGAGCAGCTTTTGTGACTCATTGGCACGCGCGCTTTCGCTCTCAGTACCCAAAACAATCGACAGCAACCGGCGGCTCCCCGCAGCGGCAGGCGAACCAGCGGGCGCACCGGCAGTCACTAAGGCCGGGAAATCACGTTTAGCAGTGGCCACAAGGCAATAGCCCGCAGCAGCGGTATGGCCTGTCTTTAGCCCGTCGACCGTCGGATCACGGAATAACAGCAGATTGCGGTTGCTGTCGTTCGCGGCAGGTGTGCCGGGGTAGCGGTACTTTTTGATCGCGTAAAAGTGCACGAAATCAGGGAAGTCACTCATCAAGCGCATCGCCAGAATGCTCAAGTCCCGGGCCGTCGTGGTGTGCCCTGCTTCAGTAAGGCCTTCGGGGTTTTTGTAGCCCGTATTTTTCATGCCGAGCACCTTGGCCTGCTCATTCATCATTTGGACAAAGCGCTCCAAAGAGCCGCCAACGCCCTCTGCCAGCGCCATCGTTGCATCGTTTCCGCTCTGCACGATCATGCCTTTGATCAAATCTTCCACGGGCACTTGCATCTTGGGGTCGATGAACATCCGGGAGCCGGGCATCTTCCAGGCACGCTCACTCACGGGGAAGGTCTGCTTGAGATCAATCTTCTTGGATCGCAAAGCGTCGAACACCAGATACGCTGTCATCAGCTTGGTGAGCGAGGCTGGCTCCACTGGCATGTCCAGATCTTTGGATGCCAGGATTTGATTCGCAGTGACGTCCATCAACAAATAGGAGCGTGCAGCCACTTCCGGCGGGCGCGGTGCTTCAGCGGCCACCGCAAAGCTCAAAGCCGCCAAAACGGAGGCAATCAATAGTTTCATAGTTCAGTCAGGTTGGAGAAAAAAATGTCGAGAAAGCGCCGGGAGCAACCCGAGAGAGCTGGCGCAGCGTCAGCCACGCAGATGACGCGCCACAATGTTGCGCAGTAATGGCAATTGTCCATGAAAGAAGTGTCCGCCCCCGGGCACGACCGTCACAGGCAAGCTCTGCGGCCGGGCCCAATTCATCACATCCGCAAGCGGAACGGTGTCGTCTTGCTCGCCGTGCAGCACCAACGTGCGATCATGAAAGTCGGGTGCAACGGGGGCCACGGCAAAGCGGCTCGCCGCCGTACCGACCAGCACCACCTGCTCAGGCTCACGCGCGGCCAATGCCAACAGCGCATGGCTGGTCACAAACGCGCCAAATGAAAAACCGGCCAGCGAAAGCCTTCCTTCAGGGGCCGTGTGCTGCACTACCGCCAGGAAATCTTGCAACTCCCCGTTGCCGTGGTCGTAGACGCCTTCGCTGGCGCCGACACCCCGAAAATTGAAACGGACCGCACGCCATCCGGCCTGAACAAACGCCCGGGCCAGCGTCTGGACCACTTTGTTGTCCATGGTGCCGCCAAACAAGGGATGGGGGTGAGCGATCACCACCGTGCCGCGCGCGGCATCAAAGGGTGGGTTCGAGGGCTCGTCAACCAGCCCCTCCAGCGAACCGGCCGGACCCGCCATCTGGAACTTTTGGGTAGAAGAATTCATTATGCTATTATTTTTATAGCAGCACCCGCAAGAAATGAGGGCGCCAACTATCGAATACGCTGTAATCAGCGACCCAAGTGGGCGGGTGTCAGCAGTCGCTCAACGACTTTGCCGTTCTTAAGGTGCGACTCCACAATCTCTTCAATATCCTGCCCATCCACAAACGAGTACCAAACCGCTTCGGGATACACCACCGCCACCGGGCCGCCGGCACAACGGTCCAAGCAGCCCGCTTTGTTGACACGGACTTTACCGGGGCCCGCCAGTCCGGCCTCTTTGACAAGTTGCTTGCACTTGTCAAAACCCTCTTGGGCGTTGTGGTGCGCACAGCAGTCTTCACCGTTCTTTCGCTCGTTCAGGCAAAAGAAAATATGGCGTTCGTAATAGGAGGGGGCGGGAGTGGTGGAATCAGTCATGCACTGATTTTAGGTTTTAGTATCTCTGCGCGCGATTTGCCCCAGAAGATACAAGGACGCCACATAAGGCCAGAGCCACCCCACCCATTGCGCCAGACCATTGAACCGGATAAACCGCCCCTGCTCCCACAACTGCAAGGTCTGTGCGAAGTACGGACTTTCAGGCGCCTGATTCAACAGACTCAAATAGACCCCCAGCGCCAACAGTGCCACGGCCGCACTGACGCGCCATGACACCAGTACCAGCAACAACGCCAAGCCGGCCCCCGCCAGCATGCCGATTTGCGTCGGCAAATCCAGCCAAGCCCAGGCATGGCCGGGCCCCCAACTCAAAGCAGCCGACAAAGCGGTGACCAACACCGCCGAAGTAGTCGTCACCACCACGACCACCACACGTCGCCACCGGGCCCGCACAATACAAAAACCCAGCAGACAAGGGATCAGCAAACCCAACGCAACGCATAGCAACTCTGTGCTCGGAGCCAAGGCAGGCCATTCCGTAGGACCTTCGGGCAACCAGCGTTCAAACTCAGAGTCCAGCAGCGCACTGCGTAGCATCTCCTCTACCCGGGTCACTACCTGACCCAAGCCCAAAGGCACCGAAGACGGGAACAACAAACCCAAGGGCCAGGTGGAGAGCAACACGATTCCGCCGCGGGAATGCGACACAAACCAGCGGCTTCGCACTTGGTTCCACCGATCGATAGCACCGGCCCTTTGCAACACAAAAGCGATGGCTGCACCGCAGCCAGCACCAAGTGAATTCAACAGAAAGTCTTCCCGAGACGGCACCCGCAAAGGCAAGTAGCTCTGCAAGGCTTCCATCAGCAGCGACAGCAGCATGACCCCCAGCGGCGCCAGCCAAACGGAGATACGTGGCCACCCCGAGCGCAAAGCGCCAAGAACAACCAGCCCCCCCAACGGAACATAACCTGCAATGTTGATCGCGACATCAAAACCGGTCCAATACCGGGGCAGTGGTGCCAGCAAAAACTCCCAGCTGGCAATCCCCTGGTCGCGCCACTCTACAAAGGGGAACAAACTCGCATACGCGACCAGTGCCGCGTACAGAGCGGCAAGTGGCCATGCGGTGGATTTGTGCACGGTTCGATACCGTCAGAACGGCTTGACCACCACCAAAACAACGATTGCGGTCAGCAACAACACCGGGATCTCGTTGAACCACCGGAAAAACACATGGCTACGCTGGCTCAGGCCGGCTTCCAACTTGCGCAACATCACCGCACATCCGTGGTGGTAGCCGATAGCCAGCAGCACCAAAGCCAGCTTGGCGTGCATCCACCCATTGCCCGGCCCACGCCCGATGCCATAACCCAACCAAAGATAGAGGCCCAGCCCCAAGGCTGGCACAGCCAACAGGGTAGTAAACCGCAACAATTTGCGTGCCATCAGCAGCAGACGGGCTCGCTCGGCATCCGAGCCGGCGGGCACCATGGCCAAGTTCACAAAAATGCGGGGAAGATAAAACAGGCCGGCAAACCAGCTGGCGATGAAAACAATGTGAAAGGCTTTGATCCAGAGCATGACCAAAGTGTAGCGGGACGGTTGCGTTTGCTACGGGCAAAAAAAACCCCAGCACACGGCTGGGGTGGTAAGCCTTTTTTGCTGTCACACATCAAGGCCCCGCTCAGGGAGGAAAGCGGGGGATAGCAAGCTACCCGGGGTTGAATTTAGCAATGTTGCGGTGGTGTGACAAGCAATTTCGGGCAATACCCCTCCAATTCGCTGAGGTATTCAGCAAATTGACTGCTTGGTCAACCCCGTGGGCCGGCCGCTTTCGGGCACAATTTTGGGCATGACCCCCTACGCCCCCTTCCCCGCCGGACGCCCGCGCCGCTTGCGCCGCGACAGTTTCACCCGCAATCTGGTGCGCGAAAACGCCTTGACCGCCCATGACCTGATCTACCCGGTCTTTGTGGTGGATGGACAAGCACAGCGCGTGCCAATCGCATCCATGCCCGGCGTAGAACGACTCAGCCTCGATTTGTTGCTGCCGGTGGCCGAGCAATGTGTGACGCTGGGCATTCCCGTCATGGCCTTGTTCCCGGTCGTCGATGCGTCGCTCAAAACTTATGATGGTGCCGAAGCCCTGAATCCGGATGGGCTAGTCCCTCGCGTGGTGCGGGCTTTGAAAAAGGAATTCCCCGACCTCGGCGTCATGACCGACGTGGCTCTGGACCCGTTCACCACCCACGGGCAAGACGGCATTCCCGACACCCGGCCCGAAGAAAACGGCTACATCCTGAACGAAGAGACCACCACTCAACTGGTGCAACAGGCGCTGACCCAAGCGCGCGCGGGTGTTGATATCGTGGCGCCGAGCGACATGATGGACGGCCGCATCGGCGCCATCCGTACCGCCCTGGAAGCTGAAAAGCTGACCCACACCCGCATCATGGCCTACAGCGCCAAATACGCCAGCGCGTTTTATGGCCCCTTCCGCGATGCGGTGGGATCGGCAGGAAACCTCGGCAAGGGCAACAAAAAAGCCTACCAAATGGATCCGGCCAATAGCGACGAGGCCCTGCGCGAAGTGGCCATGGATATCGCCGAAGGGGCGGACATGGTGATGGTCAAACCCGGTATGCCCTACCTGGACGTCGTGCGCCGCGTCAAAGACGAGTTCAGGATTCCTACCTTCGCCTACCAGGTGAGCGGCGAATACGCGATGCTCAAAGCCGCCGCCCTCAACGGCTGGCTGGACCACGATGCGGTCATGCTCGAGAGCCTGCTGGCGTTCAAACGCGCGGGCGCCGACGGCATCCTGACCTATTTCGCCATCGATGCAGCGCGGGCACTGCGCGCCTGAAGCCATGCGCATCTTCCACATTGAGCCCGGCCATGTCCGTGAAAGCGCAGATTTAGAGCAGCTCTCTGCCGCTGACCTGAAAGGCTCGGGCTATGTGTGGATTGCCTGCAGCCGCCCCGAATTTGAAGCGGAACAAGCGCGCGTCCAAGCCGCACTGCAGCAGCTATGCGGCGAGCAACTGGTCGATCTGCACATCTCCGACCTGATCAACAAGCAGCTGCCGTCGCACTACGACTACACCTCCCAATACGACATGCTGGTGTTCAGGCGCCTGGTCGCCGGCAGCACCGGCACCCTGCCCCTGAATGCGCCCAAGGCGGAAGGCACATCGCCGCGCTTGAGCGGCCCGCCCATCTTGCGGCGTATCGACACCAGCCCGGTCGGGTTTGCGGTGTTTGACAACGTGCTGCTCTCTGTGCACCCCGACGACTGCACCGTGCGCGATGCCTATGCCGACAAACTGCTGCAGGCAACACCTGCCGCCGAGCCGCGCGCCGCAGGCGCCCGCCAGCCCACCGGCCCCGCCGACTTGATGCTGCGCATCGTGAACTCGATGGTGGATGGCTACCTCGCGCTGCGCCGCGAACTCACACAACAGCTCGACCACTGGCAAAACGAGCTCTTGAGCCCCCGCACCCGCTTTACCAACTGGACCTCCCTGCTGGAGGCCCGCATGGCCTTGCACCAGCTCGATGATGTGTGCGAAGAGCAGCGCTCCAGCATTCAGGATTGGATAGAAGCCATCAAGACCTGGCCGGAGACGACGGGCCCCGCCGATGCCCGCGAACGCGAGCTGCTGGAGGTGCGCAGCCGCGATGTGCTGGAACATATTGAGCGGGTAGTCCACCACGTGCGTCGCCTGGAGCAAAGCGTGGAGACTGCCGTGCAAATGCACTTCAGCGTGCAAGGCAGCCGCACCAACGACATCATGCGCACGCTCACGGTGCTGACCGCTATCTTTTTGCCGCTGAATCTGATGGCTGGTATTTTTGGGATGAACTTCGACTTCATCCCCCTGCTCCACCAGCAAGGTGGCTTCTGGTGGATTTTGGGGGCGATGGGCCTGACGGCGGCTGCATTGGCCCTCGTCTTCTGGCGCAAACGCTACCTCGCGCGCACCAACCGGTAGCCTGGTTTAGGGTATCGGCGCCCCACTCGTCAACCGACGTGGGTGCGCAAAAAAGCCAGCGTGCGCTGCCGCGCGAGCGCAGCGGCCTCGACCTGGTACGCGCCGCGCTGGTCGCAGTTAAAGCCGTGCTGGGCCGGATAGAGATGCACCTCCACCCCCGGCTGCGCCAGCGTGAACGCCTGCACCGTGGCCAAGGGAATGGCGTGGTCCTGCTCGCCGAAATGCGCCATCACCGGGCACGCGGGCGTGCGCGCGGCCTCGACCGGTGTTGTCATGCCGCCCCCGTAATAGGGCACCGCCCCGGCCAAGCCCGGCACCTGTTCGGCTGCACGCCAAGCCAGCCAGCCGCCCCAGCAGTAACCCATCACCGCCACCTTGCCGGCACTGCGCGCAGCGTCCACCGCGGCCTGCACCTCTTGCAGGGGGCCGGGCGGCGGCAACGCCTCGGTGCGCGCCTTGAGCGCGACACCGGCGGCCACATCATCCGGGCTGTAGCCCAGCTCGACGCCGGCTTGCACCCGATGAAACATGGCAGGCGCCACCACCAAGTAGCCATCGGCGGCGTAGCTGTCTGCCACTGCCCGGATGTGGGTGTTCACGCCGAAGATTTCTTGCAGCAAGACCAAGCCCCCACGCGGGGTAGCGGCAGGCGTGGCCACATAGGCGGGAATGGAAGTGCCGTCGACACAGGTGAGAGTGATGTTGCTGCCCATGGGGTGTCCTGACATGGCGTGCGCTGTTTACTGCGCCTGAAAGCCGCTGGCTTTGATCAGCTTTGCCCAGACCTGGGTGTACGCCTGCTCACGCTTGGCGAGTTGCTGCGAGTTCATGAAGCCCACCGTCAGGCCCATGGCGGTGAGGTGGTCTTTCACGTCGGGCTGTGCCAGCACTTTGGCCAGCGCGTCCGAGACCTTGTCGATGGCCGCTTTGGGCGTACCGGCCGGAGCAAACAACCCGTAGTAGGGCATGTCTTCCAAACCGCCTAACCCGAGCTCACTGAATGTGGGCACATCCGGCAGGACCGCCTGGCGGCTGCCACCGAGCACCGCCACGATGCGGATTTTTCCGGCCTTGTGGTTTTCAATAAAGTCCGGCACCGAGCCCACGCCAGCGGCGATTTGATTGCCCAGCATATCGGCCATCATCGGTGCGCTGCCGCGGTACGGAGCAGCCACCAAGTCCAGCTTGTATTTCTCGCCCAGCACCTTGACCAGAAACTCCGGGGTGGAGGCCGGCGCCGGCACCCCCAGCGTGCCCTTGCCGCCCTGGGTGCGCACCCAGGCCACGTACTCGGCCGTCGATTTGGCTGGGGTGCCGCCAGACACTGCCAAAGCATTCACAAAGGTGGCGAAACCAGCGACCGGAACAAAGTCTTTGGCCGGATCAAAGCCGGGGTTCTTGACCACCTGCGGCAAGATGGAAATCGTGTGGTCGTGGGTCAAAAACAGCGTGTTGCCATCGGGGGCTGCCGCTTTAAGGCTTTGAGCCGCGATCTGGCCGCCTGCACCGGCCTTGTTCTCCACCACCACCGGCACACCGAGCTGGTCTTTGAGTTTGTCCGCCAAGGTGCGGGCAATCGCGTCAGTTCCCCCGCCAGCAGGAAAGCCGACCAGAATCCGCACAGGCCCGGTCTGGGCCTGTGCTACCGAGACCATAAAGGCCGATGCCACGGCCATACGCACACCCCATGCCGCTGCGCGGCGCATTCCTACGATCCAATTTGCCATAAAGTCCTCCGGATTGACCATTGAATGCCGTCGTTGCGGCGGTAAGCCACAAGCGTAAGCCAAAAAACGGCGTGCGCTTTACCATGGGCACCATGCAACCTATTGTTCTCATCACCGGCGGCTCCCGCGGTATCGGTGCCGCTACGGCATTCGCGGCAGCGAATGCCGGCTATGCCGTCGCCGTCAACTACGCACACAACTCACTGGCGGCCGACGAGGTGGTGCGCCAGATCCGCCAGCAGGGCGGGACCGCGATCACGGTACAGGCCGACGTGGCCGAAGAGGCCCAGGTACTCGGCATGTTTGACAAAGTCGATGCCAAACTCGGCCGCATCACCGGGCTGGTCAACAACGCCGGGGTGGTAGACCATGCCTGCCGCGTGGCCGACATGAGTGCAGAGCGCATGCGCCGCATGCTCAATACCAACGTGTTGGGCAGCATGCTGTGCGCCCGCGAAGCCGTGCGCCGCATGAGCACCCGCTGTGGGGGTGAGGGCGGCAGCATCGTGAACCTCTCCAGCGTGGCCGCTACCCTCGGCTCGCCCGGGCAGTATGTGGACTATGCGGCCAGCAAAGGCGCGATCGACAGCTTTACATTGGGTCTGGCGCGCGAAGTGGCGACTGAAGGCATCCGGGTGAATGCGGTGCGGCCTGGCATTATTGACACCGACATCCACGCCTCGGGCGGACAACCAGACCGGGCCCAGCGGCTAGCGCCCCAGGTGCCCATGCAGCGCCCCGGCCGCGCCGAGGAGGTGGCCGCCAGCATCGTGTGGCTTTTGGGCGCGCAGTCCAGCTACACCACCGGCGCGCTGCTGGATGTAGCCGGCGGGCGCTGACCGCGCCCTCGCCTTACGGCCGTGCGGCGGGCTCAGGCGGCAAGCCGAAGAGCGCCGCCGCATTGCCCCATGCAATCTTGCGGGCCACAGCAGGCGGCAAGCCGCCCAGCCAGGCGCGGTACTCGGACATCAGCGCTTCGTAATACTGCCAGCGCTGGTTGACCCAGGTGTCAGAGCCGATCACGAACCGGTCCGGAAACTCCAGCAACAAAGCCCGCCACTCAGGGCATAGCACGGGGGCCGATCCGGTGGCGCAGGTCAGCCCCGGGCGGTAAGACAACTCACCAATCAAACCCGGGTACTTGCGCAGCAAGGCGCGCACCCTCTCTACCGGGACACCGCCTATGCCGGTGTGCGCCCAAATGAGCCGGCTGCGCGCGCCGCCGGAGGGGGTGGCACCCAACAGGCCATCGATGGTGATGTCGTCCACATGCGCCAGCACCACCAGCCCTTCGCGCTCCGCCCGCGCCATCAACTGCACCGCCACTGGGCCGCTGGCATTGGCGCTGTCATAAAGATGGAACTCGCCCAGCCCCCGGTAAGGGCCGGCCGCCGTGCCCCGCGCCAACTCCATGTCCACCATAGTGGCAATCGTCGGGTCGCGAAACCAGTTGTCGTAATCGGCCCGGTCCCGGTAGAGGCGAACCAGCGGGACCACCGTGACGCCGGCCGCCTGCGTCAAAGCACCGGCTGACGCTAACGTGCGGGTGCCGTCATTGGGGCGGGAGTTGGCCAGTACCGCCCGCACCCCACTGCGCTGCATGCGGGCCAGCACGTCGTCCAAGGGGTGGGCTTGCTGTGCCTCCACGTTGTAGTGCAGATGGGCATCAAAAATAGGGCCCGCATAGTCGGCGGCTTGCGCGCCAGTCGCCCATGCCATTCCGGTAAACAGCCAGGTCAAAAACGTGTGTTGCATCGTGCGCGCTCCGCCAAAGAATGGATCGCAGGTGTAGCAGGTTTTACCGATGCGCGCACTGCCCGGGTGCATTACTATCCGTGCCTCTGCCGCTCCCGGCAGCACCAACTGGACTGCGCTATGGACCTTAAACCTCTGGTGACCCTGCTGGCCATCGTGAACCCGCTGGCCATCGTGCCATTTTTCATCCACTACACCCAGGGATTCTCCGGGGCCCAACGGCGCAACACTATCTGGGTGTCGTCGTTCAGCGCCTTTTTGGTGATTGCTGTCAGCGCATTGCTGGGCTTGCAAATTCTGGAGTTTTTCGGCATTTCGCTGGCCAGCTTCCAGGTGGGCGGCGGTATGTTGCTGCTGACCAGTGCCCTAAACATGCTGAACGCGCAACCCGCCGAAGCCAAACCCAGCAGCCACGAACTGCAAGATGGCGCAGAAAAAGCCGCCATGGGCGCCAGCATTGCGGTCGTGCCACTCACTATCCCGCTGCTGACCGGCCCGGCCACTATGTCCACCGTGGTGATTTATGCCGACAAGGCCAAAACGTTTTTCCAACTCGGGACCCTGGTCGGGTACGGCGTGGTGATCGCGCTGGCTACGGCCCTGTGCTTTTCGCTGGCACAACCGATTGCGCGTTTTCTGGGCAAAACCGGCATCAATGTGATGACCCGGCTGATGGGGCTGATTTTGGCGGCCTTGGCCGTCGAGGTGATGAGCGACGGGTTGACCAAGCTCTTCCCGGTACTCGGCGGCCAATAAGTGACCCGCGCAGACTCAGGTGTCTGCTATGCCGTGGCGGTTTAAAAAGTCGCCCACCAGCTCCAAGCGGAGCAAAGGGTTGTCGAGCTGCATCAGTCCTTGGCGCAGCTCTGGCGGGAGCTGTAACAACTCGCACCACCGGTTGGCGACCCAGGCGCAGTCGTCAAACTGGTAAGGCGGCTGCACCGGCAGCTCTGCCGCTCCGTTGCGCAGGCTCAGGTTCTCCAACAGCGACTCCAGCGCCTTGGACACTACTTTCAGATCGTCCGGCACCGGCATGGTGCGATCAGGCGGCAGGCCTTGCACATCCGCCACCCACAAACCGTGCTTGAGACGCTCGCGCCGGGTAACGCGAAAGCGCTCGCCCGCCGTGCAGCGCACCAGCATCAAGCCCGCTTGCGGTGCCGAAAACTCAGTCACGGTCGCCAGGGTGCCGATGTCCACAAACGCTTCGTTCGCAAACCCGTCGCCAGAAGCCTCGGGGCGCCGCACCTCTTGCCCTTGGGTCAGCGAGACCACGCCGAAAGGGGCTCCGGTTTTGTGGCACCGGCCGATAAGGTCCAGGTAGCGCACCTCGAAAATCTGCAGCTGCAAACTGCCACCGGGGTAAAGCACCGTGTTGAGCGGAAACAGCGGCAGGGATTGCAAGGTCAGAAGTTCAGCCATGGCTTCGCCCGTGGGTTCAGGGTCTGGTGGTGGGCAAGGCGGCTTGGGTTTGCTGCACCCAGTCGTCGAGCTGTGTGATCGCGGACTGGGCCGCTACGGTCAAGGCGCGCACACCACCGGCCGCATCGGGCGTGGGCGCGGAGCTGCTGGCCACTACGGTGCGCTGCGCCACCAGGGTTTCGCCCCCTGGACCTGCACGGAGCAAGGTGGCCCGCACCCGCAGCACGCCGCGGCTGGCCTGCGGGCTGTCAAACAGCTGGCTGAACTCTTCGAGCTCCATGCGCAACACCAGTGCTCCGGCAGGGCTGGGGCCACCTTCGTTCGCATTGAGGATCGGGCGCTGTGCGCTCAGTGTAGCCCGCAGTTGCTGGCGCAGTAGCTGCGCAGGCGGCATGCTCCAGCGGGCTTGGGCATAGGGGCGCAACAGCTGGCCATCGGTGTAGTTGAGGCGGTAAAGCACTGCCGAGCCCTCCAAGGCAAGCGGGGCCTGAACATCGGCCATCACCAACAAAGGCAAGGGCGCCATGCGGTTCTGCGGCTGCGGCTCCACCACGCCCGGGCCGAAGTCATACACCGCCGTGGTCACCCCACGCGGCGCAGAGCAGGCGCCCAGCGCCACGACAAAAATCAAGCCCAATGAGGCTCTAGCCCAAGCAATACCTGCGCGAGCAGCTATTTTTTTCATAGCAAAATCACTCTCATGGTTCAGAACCCTCATGGTGCTGTAGCCGGCGCAGGCGCCACAAAGCCGGACTCGCCGGGGCCGGGCAGACCGGTAGTGCGCCCGAACAGCACACTCTGGGGGTTGTCATTCAGACTCTCCACCGCGCGGCCGACCTGGCGGGCTGTGCGGCCGGTGTCCTCGACCGTGCGCTGAAGGCGCGGCAGCAACTGGATCTGGATCTGGCGGCTGGTCGTGGCCAGTGCATCGGTGCTCTGGCCGATTTTGTCGAGGGTGCCCCCCGGGTCGCTCATGCGCTTGGAGGTCCGTTGGAACTCGGTGGCCGAGTTGCGCACCGCATCGGCGCTGGCGCCCAAGCGCTCGGTGGTGATTTGGATACTTTTCAAGGTGGCGTCTGCCTGGGCCACCATGTGGGGCAGGTTCATCGCCACCGGGTTGCCGTCGGCCCCCAACACCTGGTCTGCCCGTTTGGTCAGGGCGCTGATGTTGGCCGCGGCATCGCTCAGGTTGCTGATCGCGCCCATCAATTGCTTCTGGTTGTCGTTCGCCAGCAAGCCGTTCATCCGGATGCTGGCTTGCTCGAGCTGGGTGAGCAGGTTGCCGCCCTGCTCCGACAAGCGCGACACCATGCTGGCCCGCATCGGGATGCGGGGGGCCGCGTCGCCCTCTGCCACCAGCGCGGGGCTGCCTTCGTCCTTGTCGTCGAGCTGCACAAAGGCCAAACCAGTCACACCCTGGAAACCCAGCGAGGCATAGGTAGTGCGGGTGATCGGGGCAGCTTCATTGACCGCAATCCGCAGCAGCACATTGCCTCGCTGCAGGGGGTCGAGTGCAATGTCGGTCACCCGGCCGACCAGCACCCCTTTGTAGCGGACTGCTGCCTGGGGCTGCAGTCCGGTCACGCCTTCGGCGCTCGATATCTCGAACATGCGCTGCTCGGTGGTGTCCCGGGTCAGCCACACTGCTAGTGCAGTCAGCAATGCCAACAGTGCCACCACAAAGGCCCCGGCAGCCAGGGCGTGAGATTTGTTTTCCATACCTTGTCGATCTAACCTGCATTGGAGGGCGAATGCAAGAGCGCTTGCGCACGGCGCCCTCGTCCACCCCTGAAAAAGTCTTGCACAAACGGATGCTCAAAAGCCACCACCGCCTCTGGTGCCGCATCCAGCACCACCCGCTTGTCCGCCACGACCGCAATCCGGGTACTGAGTTCGAAAATGGTATCGAGGTCGTGGGTCACCATCACCACCGTCAAGTCCAGCTCCCGGTGCAGGCTCTGCAAGAGCGCACAAAATGCATCGGCGCTATCGGGGTCCAGGCCTGCGGTGGGTTCGTCCAGCAGCAGCAAGGGCGGGTCCATGGCGAGTGCGCGCGCCAGTGCTACCCGCTTGATCATGCCGCCGGACAAGTCCGAGGGCATTTTGTGGGCGTGCTTGGGGTCCAGCCCCACCATCTGCAACTTGACCATGGCCACATCGCGCACCAAGGCGGGCGGCAGGGTACCGCGCTCGCGCAGCGGAAATGCAATGTTCTCCAGCACCGTGAATGCAGAAAACAAAGCCCCGTGCTGAAACAACATGCCTACCCGGCTGGACGCTCCGGCGCGCCCCAGCTCTGCAGCAGGCCGGCCCTGCACGGTCACGGTGCCACGGGTCGGTGTTTCCAGCCCGAGCATCTGGCGCAGCAAGACGGTTTTGCCGCTGCCGGAGCCGCCCACGATCGAGAGCAGCTCGCCTTGCGCGACTGTGAGGTCGAGGTCTTGGTGGATCACGGTAGCAGTGCCGGCGGTTTTGAACACGGACCACAGCTGGTCGATCTGCACCATGGCCTTGGCAGCGTCGCTCATAGGCCCACCGATTTAAAGACGACCGCAAAAAGCGCATCCACCAGAATCACCATGGTGATGGAACTCACCACCGATGCGGTGGTGCCCTGGCCCAGACTCTGGGTGTCTGGCTTGACCCGAAGGCCATGGTGGCAGGCGATCAGCGCAATCAGGACGCCAAACACACAGGACTTGCCCAGGGCCAGCCACAGGTTGGCAATCTCTACGGTTTTGGGCAAAGCAGACACAAAGTAAGCCGGTGTGAGACCCATGCTCAGGTCTGCGGCCAGCATGCCGCCCAGCAAGGCCGCCAGCGTGGTCCACACTGCAACCAAGGGCATGGCCACCGCCATGGCCAAGGTGCGAGGCATGACGAGCCGGAACCCCTTGGGAATGCCCATGACGCGCATGGCGTCGAGCTCTTCCGTCACCCGCATGACGCCGATTTGCGCCGTGATCGCCGAGCCTGAACGCCCGGCTACCAGAATCGCTGCCAGCACAGGCCCGAGCTCGCGTATCAGCGACATGCCGAGAATATTGACGATGAAGCTGTCCGCGCCGTATTGGCGCAGCTGCTTGGACATCAGGTACGCCAACACCACACCGATCAAAAAGCCCACGAGCGCGGTTATCGGCAGCGCAGTGGCCCCGATGCGGTAAAGGTGCCCCGACACATCCCGCCAAGGGCCCTGCAGGGGGTGGCGGGCGAGTTGCACGCAGTCCAACAGCAACTGCCCCGTCATGCGCAGCAGCCCGACCAGGTGCGACTGCACACCGGCGAGTTTGCGGCCCAAGGCCGTCAACAACACATGCCAATCCATAGGGTCGGCGGGAGGCGGTGGCACCGAAAAGCGGGCCACCCGTTCCAGCAGGGCTTTGTGGATAGGCTCGGCCAGCAGTTGCTCCGGCCAGTGGCGACTCCAGAAGTTCCAGAGCGCCTGGGCACCGGTATGGTCCATACGCAGCACCGGCTGCGCATCCCACACCACCGCCGGAGCAGCCTTGACCGCCGCCGCTACGGTGCGCCATTGGGCCTCGATACCAAGCCAGGCGGCAGGCGCTGAGAGCGCATCAGCCGTCCATGTCCCGCGCAGAGTGACCCGCAGACCTTCTGGGTCCTGGGTGATGCTGAGTGCGGGCTGGGTGTCCTCCACGGGTCTGGTAGTGTGAGTGGCTAAGGTGCGCATGGTAACTGCTCACAAATGCAAGCAAAATATCGACAGGAGACAAACCGACCATGCAAGAAAATGTAGGCCCGACCGAAGAACTGGGAATCGAACAACGCGGCGCCGTGCTGTGGCTCACCATCCAGCGCGAAGAGCGCCGCAATGCCATGAGCCACGGCGTGATTGCTGGTATGGCCGATGCGATTCGCGCGGCTCAGCACCAACCGGACATCCGCGCGATTGTGATCACCGGTGCAGGCCCCAAGGCGTTTTGCTCGGGCGCTGACTTGCAGGCCTCCAAAGTCTTTACCGGCGACTATTCGCAACCCCACGCCCATCTAGCCCAGCTCTTGCGCGCGGCCCGCGCTAGCCATATTCCGCTGATCGCGCGGGTCAACGGCTTTTGTCTGGCCGGTGGCATGGGCCTGCTGTCCATGTGCGACATGGCCGTGGCGGCGAGCCACGCCACCTTTGGCCTGCCGGAAGTCAAAGTTGGCGTGTTTCCGGCGCAGGTACTCACGGTACTGCAGCACTTGGTGCCGCGCCGGGTGCTTGCCGAGATGTGCATCACCGGCGAACCGATCACAAGCGCACAAGCAATGGCCTATGGGCTGGTCAACCATGTGGACGACGATGTGGATGCCAAATTGCAATGGCTGCTGGACCGGATACTGGACAAGTCCCCGGCAGCCATTCGCAGGGGGCTGTACACCATGAAATCGGTGGAGACCATGGCGTTCGAGGAGTCAATGGCATTCACCGAGAGCCAGATCGCGCTCTTCACCCTCACCGATGACGCCCGCGAGGGCCAAAAAGCCTTTCAGGAAAAGCGCAAACCGCTCTGGACAGGCACATGAGTGGCTCGCTAGATACGGCAAGCCTGCTGAATATGGTGGGGGCCGTACTGTTCGGCATTGCACTCATTCACACTTTTTGCGCCAAGTACCTGGAGTCGCTGGCCCACCGCCATCCGGCGCATGCCGGTTTGTTTCATCTGCTGGGCGAGGTGGAAGTGGTGTTCGGCTTCTGGGCTTTTGTGCTGGTTGCTGCGATAGCCCTGATCGCCAGTGGCAGCGAGGCCATTGCCTATGCAGAGTCTCGCCACTACACCGAGCCGCTGTTTGTGTGCGTGGTGATGGTGGTAGCCGCTTCACGCCCGGTGCTGGAGGCCGTGCGCGCGGCCCTGAATGGCATCAGCCGGATCGTGCCGCTGCCCTCTTCCTTGGTGTTGGCCTGGCTGGGTTTGGCTGCGGTGCCGCTTCTGGGCTCCCTGATCACAGAGCCTGCCGCCATGACGCTGGCGGCCCTGATGCTCGCGCCGCAGATCTTCCGCGCCGAGATGCCTGAGCGACTTAAATATGCAGCGCTGGGCGTGCTGTTTGTCAATATTTCCATCGGCGGCACGCTCACGTCGTACGCCGCGCCGCCGGTGCTGATGGTGGCCGCCACCTGGAATTGGGATACGGCCTTCATGGCTACTCAATTCGGCTGGAAAGCCACCGTCGCCGTGCTGGTGAACGCGAGTGCCATGACCTGGTTCTTGCGGCGCCATTTGCCGGCTACGCCCGCTCACACCGGCACACCGGGGGAGGTGCCCGTGCCCGCCTTGGTGAGCCTGGTGCACCTCGCGTTTCTGACGGGCGTGGTGGTTCTTGCGCACCACCCGGTGCTGTTTCTGGGCTTGTTTTTGTTCTTTCTGGGCTACACCCAGGCCTATGCGCGATTCCAGTCGCCCTTGATCCTCAAGGAGGGTTTGCTGGTCGGATTCTTTTTGGCGGGCCTGGTGGTCTTGGGGGGCATGCAGCAGTGGTGGCTCCAACCGATCGTGTCCGGCCTCGAGCCCACGGCGCTGTTTTTCGGGGCCTTGGTGCTGACGGCTTTTACCGACAATGCGGCACTGACCTACTTGGGCTCGTTGATTCAGGGTATTTCACCCGCCTCGCAGTACATGCTGGTGGCCGGTGCCGTTGCGGGCGGGGGGCTGACGGTGATCGCCAATGCCCCCAACCCGGCGGGCGTTGCGCTGCTGCGCCACGGTTTTGATGACCAATCCATCGGTGCCGGCGGCTTGCTGCTCGGCGCCCTTCTCCCGACTGCCGTTGCGGCAGCGTGCTTTTTGCTGCTATGAACAACGACACTACTTTTGACTACATCATCATCGGCGCGGGCACTGCCGGCTGCCTGCTCGCTAACCGGTTGAGTGCCAATGCCTCCAAGCGGGTGCTGCTGATCGAGGCGGGCCGCAAGGACGATTACCACTGGATCCACATTCCCGTGGGTTATCTGTACTGTATTGGCAACCCGCGCACCGATTGGCTATTTCACACAGCCCCCGAAGCAGGGCTGAATGGGCGCAGCCTGCGCTACCCGCGAGGTAAGACCCTGGGTGGATGCAGCAGCATCAACGGCATGATTTACATGCGGGGCCAAGCCCGCGATTACGACCAATGGGCCCAACTCACGGCCGACGCCCATTGGAACTGGGACAACAGCCTGCCCTATTTCAAGCTGCATGAAGACCACCACCTCGGTGCGACGCCTCTCCATGGCGCCAAGGGCACGGCCTCGCCCATCGTCAAGAACAACGCCACGGTGTATGGCGAGGTGCTGCGGCACCACCGCGCGGGCGGGGAGTGGCGCGTAGAGAAGCAACGCCTGCGGTGGGATGTGCTGGATGCGTTTGCACAAGCGGCGCAACAGGCGGGGGTCCCGGCCACTGAGGACTTCAACCACGGTAATAACGAAGGCGTGGGCTATTTCGAGGTCAATCAGAAAGACGGCTGGCGCTGGAACACGGCCAAGGCGTTTTTGCGGCCCATGTGTTACGGGCGCCCGAATTTCGAACTCTGGAACTCGGCCCAAGTAGCCCGCCTGTTGATCGAACCGGCGGCAGAAGACACCTCTGGAGCCACCCCTCTGCGCTGTAAAGGGGTGGAAGTCTGGACCGGTAGCGAAATGGTGACAGCGACTGCGCGCGCGGAAGTTTTGCTGTGTGCGGGTGCGGTGGGATCCCCCCAAATACTCCAGCACTCCGGCATCGGCCCCGCACAGCTTTTGCAACAGTACGGCGTCAAGGTACTGCAAGACACTCCCGGCGTGGGTGCCAACCTGCAAGACCACTTGCAGATCCGCGCGGTATTCAAGGTCAAGAACACGACCACGCTCAACACCCAAGCCAACAGCCTGTGGGGCAAAGCCAAAATCGGGCTCGAATACGCCCTCAAGCGAAGCGGCCCCATGAGCATGGCGCCCAGCCAGTTGGGTGCGTTCACGCGCAGCAGCCCCGATCAAAAGTACCCCAACATCCAGTACCACGTGCAACCCTTGAGCTTGGAAGCTTTCGGCGAACCCCTGCACACCTTCAATGCGTTCACCGCCAGTGTGTGCAACCTGAACCCCACCAGCCGGGGGACGGTACAGATCCAGTCACCAGACTTCAATGCAGCGCCGCGCATTGCCCCGAACTACCTCAGTACCGACGAAGACCGCAAAGTCGCGGCGGACTCTTTGCGGGTCACACGCCGCATCGTGGCGCAACCCGCATTGCAAAAGTTTGAGCCGGAGGAATACAAACCCGGCTTGCAATTCCAGAGCGATGCCGAATTGGCGCAGCTCGCCGGTGACATTGCCACCACCATCTTCCACCCCGTGGGCACCACCAAAATGGGCCGGATCGACGGACCTGACCAGGACCCGATGGCCGTGGTAGATAGCCGCCTGAAGGTGCGCGGCGTGGCCGGCTTACGCGTGGTGGATGCCGGTGTGATGCCGCTGATCACCAGTGGCAACACCAATTCGCCCACCTTGATGATTGCCGAGAAGGCAGCGCAGTGGATTGCGGAGGACGCCGCTTTGCGCGAATGAAGGGTTTGTCCTGATGCCGTGACACCGCAGGGGCAGCTACATTTCATGCCAACGCTGAACCGAACAGCAACTGCGAGGCCCACAAGGCCGGGCATGAAACGACGCCGAGGAGACGGCTAAGAACACATCAAATAATCCTGCACATAGCGATGCAGCCTCACAAAAGCACTGGCAACCCCGGTGCTTTTTTATTTGCACTTCAATCAGGCACTGGCGCAGGTGGAATCTGCGCATATTGCTATTACTTTTATAGCAGTAGCTACCCATCTGCGAATGCGACAATCCCCCGCATGGAATTGCTTATTGCGTCGCTCGCCTCCGGTCTGGCCGGGTTTATTGATTCGATCGTAGGTGGCGGCGGACTCATCCTCACACCCGCCCTGTTTGCCCTGTTTCCGCACACGGCGCCGGCTACCTTGTTCGGCACCAACAAAGGCGCAGCAGTGGCCGGCACAGCATTTGCCGCGGTTCAATACAACCGCAAGGTGTCTTTGCCTTGGAAGGCTCTACTGCCGGCCACCGCGGTTTGCTTTTCTGCCGCGCTGACGGGCGCATGGGTGGTGACCCAAGTCTCCCCTGAATACTTGCGCAAGGCGCTCCCTTTCATCTTGGTGCTGGTACTCGGCTACACACTCGCCAAAAAAGAATTGGGCCGGCACCATGCGCCGCGTTTCAGCGGTAGGCACGAGGTGCTGATCGCCTGCAGCGTCGGGGGCATCATTGGCTTTTATGACGGATTTTTTGGCCCCGGCACCGGCAGCTTCTTTGTGTTTTTGCTGGTGCGGCTCTTGGGTTACGATTTTTTGCACGCTTCGGCGGGCGCCAAATTACTGAACACCGCCTCGAACGCGGCCGCCTTGCTGTTGTTCAGCTTTACGGGCCATGTCTGGTGGCACTACGTGGTGTTCATGGCCTTGGCCAACGTGGCGGGCAGCCTGGCCGGCACCCACCTTGCGCTCAAGCACGGTACCGGTTTTGTGCGCTCGGTGTTTATTGCGGTGGTTTCCGCACTGATCCTGAAAACCGCCTACGACGCCTTTTTGCGAGGCCTCTAGCCCGCTTTAGCGGGCCGTTGGCCAGGGCAAGTCGGCCGCCACGCGCGGCTTCCCGAGGGGGGCGGTGGCTTTACCTTGGCTGACCGCGGCCAAGTCTTCCTCGCTGGGGTATTGGCCCAAGAGCCAGTAGTCAAAGGTACGCCGGGCAATAGGCGCTGCGGAAGCCGCTCCGAAGCCGGCGTTCTCGACGATCACCGCCAGAGCGATCTTCGGGTCATCGGCCGGCGCAAACGCCACATACAACGAGTGGTCGCGCTGATGCTCCTCCATGGTGGAGGCGTTGTATTTCTGGTTTTTTCCCAAGCTCACCGCCTGTGCTGTCCCGGTTTTGCCGCCACTGACATAACCGGCCCCTGCAAATACGCGCGTGCCCGTGCCCCCTTGGGTTACGCCAACCATGGCGTCACGGATCACCTTCAAATTCTCAGGCTTGTAGCCCAAATCAATCGGGGGCTCAGGCGCCACCGGGGTACGCACCCGGGTCGTGGCATCTTGTGTCGCAATCACGAGTTGGGGTTTGTGCTTGACGCCGTTATTGGCAATTACTGCCACCGCCTGTGCCACCTGCAGCATGGTGAAGCTGTTGTACCCCTGCCCAATGCCCAGAGAGATGGTTTCCCCGGCGTACCATTTTTGGTGCTCTGGCCGCTTGTAGTACTTGCGTTTCCAAGCCTGGCTGGGCAGCACACCACGAACCTCGCCGTTCACATCAATGCCGGTCAGTTGCCCGAAACCCAACGGTGCCATGAAGTCGTGCATGGTGTCTACACCGAGCTCATTGGCCAACGAGTAAAAGTACACGTTGCTCGACTCCACGATCGCGCGGCGCATATCCATGATGCCGCCCTTTTCGTTGGCAGGACTGCCGAAGCGGTTACCCCCAAATATGTAGGTCCCGGTATCGTTGATCAGGGTTTGGGGCGTGCGCGTGCCGGTTTCCAGAGCGGCCAAAGCCATGAAGGGCTTGTACGTCGACCCCGGCGGATAGGTGCCTCGCAAGGCCCGGTTGAGCAGGGGTTTATCGATGGACTCGTTGAGCATCTGCCAGTTCTCCTGGTCAATGCCCTCAACAAACAAATTGGAATCAAAGGTCGGCTTGCTGACAAAGGCCAGCACTTCACCCGTCTTGGGGTCTAAGGCCACCAAGGCACCGCGACGGCTGCCAAACATGTCTTCGATCAGCTTTTGAAGCTTGATGTCGATGGACAGCATCACCACGTTACCCGGCGTTGACGGATTGCTGGCGAGCTTGCGCACCGCCCGGCCTCCAGCCGAGGTTTCGATGCGCTCCACGCCGGTGGTGCCGTGCAACACGGACTCGAAGCTCTGCTCTACCCCGAGCTTCCCGATGTACTCGGTGCCCCGGTAATTGGCCTGGTCTTCGCTGTCGTCGATCCGTTCTTTTTCCGCCCGGTTGATGCGACCGATGTAGCCAATAACGTGGCTCGCCAACTCGCCGTAGGGGTAGTTGCGGAACAGGCGTGCCTTGATTTCGACACCGGGAAAGCGAAAGCGTTGTGCGGCAAACCGGGCGACTTCGGCGTCGGTCAGCCGGGTGCGGATGGGCAAAGACTCAAAGCTCTTGGACTCCTCCATCAGCTTTTTGAAACGCCGCCGGTCCCGCGGCGTGATGTCGACCACTTGTGCAAGTTCGTCCAAAGTGGCTTCGACGCCGCCGCTTTTGGACGGCGTTATTTCGAGGGTGTAGGCCGAATAGTTGCTGGCAAGTACCACCCCGTTGCGGTCCATGATCAGGCCGCGATTGGGGACGATCGGAACGATGGAGGTGCGGTTGCTCTCCGCTTGGGCCCGCAAATCGTCATGGCGGAATATCTGGAGATAGACCAGGCGCGCAAAAAGCAAAACGAAGCACAACAAGACCAGCACGCTGACCGCAAAGATGCGGGTGCGAAAGCGGGCCAGGTCGGCTTGTACATTGCGCAACTCAGTCATCAGAGCGCACCTTACAGGGGTCGGTTGGCATCAGGGTCCGGCGCACGCCGCTGCGGCGCAAGCAGCACGATACTCGCAACCGGCCACAGCGCAGCCTCCAGAAAAGGTGCCAGCATCAATAGCCAGCCGGGAAAAGCACCGCCACCGGCCATGCGCAAAAACAATTCCAAACCATGCGCAGCCGCAAACAAAGGGAACACCTGGGCAGCCTGCGAAGGAACCGAAAACCAGAGCAAGCGTCGGTGCACCGCAATCGCCAGAAAGCTCAACACCGTGTACGACATGGCATGTTGCCCCAGCAGCGCACCTTGATGGACGTCCATCAACAAGCCCATGAAAAAGGCGGCACCAATGCCCACGCGAAGGGGCTGGTGTACCGTCCAAAACACCAGCACGAGGGCCAGCATGTCAGGCGTCCAAGCTGAGCGGCCCCACCACCCCATGTTGAACAGCATGTTCAGCAACAAAGCGCTCAGCAGGCTTCCCCATATGAACAAGGGTTTGGCCGGCAACAGCAATTGCTGCCCGGGTCGCATGATCATGGTTTAGCCCCTTTGGCTTTCGGGGTGACGGATAAAGGCTCGGGCTGCGGGCGCGCCGGTATTTTGTCGCCCAGTGGATCAAGAACGATCACATGCCCGGCACCGGAGACCAGCCCGAGCGGCACGCAGTAAATGCGCGCAAATACCGCATCCACTTTACGCTCTACTTTTTCCACCCTGGCCACGGGCAGGCCGGGCGGGTAAATGCCATCAACACCGCTGGTGGTCAACAAGTCGCCCACTGCCACATCCGCGTTGGCCGCCATGTAGCGCAACTCCAGGGCATCTGCATAGGAGGAGGTATCACCAAATGCCACTCCGCGCGCTCCGGTGCGGGCGTTCAGCACCGGAATCGCGTGGTCCCGGTCGGTAATCAAGGTCACTTCACTCGTGAGCGGATACACACGGGTCACTTGTCCGATGACACCCGACTCATCCAGCACCGGAGAACCCAAGGCGACCCGGTGCAGTTGCCCCCGGTCGATGATCACTTTGCGGGTGTAGGGGTCGGCAGCGTCGTAGATGACCTGGGCAGCACGGAAATTGGTGTCAAGGCGTGCCGAAAGATCCAGCAGCTTGCGCAAACGCTGATTTTCCAACTCGAGCTGATCGACCTGATTGGCGCGCAGTGACTGCGTACTCAATTTGCGCCGCGCTTCTTCCTGCACGGTTTCTGCGGTTGCGAGCGTCGAGAAATACGCCGACAGCTGCCCCGCAGCGGCCAAAGGCTGCAAAGCCAGCCACTGCACCGGATAGAGCACGGCTGCAAGTGCCGTGCGCAGGGGTTGCATCACTTTGAAGCGAGCATCTGACACCATCAACAACAGCGCAAATGCGCTGCAGACAGCCAGCTTGGTCAGGGCCGAAGGGCCCTGACGGAAGAAGGGGGAGGATCTCTGTCCAGCGTACCGAGTGGCATCGCTGTGTCCGGGATAAGTGAAGATTATTCGCTGGTGAAAATGGAACCCAAGCGCTCCATCTGTTCCAACGCGATGCCACAACCACGAACCACGCAGGTCAGCGGATCTTCAGCAACCAACACCGGCAAGCCGGTTTCCTCGGCCAACAAACGGTCCAAGTCGCGCAACAAGGCGCCACCACCGGTCAGCATCATGCCGCGGTCCGCAATGTCTGCACCCAACTCAGGCGGGGTTTGCTCCAAAGCATTCTTGACGGCAGAGACAATGTTGTTCAACGGGTCGGTCAGTGCTTCCAGGATTTCGTTGGAAGAGATCGTGAAGCTGCGGGGCACACCTTCCGACAAGTTGCGACCACGGACTTCCATTTCCTTGACTTCAGAGCCGGGGAATGCAGAACCGATTTGCTTCTTGATAGCTTCAGCAGTGGGCTCACCGATCAGCATGCCGTAGTTGCGGCGGATGTAGTTGATGATGGCTTCGTCAAACTTGTCGCCACCGACGCGGACAGAGCCCTTGTAAACCATGCCGCCCAAAGAGATCACGCCGACTTCGGTGGTACCGCCGCCGATGTCCACCACCATGGAGCCGCTGGCTTCGGCCACTGGCAAACCGGCACCGATGGCTGCTGCCATGGGCTCTTCAATCAGGTACACGTCGCTGGCACCTGCGCCCAGCGCAGATTCGCGGATGGCACGACGCTCCACTTGGGTGGAGCCGCAAGGCACGCAAATGATGATGCGGGGGCTCGGCTTGAACACGCCGCGGGGGTGCACCATCTTGATGAACTGCTTGAGCATCTGCTCAGTCACGGTGAAGTCGGCAATCACGCCGTCCTTCATCGGGCGGATCGCCTCGATGTTGCCGGGCACTTTGCCCAACATGGCTTTGGCTTCGCGGCCTACGGCCTGGATCGTCTTCTTGCCTTGAGGACCGCCTTCGTGGCGAATCGCGACCACTGAGGGCTCGTCGAGCACAATGCCCTTGTCTCGCACGTAAATCAGGGTGTTGGCAGTGCCAAGGTCAATCGCCAAGTCAGTAGAAAAATACTGACGGAAAGCTCCAAACATTACATTTCCTCTCAAGCGTGCCGCGCGCTTCGGCGCAACACCACCGGTTTTAACAATATAAATTCGTAAGTTTGGCGTCAAAGACCGCGGGTTTCCGAGCCTCTGGCCAAAGGCAGGATAATAACCCATCCCCTGTGAATAACTCCGGACGGAAAGCGTGGTTTCACACGATTTACCGCCGGTTTCAACCCTTCTACACCCATGTCCTTGACATCTGCCGACATCGCTCGTATCGCCAATTTAGCGCGCCTCGAACTCCAACCGGAGGAAAGTGAGCGCATGCTGACCCAATTGAACGGTTTTTTTGGAATCGTGGAGACCATGCGCGCAGTCGACACGATGGGCATTCAGCCCTTGGCACACCCGGTGGCGACCATTCAAGACATCACCCTGCGCTTGCGGGACGACCTTGCCACAGAGACAAACCAACGCGAGGCCAACCAACGCAGCGCGCCCGCCGTGGAGCGCGGGCTCTTTTTGGTGCCCAAGGTTATTGAGTAAAGCTACGTAAATTTATGACGACTCCCCTCTCCACCCGCGCGCCGCATGACTTGAGTGTTCAAGAACTGGTGACCGCGCTCGCCGACAAACAAGTATCTGCCACCGAACTCGCCCAGCATTTTCTGGACCGGGGCCAAGCCCACAGTGCGCTCGGCGTCTATGTCGACAGCAACCCCGAAGCCACCCTGACCCAGGCCCGCGCGTCGGACGCCCGCATTGCGGCAGGCAACGCCCGCCCCCTGGATGGCTTGCCCCTAGCGCACAAAGACATTTTTGTGACCCGTGATTTCGCCACCACCGCCGGCTCCCGCATGCTCAAGGGCTACCGCTCGCCTTTTGATGCCACTGTGGTGAGCAAACTGGCAGATGCAGGCGCGGTTACTTTGGGCAAAGTGAACTGCGACGAGTTCGCCATGGGCTCCAGCAACGAAAACACGGCGGTTGCGCCCGTGGGCAGCGACACCGTAGAACCGGTGCGCAACCCGTGGGATACCACCCGCATTCCTGGTGGCTCTTCCGGCGGCAGTGCAGCCGTCGTAGCCGCCCGCTTGGCACCTGCTGCGACCGGCACCGACACAGGCGGCTCGATCCGCCAACCGGCCGCGTTTTGCGGCATCACCGGCATCAAGCCGACCTACGGCCGCGCTTCGCGCTACGGCATGGTGGCGTTTGCATCCAGTCTGGACCAAGCCGGCCCCATGGCCCGCAGCGCAGAAGACTGCGCCTTGCTTTTGTCAGCCATGTGCGGCCCGGACCCGGACCGCGATTCCACTTCGCTCGATGCACCTGCCGAGAACTTCTCGCGCAAGCTGAACGACAGCATTGAAGGCCTGCGCATCGGCGTGCCGAAAGAGTTTTTCAGCGAAGGTTTGTCTGACGATGTGCGCGCGTCGGTCGATGCAGCGCTCAAGCAATACGAACAACTCGGCGCCAAGCTAGTGCCGATTGCATTGCCACGCACCGAGCTCTCCATCCCGGTGTACTACATCATTGCGCCCGCTGAAGCGTCGAGCAACCTGAGCCGTTTTGACGGCGTGAAGTTCGGCCACCGCGCCAAAAACTACGGCGACCTCGCCGACATGTACAAAAAGACGCGCGCCGAAGGCTTTGGCGACGAAGTCAAGCGCCGCATCATGATCGGCACCTATGTGCTGAGCCATGGCTACTACGACGCCTATTACCTGCAGGCCCAAAAAATCCGCCGCATGATTGCGGACGATTTCCAGAATGCCTTCAAGGAGTGCGATGTCATTGCCGGCCCTGTTGCGCCTACGGTGGCATGGAAGATCGGCGAAAAATCGGATGACCCGGTTGCCAACTATCTGGCTGATATCTTCACCCTTTCCGGCTCTTTGGCCGGTCTGCCGGGCATGAGCATTCCTGTCGGCTTTGCCAAAGCGGAGGCGGACAAGGGCTTGCCCATCGGCATGCAGTTGCTGGGCAACTATCTTGACGAAGCTCGCCTGCTCAACGCTGCGCACCGCTTCCAACAAGCGACTGACTACCACTTGGCCAAGCCTGCAGGATTCTGAATATGAGTGAGACCGTGAACACATTCGAAGCACAACAACAGGGTCGCCCCACCGGCCCTCTGGTGCACGGCTACGAGGTCATCATTGGCTTTGAGACCCACGCCCAGCTCTCGACCCTGTCGAAGATTTTCTCCCGCGCCAGTACCGCCTTTGGCGCTGAGCCCAACACCCAGGCCTGCGCGGTGGACCTGGCCTTGCCGGGCACCCTGCCGGTGATGAACAAGGGCGCAGTAGAACGCGCCATACAGTTCGGACTCGCCATCGGCTCCCACATCGCGCCACGCAGCGTTTTTGCCCGCAAAAACTACTTCTACCCGGATCTACCCAAGGGCTACCAGATCAGCCAGTTTGAGATTCCGGTGGTGCAAGGCGGCGCGGTGGAATTTTTTCTCGAGACAGGCAAAGGCGCTGACTTGGTACGGGAAAAGAAAACCGTCCGCCTGGTGCGCGCGCACCTCGAAGAAGATGCGGGCAAGTCTTTGCACGAAGACTTCATCGGGCAAAGCGGCATTGACCTGAACCGCGCGGGCACGCCCCTGCTGGAAATCGTGACGGAACCCGACATGCGCTCCAGCGCCGAAGCCGTGGCCTACGCCAAAGAACTGCACAAGATCGTGACCTGGATCGGCATCTGCGACGGCAACATGCAGGAAGGCTCCTTCCGCTGCGACGCCAACGTATCGGTCCGCAAACCGGGCCAACCCCTCGGCACCCGCCGCGAGATCAAAAACCTGAACAGCTTCAAGTTCATGCAGCAAGCCATCGACTACGAGGTGCGCTGGCAGATCGAGCAGATCGAAGACGGGTTGGAAATCCAGCAGGCCACCGTGCTCTTTAACCCTGACACGGGCGAAACCCGCGCCATGCGCACCAAGGAAGATGCAGCCGACTACCGTTATTTCCCGGACCCGGATCTACCGCCGCTATGCATTTCAGAGCAGTGGATCGAGACAGTTCGCGGGCAAATGGCTGAATTGCCTCGCAACATGGCAGCGCGTTTCCAAGCGGATTACGGTCTGAGTGAGTACGACGCGACGCAGCTCACACAAAGCTTGGCACTCGCCACCTACTTTGAGGCGGCCGCGAAGGCCAGTGGACAAGCCAAACTGGCCAGCAACTGGATTACCGGTGAATTGGCCCGTCGCCTCAATGGCGAAGACCTGTCGGTGGAGCAATCACCGGTTGCCGCGGAGACTTTGGCCAAACTGATCAGCCGCATCGCAGACAGCACCGTTTCCAACAGCGCAGCCAAACAGGTGTTTGATGCCTTGTGGGACGGCGGCACTGACGTCGATGCGGTCATCGAAGCCAAGGGCCTCAAGCAGATGAACGACACCGGCGCGCTCGAAGCGATCGTCGTTCAAGTGATTGAAGCCAACGCCAAGAACGTGGCCGAATTCAAGGCGGGTAACGAGAAAGCCCTGAACGGCTTGGTCGGCCAGATCATGAAAGCCAGCAAAGGCAAGGCGAACCCGCAACAGGTCAACGACCTGCTACGCAGCAAACTAGCGGGTTAAGCCTTACCGGTTGGCAGCGGCTGCGGCGGCCCAGAGTTGTCGCAGCCGAACCAGTTCATCGTCAAAGCGGGCATTGACGCGTTTGGTTTCGGCGTCCTGCTCGCTAATAAACCGCTCTTGCACCGCTTTGCTCTGCTCGTTTTCTTCGAGCTGTCGGCGCAGGTATGCAGGTGCTTTGTTGGGGTCCTTTTTGTAGAACTCCATTTCCGCATCAATGGCGAGGCGCTGCTTGGCGAGCTCATCCACGCGGTTGGTGGCAGCCTTCACGACCACCGCAATTTGGGCCAGTGCATCAGACCGCTCTTGGTCGTGCACAACTTTGCTCGGGTAGCGCACCAATAGGGCACGGTCCCGGCGCTTTTCTTCGGCGATCCGATTGCGGTCCTCTTGTTCGCGCTTCTCGCGCGCCTCCAGTTCCGCCAGCTCCTTGGAAGTCAAACTGGGGCCGACCTTGGCGCGGGTGGTCCCGCTGGGATTCAGGATCCGTTGCTCGCGATCAATACATTCCTGAATCGGTCGATCTGCGGTGAGCTTGCGGCCCTTTGCATCCACACAGGTGTAGATGCCCCCGGCAGCAGGCGCTGAACTCTGAGCGCTCGCCGTGGGCACGACACCCAGGCAAAGCCCTCCCCACACCATCGTTGCCACCAAGGCGGACTGCTTCATTTATTCACTTTCATCGACACCGTAACGCTGACGGTAAGCCAGCACACGCTCGGCGTCTGCTGCGGACCCATCGGTCTCTTGCAAATACTGCATCAAATCGCCCAGCTTCGCAATTGCGCAGACGTTCAAGCCCAGCTGACCACGCACGTATTGCACGGCGCTGTAAGGCACATCTTTGCCATTCTCCGTTGCCATCTCCTGCCGGTCCAGTGCAATGCATACGGCATGCGGAATAGCGCCGGCGGCTTGGATGATGGCGATCGACTCGCGGGCTGCAGTCCCGGCAGACATGACGTCATCCACAATCAATACGCGACCTTTCAGGGGAGCACCGACCAATGTGCCGCCCTCACCATGGTCTTTGGCCTCTTTGCGGTTGTAGGCAAAAGGTACGTTGCGGCCCCGGCGAGCCAGCTCAATCGCCACGGCAGCGCCCAGCGGAATACCCTTGTACGCAGGCCCGAACACCATGTCAAACTCGATGCCGCTTTCGATCAAGCGCTCCGCATAAAATCCCGCGAGCTGCCCCAGTTTGGCGCCATCGTCAAACAGGCCAGCATTGAAAAAGTAGGGGCTCATGCGACCGGCTTTGGTTTTGAATTCGCCGAATCGCAGCACGCCACATGCCACAGCAAACTGTACAAACTCTTGTGCCAACGGGTCTTTGTCCGACATGGGGAAATCCTTGTTTAAATTAACCAGCCTGAACCTGAACGGCATCCGTTCCGCCACCAGCAAAGGCCTTGAAGCCTGGCTTGCCCAAGCGCAGCCCGATTGTATTTGCGTCCAGGAAGTCAAAGCCCAGGCCACGGACGTTGCGGGCAAGTTCGAGTCCTTTGGCGATCTGAAAGGGCATTTCCATTTTGCGGAGAAAAAGGGTTATTCCGGTGTGGGCATCTACACCCGGGCCGTACCGAGCGACGTCCGGGTGGGATACGGCTCCCAAGAGTTTGACGCGGAGGGTCGCTATGTGGAGCTGCGTTTTGACACGCCCAGCCGCAAGTTCTCCATCATCAGCGCGTATTTCCCGAGCGGCTCTTCCGGGGAAGACCGGCAAGCCGCCAAGTTCCGATTCTTGGAAGAGTTTTACCCCCATCTCCAGGACCTCCGGTCAGGGCGTGAGTTGGTGCTGTGTGGCGACCTCAATATTGCGCACCAAGAGATTGACCTGAAAAACTGGAAAGGCAACAAAAAGAACTCCGGCTTTTTGCCCGAAGAGCGGGCGTGGATGACCAAGGCTCTCACCGACGGAGGGCTGGTAGATGTGCACCGCACGCTACACCCGACGGCCACCGAAGAAAGCTACACATGGTGGAGCAATCGCGGGCAAGCCTACGCCAAGAACGTGGGCTGGCGACTCGACTACCACTTGGCCACCCCTGCTTTCGCCGCCACAGCCAAGGAAGTCGCCATTTACAAGGCCGAGAAGTTTTCCGACCATGCACCCGTCACCGTCGCCTACGACTGGACTTTTTGACCGGTTGCCGAGCAACAGCGGGGCTGTGATCTCCCATCAAAAAGAGCCCTCTCGGGGCTCTTTTTTTATGGCTTTTGCGCTTTGCGACGCCGGGCCACTGCACCCAAAACGGCCAGCCCACCCAACATCAGGGCATAAGTCTCCGGCTCGGGTACCGGTGTCATGATGGAGACCTTGATGAACATGTCGTCGTAGTCGTGGTCTTTGGCCTTGTCGTTGAACATCAACAATGCACTCTGTTTATCGCTGCTCAAGACCATACCTACACGGCGGTCACCATTGCCAAACGCGTTGCCCAAGTTGCCCTGCGAGAAGAAACTGAAGTTCAGTTTTCCGGTGCCCTTCAGGCCCGCGTTAAGGCACTTTTTTGGATTTTTCGGGCTTTTGAGCCTTCGCATACAGGGGCACCACTTGCGCCATGGCCGCTTCCATGTCGGCAATCCGGGTATCGCCGGCAGGGTGGGTCGACAGCCATTGCGGCGGCGCATTCTTGTTGGCGGCCGACATCTTTCGCCACAGGGTGATGCCCGCGCGCGGGTCGTAACCCGCGCGGGCAGCCAGCTCCAGCCCGACCAGATCGGCCTCGGACTCATCTTCACGGCTGAACTTCAAGGTCAAGAGCTGGGCACCGTATTGGGTGACCGTTTGCCCGATCTGCCCAAGCCCCAGCACCTGCGACAGCAAGTTCGCACCCAGCCCGGTCGCTGCGGTTTTACCCATCCGCTCGCGGGCATGCTCCCGCAAGGCATGGGCGATTTCGTGGCCCATGACCATGGCGACTTCGTCATCTGTGAGTTTGAGCGTATCGAGAGATGCCGGTGTAGAAAGCGATCTTCCCGCCCGGCATGCAAAAAGCATTGATCTGCTTGGATCCGATCAGGTTGATCTCCCACCGCCAGTCTTTCGCGCGGGGATTCCATTCATTGGCGTAAGGGATGATGCGCCGCGCGATCGCCCTCAAACGCTGTACTTGAGGATGCTCATTCCCGGCCAGCGCCCTTTGCTGCTGCGCCTGGGCCAGCATCTGGGCGTATTGCTGCGCTGCAGACTGCTCAATGTCGCTCGCAGACACCAGTTTGCTGAATGCGGAGTTGCCCCCCACCTCCACGCCCTCTCTCGCCAACACGGCCGGGGCGAACACGGTGCCACCCACCACCAACAAGCCGCCAAGCCAGCGGATCAGGGATGGGCGGAGGCGACTCACAGGACAAAGATCACTCAACATGGCAGCGTTTGACTCCAAAGTGGACAGGTATTATTCCCCGATGAGTTCCCTAACGCCCGACACCCCCGCTACCGCCGACAAACCCCACTGGCGGGACATGCTCAAGGTCTATGCAGAACCGGCCTCGCTGCGGATGTTGGCGCTGGGCTTCTCGGCGGGATTGCCCTTCTTGTTGGTGTTCGGGACCCTGAGCTTCTGGTTGCGCGAAGCCGGCGTCGACCGCAGCACCATTGGCCACATGAGCTGGGTGGGCATCGCCTTCGGCTTCAAGTGGGCGTGGGCCCCCTTGGTGGACCGCTTGCCCATCCCTTTGCTCACCGCCGCACTCGGCCGCCGCCGCAGCTGGCTGCTCGTGGCGCAAGCGGCCATCATGGCTGCACTCTGCACCATGGCACTGACCGACCCGCGCAACGCCTTGACCCCGGTGGTGTGGTGCGCGATTGCGTTAGCTTTTGCCTCTGCGACCCAGGACATTGCGCTGGATGCCTTTCGTATCGAATCCGGCGACAGCCAACACCAGGCCGCACTGTCTGCCACCTATATGGCGGGCTACCGCCTGGCCATGATCTGGGCCGGCGCAGGTGCCCTCTGGATTGCAGCGGCCAACGAAACCCCCAGCGCCGACCTGTACCAATATGCGGCCTGGCGCACCGCCTACCTGGTCATGGCCATGAGCATGCTGCCGGGCATGTTGGTGGTGCTACTGTCCAAAGAGCCCGCACCCGCGCCTCTGCGCCCGGCCCGCAACGCCGGTGAATGGCTGCAAAGTGCACTGATTGAGCCCTTCGCCGAGTTTGTGCGGCGCCACCGCTGGCACGCGGTGTTGATCTTGTCCTTGATTGCCACCTACCGCATCAGCGATGTGGTCATGGGCATCATGGCCAACCCGTTTTACGTGGACATGGGCTACACCAAGGGCGAGGTTGCGGCGATCACCAAGGTCTATGGCGTCATCATGACGCTGGTCGGCGCCTTTGTCGGCGGTGCGCTGGCGCTGCGCATGGGCGTGCTCAAAGTCTTGATGCTGGGCGCGGTGCTGAGCGCTGGCAGCAACCTGCTGTTTGCCTGGCTGGGCACCCGCGGACACGACCTGCACGCCTTGATGGCGGTGATCTCGGCCGACAACTTCTCCAGCGGCATTGCGACCGCGGCGTTTGTGGCCTACCTGTCCTCACTCACCAACATCCAATACTCGGCCACCCAATATGCGCTCTTCAGCTCCATGATGGTGTTGCTGCCCAAGTTTCTGGCCGGCTTCTCGGGCGATGTGGTCAATGCGGTCGGGTACACCCCGTTTTTTGTGGGTACTGCCTGCATCGGGCTGCCTGTGCTGGTGCTGATCGTTTTGGCATCACGCATCAAATCGACCCCTAGCGCTCATTAATCAAGCGCCTATTGCTATATATTTAATAGCAAAATTTACCCAACTTTACGGAATCTTCAAGCCAGCCGCATCTGGGCAGGGATGGTCACCGCTAGACTGCGGGCATGCGCCAAAACCTGCTCATGATCGAAGACGATGCCCGGCTTGCCTCCATGGTGGCCGAGTACCTCGAACAATCCGGCTTCTCCGTAGCCCACGCGGGCGATGGGCATAGCGGCCTCGCCCGGCTCGCCGCCGACAGCGGAGCCCCGCCACCGGACTTGGTGATCCTAGACCTGATGCTCCCGGACATGGATGGCCTCGAGATTTGCCGCCGCATCCGCGCCCTGCCCGGCGCGATGGGACAAGTCCCAGTGCTGATGCTGACCGCCAAAGGGGATGCAATGGACCGCATCATCGGGCTGGAAATCGGCGCCGACGACTACCTGCCCAAGCCTTTTGAACCCCGCGAACTGCTGGCACGGATTCGCGCCATCCTGCGACGCAAGGGGGAGACACCCGCCACGAACGCCAAAGCCTTGCGCTTCGGCACCCTCGAAATCGACCGCGATGCCCGCACCGTCACGGTGGCCGGCACCGCCTGCGAGCTCACCTCGTACCAATTCGACCTGCTGGTCGCGCTGGCAGAGCGGGCCGGCAGGGTGCTGACCCGCGACCAGATCATGGAAGCGGTGCGTGGCCGCGAGTTAGAGGCCTTTGACCGCTCCATCGATGTGCACATGGGCCGCATCCGCGCAGCCATCGAAGCAGACGCCAAGGAGCCCAAACGCATCCTGACGGTCCGTGGCGTAGGTTATGTTTTTGCACGGCAGCAGGACTAACCGGTAATGCTGCACAAGCTGTATGTCCGCATCTGGCTGGCCGTGGTGCTCACGGTCGTGGTACTGACCTTGCTGGTCGGATGGGTGTGGCGCATGACCAGCGAGCCGCCCCTGCGGGAAGTCGTAGTGCGCAATGAATTTGGCGAGGTCATCGGCAACGGCCGGGCCCGGCTGAGCCGCCCACCCCCTATGCCCGGCCTCAGCCTGGGAGACCATCCGCCCCCACCCGACACCAAAGACGACGCCAGCGATGACCGCGATAGCGAGCGCCCGGGCCGTTTCGGCCGGGGCCCGGAGTTTCTGGTGCGTATGGCCGATGGCCAAACCATTCACCTCCACCTACCTCGCCCGCCAAACAACAATTTCAAGGCCCCCTTCGGCTTTGCCTGGACACTTGCGCTGGTCGCGGTCGCGGTGGCGCTGGGCACTTACCCCATCATCCGCCGTTTGACCCGCAGGCTGGAAACACTGCAAAACGGGGTTGAGCGCTGGGGCAACGGGGATCTGGGTGCCCGGGTGCGCATGCAGGGCGATGATGAGGTGGGCTTTCTGGCCGCGCGCTTCAACCACGCCGCCGAACAAATCGAAACCCTGGTGCAGGCGCGCGACACCCTGCTGGCCTCTCAAAAATCACTTTTAGCCAATGCGTCGCACGAGCTACGCTCCCCGCTGGCTCGCATCCGCATGGGGCTGGAGTTGATGGGTAGCACGCCCAGCGCGGCGTTCAAGCAAGAGGTTGCCCGCAACATTGCCGAGCTCGATCAACTGATTGAAGAGATCCTGCTGGCCAGCCGGCTGGATGCCAAAGAAGCCGACCTCGGCACGGTGGAGTCAGTAGATCTTGTCGGGCTGGCCGCCGAAGAGTGCGCGCGCAACCAGGCGCTGCTGGAAGTTGAGCTACAGGCTTTGGAGGTTCCCGGTGTCGCCAAACTGCTGCGGCGCGCAGTACGCAACCTGCTGGAAAACGCGCGCCGTTACGGTGCGGGCGACGTGCGTCTGGTGGTGCGCGAAGAGGCCGAGTGGGCCCTGATTCAGGTGTGCGACAGCGGCCCTGGCGTGCCCCCGGAGCAACAACAGCGAATCTTTGAGCCCTTTTACCGGCTGCCGGGCGCATCTGAGCGCGAGGGCGGCGTCGGACTCGGCCTGGCTTTGGTGAAATCCATCGCCGAGCGACACGGCGGCACCGTGCGCTGCACCAACCGGCCGGAAGGCGGTGCCTGCTTCGAGATCCGCTTGCCGCTCAAAAGCGCTTAAGGCCTCAGGCGGTGACCTTGAGAAAAAGGTCGCGATCGGGGGCAAAGTTTTCATGCAGGGGCAGCAAGGCCCCCCCCAACGCCCGCGCATCCGACCCGATGCTGCCGGCAATCACTTTGGCTGGCCACAGGCCTTCCCAGTCGTAATTGCGCAGGGCAGAGGTCGTCTGATCAATCAGGCGCTTGAGCATGGCGCGGGTGAACGATCCGTCGATCACCACCGCGTCCAGATCCAGAAATGCCGTGCCACTCACCACACACTGCGCCAGGCCTTGGGCGGCACTGGCAATCCAGGCTTCGGTAAGGGGTGCATAAGCACCCTCCAGCGCACGGTCGTCGTAGGCGGCGGCGGGGTCGAGGCCGCTGGCCTTGAAATGCTGCTCCAGCTCCCACAAAGAAGCGTGGGCCAATAGCTGCTCCGGCACCGCACCACCGCTGGCCACCTGCAAGGGCAGCGAAGCAACAGCGCCCGCATTGCCATGAATGCCGCCGTGCAGGTGCGAGTTAAGCACCAATCCACCGCCGACAAACGTGTCAACAAACAGGTACAAAAAGCTCTTCAAATCGCGCCCGCGCCCGGCCACCAGCTCTGCCACACACGCCGCTTGGGTGTCTTTTGCGAAGCTCACCGGAACATCGGTCATCGCTTGGACTTGCGCCGCGAGGTCAATATGGTTCCATTGGTCAGACACCGAGGCCGACAGGCCCAGCATCTTGTGCCAGCCACCCAGGTTAAAGGGGGCCGCTACCCCGACACCCACGATGCGCGGGGCCAAGGCGCCCAAGCCATCCTGAAGGCTGCGCATGCGGCTTTGCACTTGCGGGAGCAACGTATCTGCATCGGGGAAGCTGTAGGACAAGGTTTCACGCGCCCTGACCACGCCGGTGAAGTCGACCAGCAACCAGTCTGCACTGCGACGGCCGATCTTGATGCCCATCGAGAAGGCGCCGTCGGGGTTCAAAGCCATCGGCACCGAGGGCTGTCCGATACGGCCTCGCACACGGTCCTGGCGCAGCAGCAAGCCATCGTCCTCCAAGCGGGTGGTGATCAGTCCGATGGTTTGGGCTGTGAGGCCGGTCAAGCGGGCCAAATCGGCCTTGGGCAGGCTGCCGTTCAGCCGGATGGCCTGCAGTACCACCCGCTCATTGAATTGGCGCATGCCCACGTGGTTGGAGCCCCGTGGCCGCAATACCGAAGGAGCATGGGCTGCCGTCGAAGCCGGGGCTTCGGGCAAGGCATTGGGCAGGGTGGCTTCAAAATTCATGGTCTTCAGATTTTCACCGATGAAGCCCGTGCGAACCAGATTAGTTTTAGGGGATTTCCCCGCCCTGTAACCTTGCAGCACGTCCCCCGGCCTCACGCTAGCGCAGAGGCCGGAATGTCTTCAACCGCTTTGGCGCCGGTCATGACTGCGACGGTGTCGCTCATGCTGATCGCCTTCGGATTCACCACGCAGGCCCGTTTGCCGAGGCGCTGGATATGGATCCGGTCCGCGATTTCAAACACATGGGGCATGTTGTGGCTGATCAGAATCACCGGCAGCCCCTTGTCGCGGACCCGGCGGATCAATTCGAGCACCATGTTGCCCTCTTTGACACCCAAGGCTGCGGTCGGCTCGTCCATGATGACCACATGCTGGGCAAATGCAGCCGCCCGGGCCACCGCCACGCACTGGCGTTGGCCGCCGGACAGGGTTTCCACCGCCTGGGTCATCGAGCGGATGCCAACCTTGAGGTCATTCATCCGCGAAACCGCCTCTTCGAGCATGCGCTTTTTGTCGAGTGACCGGAACACACTGCCCAACACGCCGGGGCGGCGGAGTTCGCGGCCCAGAAACAGGTTTTCAGCAATCGACATCGCAGGGGCCACTGCGAGGTCTTGGTACACGGTCTCAATGCCGTGGCGGCGTGCATCAATTGGCGAGCGGAAGAGCACTGGTTTGCCATCGAGCTCCATGCGGCCTTCATCCGGCACCACGGCACCCGACAAGGCCTTGATCAGGCTGGATTTGCCGGCACCGTTGTCGCCGATCACCGCCAGAATTTCTCCGGCGCGCAGTTCAAAATCCACACCATCGAGGGCGGTAACGCCGCCGTAGCGCTTGACCAGTCCACTGGCCTTCAAAACGATTTGCGGGCTGCTCATTAGCGTGCTCCCTTGCGTGAAAGTTGGTCGGCTGCCACCGCCAGAATGACCAGAATGCCGGTAATCAGGGTTTGGTACACCGACGCCACATCCATCAGCGTCAGTCCGTTGCGGAACACACCCACGATGACAGCACCCACCAGCGAGCCCAAGATCACACCCCGGCCGCCGAACAGCGAGGTGCCACCCAGAACCACCGCGGTAATCGCGTCCAGATTCTCGGTCTGGCCCGCTTGCGGGTCACCCACACCGGTGCGCGCCACCGACAAGAGCGCGGCCACGCCATACAAAACGCCGGCCAACACATACACACCGAGCAATACCCGGTCCACAGAAATACCGGTCAAGCGGACGGCTTCGGGGTTGTTACCCACGGCATAGACGTGGCGGCCGGCGGCGGTATCCCGCAGCAGGTGCCAGGCCAGCAAATACATACCCAGCATGACCACTGTGCCCCAGGCCACCGAGGTGCCGCCAAGGCTGAAGGTGTTACCCAGCGCGGTCATGGATTCCGGCAGGTTACCCACGGTTTGCGCCTCAGAATAAATTTGGGTGATGGCGAAGGCGATATTCATGGTGCCCAAGGTCACGATGAACGAGGGCAACTTCACACGGGTCACCAGCAAGCCGTTGAGCAAGCCGAACGATGCGGTAACCAGAATCCCGCACAGCACCGCCCAGAAGGGGGGAATGCCGAGGTCCATGGTGAACTTGGTCATCACAATCCCGCCCAGCGCCATGACCATGCCGCAGGACAGATCGATACCGGCGGTCAAAATAATGAGTGTCTGCCCGATCGCGAGCAAACCCACCACCATGACCTGCTGCAATACGAGGGACAGGTTCTCACCCGTCAGAAAGCGGTCGGACTGGGTGGCGAAAAAGGTGCACGCAGCCAACAAGGCGAGCCACGGGCCGAGCATGGCCCATGGAATTTGTTTGGTATTGGTTGTAGCCATGGTGTGGTCCGGAGTGACGCCGGATTCGCTTGAAAACAGGAGGCGCGTGGCGCCGACTCAGGGAAACACGGGGCCCGGCATTTGCGCGTGCAAATCACCGGCCCCGGATGGAGCTGAACGCAGTGTCAGCCCCGGTTCAACTTACTTCTTGCCCCAGCACAGTTCGGTGCCGGTTTTGACGTCTTTGCTGTCAACGCCTGCCACGGGCTTGCCGGCGATCAGGGTCACGCCCGTGTCCACATAGCCGGATGCTTTTTTGCCGCCCTTGGCGTATTCCACGCCGGCAGCCACACCCATGGCGGCCATCTTCAGGGGGTATTGCTGAGAGGTCGCTGCGATCACGCCCTTGCCCACATCAGCCACGCCGGCACAGCCGCCGTCTACCGAGACGATCAGCACGCCTTTTTCCTTGCCGGCTTTTTTCAGTGCGTTGTAGGCACCTGCAGCAGCTGGCTCATTGATGGTGTACACCACGTTGATGGCCGGGTCCTTTTGCAAGCAGGTTTCCATGGCGGTCTGGCCCTTGGCTTGGTTGCCATCGGTGTCAGCAGCGCAGACGGTTTCTGCGGTTTTGGAGAGTTCGTTGGACTTGGCGTCGTTGGCTTGCAAGCCGAAACCCTTCATGAAACCGTTGTGGCGCTGTGCGCCCACAGGGTGGCCGGGGAAAAGGTCCAACATGGCGATCTTGGCAGGCTTGCCACCGAGGGCGGCCTTGGCGTATTGGCCAATCAACTCGCCGGCTTTGTAGTTATCGGTCGCGAACAATGCGTCAGCGCCATCAAACGGGCTGTCCAGGGCGATGACTTGCACGCCTTTTTCCTGGGCCTTTTTCACCGCAGGCAGGATCGCATCGCCGGAGGAGGTGATCAGAATGGTTTTCGCACCGCGAGCGGTCATGTTTTCGATAGCGGCGATTTGGGATGCGGTGTCACCGTCTTTTTTGCCGGACGCGGTCAACAACTTGGCGCCCATCTTTTTCGCTTCAGCGGTCGCGCCTTCTTTCATCTTGACGAAGAAGGGGTTGGTTTCGGTTTTGGTGATCAGGCCGATCACCGGTTCGTTGGCAGCAAAAGCGCCGGAAGCGGCCAAAGCCAATGCGGACAAGATCAGGGGGGCAGATTTCTTCATTCAGGTCTCCTCGGTCAATATGACACTTATGGTTAGGACCCCCGAGAAGGACCCCGGGGAACTACGCACAGGTTTTGGCGTGGTGAGACTATAGACTCATCGATGTTAGTAAATCAAGTTACTTTAATTATGGAAAACCCTTATTTGACGCCAAATAGTGCATCCCCTCAGAGCGCCCTGCCGCCAGAGGCAATCACCCGCATCGAAGCGCTTTTGTCCAGCGGGCGCCGGACCATTCTGGGGATTGCAGCAGGCCCGGGGGCCGGCAAATCCACCCTGGCACAGGCCCTCCATGCCCGGTTCAGTGCGCAGACCCAATACCTGCCAATGGACGGATTCCACCTCGCCAACCGGGAGCTTGCCCGCTTGCAACAAGGCCACTGCAAGGGTGCGCCGCACACCTTTGACAGCGCAGGCTATGTGCACCTGCTCGAACGTGTGCGCCGCCAGCCCGAGGGCGAAACCATTTACGCCCCCGACTTTGACCGCCAGCTCGAAGAACCCATCGCCGGCGCGATCCCCCTCCATGCGGACAAGCCGCTGATCATCACGGAAGGGAACTACCTGCTGCTCGAGGATGGCGCCTGGTCCCGGGTGCGGGGTTTGCTCGACGAGGCGTGGTACCTAGACTTGGACCCGGCCTTACGCCACGCCCGCTTGTTGGCCCGACACATGCGGTTCGGACGCAGCGAACCAGAGGCCCGGGCATGGATAGACAGCACGGACGAGCCCAACGCTGTCCGCATTGCAGCCACCCGACATCGTGCGGACTGGGTGCTGCAAAGCTGGTAGCGACTGCGATCCCGGCAGCCCGCATGAGAAAACGCTGCACTGCACAAAAAATGTGAAAAAAGAGTGCAAATTCACCCGAATGGGGGATACCGCTCAGTGCACATGCGCGAGAAAATTCATCCCAGCTGCTGTCACAGTTCACAAGGATAGAAGAGAAGGCCAATCAATAGGCCTCCTTCAACAGGTTCCAACGACGTCCCTCCGGGGACTTTATAAAGCCACCCTCGGGTGGCTTTTTTTTTGCGCCAAATCAGGCGCTATCGCTGGCAGAATCTGCGCAGGAAGCTACAAAATCGATAGCACTTTATCCGGAGTGATGTCGTTCAGGCAGCGTGTGTGCCCCAGCGGACACTCCCGCTTGAAGCACGGCGCGCAATCTAGCGGCGGTTGGTAGGCGGGGTCATTCTTCAGCCACAGGACCGTGGCCGCCGGATTCAGCGGCGGCGTGTGCAGCGGACTGGACGATCCGAAGATCGCCACCTGCGGCACCCCGAATGCGGCCGCGACATGCATCAGGCCCGAGTCGTTGCTCACCATGGCGTGCGCGCCGGCAATCAGCGCCACCGCTTCGTCCAGGCTGGTGCGCCCGGCCAGATTCACACAATGGCCCGGGCGCAGGGCATTCACCGCCTCTGCAATCTCGGTGCACACCGCATCATCCTTGGCCGAGCCCAGCAACAACACCGGCTGCTCCAGCCCCGCGGCCATGGCAGCGAAATGGGCTGCCGGCCAGCGCTTGGCCGGGCCGTACTCTGCGCCCGGTGCCACCACATAAAAACCTTGCGATTGCAAGCCGCGCGGCGCGAGCACCGCCGCTATCGCGCCGGGTGCAACCTGCAGCGCCGGCCGGTCGTGGTCCACGCCGGTTTCGCCACTCAAGGCGGAATAAAACGCAACCATGGGCGGGCGGCTGTTTTGGGGGGGATTGGGCAGGCGGCGGTTCAGCAGCCCGAAGCGCAGCTCACCCGAGTAGCCCACGCGCACAGGGATGCCGGCCCAGAAAGGGATCAGCGCACTTTTGAGGGAGTTGGGGCACACATAGGCCCGGTTGAATCGGCCCCGCAAACCGGCCGCATAGGCACGGCGCGCAGCCCACTGGACGCCGCCACGCGCGAAGGGCAAGACCAGCACCTCTGCCACCTGGGGCATGGCGCGGTAGACCGGTGCCACCCACGGCACCGCAGCCACAGTAATGCGCTCACCCCGCGCCGCCAACCGGCGCAAGAGCGGCTCGGTCATCACCGCATCCCCGATCCATTGGGGAGCGATGATCAATGACTCCCCACCGAAGCGGCCGGTGGCCGCCTGGCTTGGGGCCATCTGCACGCTCAGTGACCTGCTGCGAAGTGCTCGCCGTCTTTCAGCTTGTACACGGTGCCGCAATACGCGCACTTGGCTTCGCCGGAGCGACCCACATCCAGGTACACCTTGGGGTGGGTGTTCCAGGTTTGCATGCCTGCCACCGGGCTGGGGCAAAACACGCCACCTTGGTGGTTCAAATCGCTGGCCAGGAGTTCAACTACTGCTTGGGACATATTCAGACTTTCGTGAGCCAGTGGGCGTATTGGGGGTTGCGGCCGTTGACGATGTCAAAGAACGCGGATTGGATTTTTTCAGTGATCGGACCACGGCTGCCCACGTAGTCGCCCTTGCCCATGGCAATGCGGTCGAGTTCGCGGATCGGGGTCACTTCTGCGGCGGTGCCGGTGAAGAAGGCTTCGTCAGCGATGTACACCTCGTCGCGGGTGATGCGCTTTTGCACAATTTCCAGGCCCAGATCTTTGGCGATGTGGAACACGGTGTTGCGGGCTGATGCCGTTCAGGGCGCCGGCAGACAAGTCGGGGGTGTAGATCACGCCGTTCTTAATGACGAAAATGTTTTCGCCCGCGCCTTCAGACACGAAACCGGAGCTGTCGAGCAACAAGGCTTCGTCGTAACCGTCATCGGTGGCTTCCATGTTGGCCAGAATGGAGTTGGTGTAGTTGCTCACCGCCTTGGCTTGCGTCATGGTGATGTTGACGTGGTGGCGGGTGTAGCTGCTGGTTTTGACGCGGATGCCGCGCTTCATGCCCTCTTCGCCCAAGTACGCACCCCATGGCCATGCCGCCACCATCAAGTGGATGGTGTTGCCCTTGGGGGACACACCCAGCTTTTTGTCGCCGATCCAGGTCAGGGGGCGCAGGTAGCCGGATTCGAGTTTGTTTTCGCGGATCACGGCGCACTGGGCTTCGTTGACCTGCTCCTGGGTGAAGGGGATCGTCATCCGCAGGATCTTGGCGCTGTTGAACAGGCGCTCGGTGTGCTCCTGCAGGCGGAAGATGGCGGGGCCATTCACCGTGTTGTAGGCCCGCACGCCTTCAAAGGCACCGCACCCGTAGTGCAGCGTATGGCTCAGCACGTGGATCTTGGCATCGCGCCATTCGACCATCTGGCCATCCATCCAGATTTTGCCGTCGCGATCAGACATAGAAGGTGGGAGTACGCTCATCGGGTGTCCTTGAAGAGAGGGATTTGCAGGAATTTGCAAAAAGGGGGATTTTACGAGGCCGATTCCACCGCAGCGGCGTGCGCGGGCTCTGGCAACGCTTCGTCTTGCGAGGGACGCTGCAAGTCCCAGCTTTGGAGCTTGCCGCCATGGAACACACACAGCACCGTGCTGCCCGAGGTATCAGTCCAGCGATAGCGCTCAGGTTGGGTGTCTTTGGGGGATTCGAGCTGCCCCAGCGAGCGGGTCATGGCCACCACATGCAGCAAGGGCAAGCCGGCTCGCAGCTTGGCGTGCAGCATGACGGCGCTGTCCACATGGCCGATAGGCCGGTTGGCCGCCCGCTTGAGCACTTGCAACATGCGGGTGAAGTGCAGCAACTGCCACATGATCAGGCCACCGCCCACCAAAGCTACGCCAGGCCAGCCATAGTGCCGGTAGCCAAGGATCAAGGCCGCCAAAGCGGCCAGCGGAATCACGATTCGTTGGATTTTTTGAAACATCATCAGGCGATTTTCGCAGGCTCCGGTGCCGCTGCAATCAAACGCCCTACGCGCCGCACTGCCACTAAGCGGGCTCGGCCATCCGCCAGGACACCTGCACCTGCAAGCCGCCCAAGCTTGCAGAGTGTGTGACCTCCACCTGCGCCCCCGTGGCCTGCGCAATGCGCCGGACGATAGACCAGCCCAAGCCACTCCCGGTCTGCGCCGTCCCCAGCACCCGGAAAAAGCGCTCGCCCAGCCGGGCCATCTCGGCCGGTGACAAGCCCGGCCCACTGTCCTGCACCGTGAGCTGTACCCAACCCCGCACCACAGCCACCGACACTGCTATGCGCGCGCCGTCGCCCGCATAGCGCGAGGCGTTGTCCAGCAGATTACGCAGCAGGACCCGCGGCAGCACCTCGTCGATAGTGACCGGGCACTGCTGCGGCGCTTGCAGCTCGAGGTCCTGGCCCCGCGCCAAGGCCTGTGGCGCCATGTCTGCGGCGACACTGCGCGCCAGCGCACTCAGGTCGGTGCGCCCCGAGGCGGCTGCACTGGCGGGTGCATCCAAGCGGGCCAGCGTGAGCAGCTGATCCACCAAACGCGCCGCACGGTCACAGCCGGCCAGCGTGTTCTGCAAGGCATGGCGACGCTCATCCGCATCGTCCACCGCGCCCATGGCGACCTGAGCCTGGGTGCGGATCGCGGCAATCGGGGTGCGCAACTCGTGAGCCGCATCGGCAGTAAAGCGCCGCTCGGAGGCCACCATGCCCTCGATGCGCCGCAACAGGGCATTGAGCTCGTCGACCATGGGGCGCATTTCTGTGGGCAGGCTGTCGCGGGGCAGCGGCGCGGTGCTGTCTGGTGCGCGGCTGCGCAGGCTGTGGCCCAGGGCATCCAGCGGGGCCATCGCCTTGCGCACTGCCCACCACATCAGGGCGGCCAAGAGGGGCAAGGCCAACATCGAGGGCAGCAACATGCCGCGTAACACCGCCCGCAAAATGCCGTCGCGCGAATCGAGCTGCTCCCCCACATACACCTGGATATCGCGCCTGCTGCCCCGGGTGGCAAACACCCGCCAGCGGTCGCCGTTGTCCAGGGTCACCGTGTCAAAACCACGGGTCTCGCGGCTCATGGGCGTCAGACCCGCGTTGCCGGAGCGGGCGACCAGCACCCCTTCGTGAAACACCTGAAATGCCACCCGCGGCGCGTATTTGTGCAGCACCGGGGCTTCTTCTTCTTCGTTCTCGTCATCGTCCACATGGCTTTGCTGCACTACCAGCAAGGCGGCAGCCTGGGCGAGATGGCTGTCCAGCAGCTCGTCGAGCTCGTGGCGGGCATCCACCCAGGTCCAGGCGGCGGCTGCCAGCCACACCAGTGCCACACCGGCCGACAAATAGGCCAGCAGGCGCAGCTGCATCGAGTGGAGTGCAGGCAGTCTCACAAGCCCGCCTTTGGGTTAAGGATGTAGCCCACGCCCCGCACGGTCTGGATCACGTCGGCCTGCAATTTGCGGCGCAGGTGGTGGATATGCACCTCAATGGTGTTGCTCTCCACCTCCAGCCCCCAGCTGTACATCTGCTGCTCCAGCTGTTCGCGCGACAGCACCCGGCCGGCGCTGCGCATCAAGGCGTGCAGCAAATCAAACTCGCGGGTCGACAAAGGCACTACCGCCTCCTGCCAGGTGACTTGCCGGGCAGAGGGGTCCAGCCGCAGCGCGCCGGCCTGCAAGATGTCTTGCGCCACCCCGTGCGAGCGGCGCACCAGCGAGCGCAGCCGCGCGGCCAGCTCGTGCAGATCTACCGGTTTGAGCACATAGTCGTCAGCCCCGGCGTCCAGCCCACGGATGCGGTCGGGCACCGCGTCACGGGCCGTGAGCACCAGCACGGGGGTGGTGTTGCGGGCGGCGCGCAGGGCCTGCAGCACCTCCATGCCGTCTTTGCCGGGCAGGCCGAGGTCGAGCACGGCGGCGGCGTAGTCCACCGCGCGCAGCTCGCGTTCGGCGGCCACGCCATCGCGCACCCAGTCCACCTGAAAGCCGGCCTGCCGCAGGCCGGCCCGCAGGCCGTCGCCCAGCATGGAGTCGTCTTCCGCCAACAGGATACGCATGGGTTATTCCATCAAAAAATCGGGGGCGCGAAGTGGGGGCGCCGTGTCATTTTGCACCCGCGCTGTGCGCGCATCTTTCGCGTGCCACTCAATCAGAATCACCGGATTCCCGCCCGCTCAGCAAGTCGCTCACCGCCTGCGCAGAGACCAAGCCCTTGGGGGACTGCTGCCACTCCCAGCTCCAATAGCCCAGCACCGCCACCAGGACCAAGACGGCCAACCACGCGTGGTTGCGCGTGACCAAGTCCGGGCCGGGGCCCTCGGTGCGGCCGTGCACCATGGGCATCGCCATGTTTTTGTGGCGCAACACGCTCATGACCGCGATCAGCGCAATGTGGGCCAGCACCAGCGCCAAAAAGGCATCGCCGATCACCCCATGCACATCCTCCAGCCAGTCGCCCCACTCGTTGTAACTGCCATAGCCGCTGAGTGCCAGGGGCACCACCATCAGCAACAGGGCCACCACGGCGAAAGCCAGTGCCAAGTTCTGCCCCTGACGCCAGTTCACCGCCACGCCGGCCCTGCCGGACAGGGACTGCCGGACTGAGCCCAGCCACTGCGGCGCCGTCTGCAGCTTGCGCCACAAGAGGGACAGCCGGGCATGGCGCGGACCGACCAAACCATAGATCACCCGAAACACCAACAACCCCGCCATGCTGTAACCCAGCGTGACATGCAGCAAGCGCATGGACTCCCCCTCGGAGGTGACATAGGCGCCCAGAAAACACAGCGCAAACAAGGCATGGAACATGCGGGTAGGCGCATCCACCATACGCCGGCTGCGCACCGGCAAGGCGGGGGTGCCGGGCTTGCCGGCCCCGGTAGAGCCGGGAATGGAGGTCGTGACCATGGGGCTGCCTTTCAATCAATCAGACCAGTTGCGGCGAAAGCGCGCGTCCAGCCCTTTGGGAAATTGGATTTCAGATTCGCGGAAGCTGCCTTTGTTGGCCGCGGTGTGGCACGCCGCGCAATTGGCGGCGCTTTTGACGGCCGCCTGCTTCCAGATTTGCGGATCCACCTCACTGTGCTTGCGCACAAACCACTGCGAGCGGGTGATACGGTCTTGCGGTGGCTCTTCAGACACCCGCTTGTAGGTACCCGCATGGGTTTGCAGCCAACCACTGATCTCGCGCACACTGGCTTCGTCGAGCGAGGCATCGGTGCCGTAGTGTTTATCCAGCGAGCCCATGAGTCGCTTCCACGACGCGGCGGGCAACATGCCGGGCGGATACGCCAAGTGGCAGGCAGCGCACTCTTGCTGGTATTTGGGCAGCGGCGTGACGCGTTGCGGGCTGTCGGCGCGCGCCAGGCCAGCGCCGGCCAGCAGCAAAATTGCTATCCATTTCATAGCTGCTTGCGCATATAGGACGGGCGATAGGGACTTGTTTTTCATAGTTATTCCTTTGCGAAGGGGCACAACTCAGCGCTTGAGGCTCACCAGCCAGGCCTGCACATCGGCTTTCTCAGCGGGGGTGCATTCGCGGGCGAGCACGTCATTGCAGTTGCGGCGGAACCATTTCTCGCTTTTGGCGGGATCGGTGAAGCGCTCGGGGTTAAATGCGGGCGCGAGCGCGGAGATGGATTTGCCCGTATTCGCGTGCTTGCCTGCACCCGTGGGCTGGGCGTTGTGGCAAGAGGCGCAGCTCCACTCGCGGCCATGTTGGGCATTGAAAAACTGCTGGCCTTGCGCCGCGCTGGGGCTGCGGCCGGCTTGGGCGCTCAGGGCGCCCAGCTGCTCTTGCGAGGTGCCGGCCCAGGCAGTGCCGGCCAGTTCGGCAGCCAGCATGAGTGCGCGGGCTGCGGTGCGGATACATGACTTAGTGACCTCCATGCCCTGCATGGTGGCCCGCGAAGATTAAGCCGGTCTTAAGGGGTGCGCCGCAGTGCGCTACAGGTCGGCGCGCGGCTGATCGCTATGGCTGACTTCCAGCCCGTCGGCCACATAGCCGGGGCCTTTCATCACCATGACCACCACACAGCCGATGGCCGCGGTGATCACCAGCGTCCAGTGGAAAACGATGACCCCGAACACAATGTACTCCGCCAACTGCAGAGCCCTCGCCTCTGCAGGGCTAGCAGCCTCTGCGAACGCCTGGTAGAGCGCCAGCCCCAGCAAAGGCAGCACGGTGCCCACCAACGCAATCAGGGGGAGCTTGCGCCACAAGGCCCACTCCAGCCCGGAGGCAGAGCGGATCGAATGGGGCAGTTTGGTCAGCCAGCGCATGCCTGCAGTGTAGGCATTTACAGGCCGGAGCGTATTGCCTCAGGTCAAGCCGCGCACCACGTTCATGGCTTCTTCCACCCGCTCTACTGCGTGGATGGTCATGCCCTCGATGGGCTTTTTGGGCGCATTCGCCTTGGGCACCACCGCGATGGTGAAGCCCAGCTTGGCCGCTTCTTTCAGGCGCTCCTGGCCACGGGGTGCAGGGCGCACCTCGCCGGCCAGCCCCACTTCGCCAAAGGCGATAAAGCCTTTGGGCAAGGGCTTACCGCGCAGGCTGGAGGTGATGGACAGCATCACCGCCAAATCGGCGGCCGGCTCGCCGATGCGCACGCCGCCCACCGCGTTGATAAATACATCCTGGTCCATACACGCCACGCCAGCGTGGCGGTGCAACACCGCCAGCAGCATGGCCAAGCGGTCTTTGTCCAAGCCCACACTCAAACGGCGGGGCGACGGGCCACCCATGTCCACCAGCGCTTGAATTTCCACCAAGAGCGGGCGGGTGCCTTCCAGCGTCACCATCACACAACTGCCGGGCACCGGCTCGGCGTGCTGGCTCAAGAAGATGGCGCTGGGGTTGCTCACGCCCTTGAGGCCTTTTTCGGTCATGGCGAAGACGCCAATCTCGTTCACCGCACCGAAGCGGTTTTTGATGGCGCGCACCAGCCGGAACTGGCTGTGCGTGTCGCCCTCAAAGTACAGCACCGTGTCCACCATGTGCTCCAGCACGCGCGGTCCGGCCAGCGCGCCCTCTTTGGTCACATGGCCTACCAGCACGATGGCGGTGCCGCTGGCCTTGGCCGCGCGGGTCAGGTGGGCTGCGCATTCGCGGACCTGGGCGACCGAGCCCGGCGCGCTGGTGAGCTGCTCGGAGTACACGGTCTGGATGGAATCGATCACCGCCACGTCCGGGCGGTTGGCCTCGAGGGTGGCGAGGATTTTTTCGAGCTGAATCTCGGCCAGCACCTTGACCTGCGAGTGGTCCAGCCCCAGGCGGCGCGAGCGCAAGGCGACCTGCGCTCCACTCTCTTCACCGGTCACGTAGAGCGTGGACTTGCCCGAGCGCTGCAGCGAATCGAGCGCTTGCAGCAAGAGCGTGGACTTGCCAATGCCGGGGTCCCCGCCGATCAGCACGACGCCGCCTTCGACCATGCCGCCGCCCAACACACGGTCCAGCTCCTCGTGGCCGGTGGGGGTGCGGTCTACGTCCTGCGCCTCGATGTCGGAGAGCACCGTGACCTCGGCCGTCTTGGCCAGCGAGGCGAAGCGGTTTTTGGCCGGCCCGTCGCTGCTGGCCACGGATTCGATCAGCGTGTTCCAGGCGTTGCAGTGCGGGCACTTGCCCAGCCATTTGGGGCTGGTGCCGCCGCACTCGTTGCAGGTGTAGATAGTTTTGTCTTTGGCCATGGCGGGAATAATACTGTACAAAACCACAGATATCAAACAGCGCAGACCATGCGCCAGATCACAGACAGCAGCGCCACGCGCCCCTAGCATGGTGAAAAGTGCCCCGGGAGTTTGCTACTAAATCAGGAGCTGCTCGCGCACCTTCCACAAGGGCTACATGCCAATTTCACCTGAAACAACGGCATCTGTTGCCGACAGCACTGCCCCCCAAGACCTAAGCAGCGCGCAAGCCGCCAAGTTGCTGGCCACCCATGGCCCCAACGCACTGCCCGGCGCCGGCGCACGGCGCTGGACCGCCATCGCCCGCGAGACGCTGACCGAGCCCATGTTCCTGCTACTGCTGGGGGCTGCCGTGCTCTACGGCCTGCTGGGCGACTGGCAAGAGGGCGGCATTCTGCTCGGGCTGGTGGTGATGGTGGTGGCGCTCACGCTCTACCAGGAGGGCAAAACCGAACACGCCATGCAGGCCCTGCGCCAACTCGCCAGCCCGCAGGCCCTGGTGCTGCGCGACGGCAAGGCCCAAGCCGTGCCGGGCAGCACCGTGGTGCCGGGTGATGTGCTGGTGCTGGCCGAGGGCGACCGGGTGGCCGCGGATGCCACGCTCTTGAGCGGCAGCGATGTGATGGCGGACGAATCCATGCTCAGCGGCGAATCGGTGCCCGTCGAAAAGGCCGCCACAGGGGGCGACGCCGCGCTCTTCGGCGGCACCCTGCTGGTGCGCGGCCACGGGCTGGCGCGGGTGGAGCATACCGGCGCGAAGTCGGCCATGGGGCGCATCGGCAGCGCCTTGGACGGGCTGGGCCCGGAAGACTCGCTGCTGAAACAACAAACGACCGTGCTGGTCAAACGCCTAGCGGTGGTGGCGTTAGCTGCCAGCTTGCTGTTGTTTCTGGCCAGCGGGCTGATGCACGGCAACTGGACCGCCGCACTGCTCTCGGGGATCGCACTGGCCTTGGCCTTGCTTCCACAAGAGTTCACCGTCATCCTCACCGTGCTGCCGGCGTTGGGGGCCTGGCGGCTTGCCAAACAGCAGGTGCTGACCCGCCGCTTGGCCGCCATTGAAACCCTAGGGGCGACCTCGGTGCTGTGTGTCGACAAGACCGGTACCCTGACCGAAAACCGCATGCGGGTGGCCGCCTTGTTTGCCTATGGCGGCACGGCAGCCGATCAAACTCTGGCCCTCCCCGACGGCGAACCCCACGCGCTGCCGGAGGCATTTCACCGCGTGGCCGAGTACGCCATTCTGGCCAGCGTGGAGGAGCCGTTTGACCCGATGGAACAGGCCTTCCACCGGCTGGGTGCCCAGACCCTGCAAGACACCGAGCACCTGCACCGCGACTGGACCCTGGTTCGCGAATACGGCCTGAGCCCGCAGCTGCGCGCCATGTCGCATGTGTGGACAGCCGATGACGGTGATGCCCACATCGTGGCCGCCAAAGGCGCGCCCGAGGCGGTGTTCGACCTGTGCCACCTGCCGCCTGCCGAGTTGGCCCGTGCCCAAGCGGCAGCCGCTGCATTGGCAAACCAAGGACTGCGCGTGCTGGGCGTGGCCTCCAGCCGGGTACCGGGTGCAGCGGGCACTATCACCCTGCCAGGGCAGGAGCACGACTTTGACTTCACTTTGCTGGGCCTTATCGGGCTGGAAGACCCGCTGCGCCTTGGTATTGCGGACTCGGTGGCGGAGTGTTTGCAGGCCGGCATCCGGGTGGTGATGATCACCGGCGACCACCCGGGCACGGCCACTGCCATCGCCCGCCATGCAGGCATCCTCACCGCAGCCACAGGGCCGGGTAGCACGGCGGCCGATGAAGTGCTCAGTGGCGACGACATCGACTCGCTGGACGACGCAGCCCTGCGCGAACGCATGCGCCACACCCGAGTGTGCGCCCGGGTAGCACCGGTGCAAAAGCTGCGCATCGTGCAGGCCTTGCAAGCCGAAGGGCAGATCGTGGCTATGACGGGCGACGGTGTGAACGACGCCCCCGCCCTCAAAGCGGCCCATGTGGGCATTGCCATGGGCCAACGCGGTACCGATGTGGCCCGCGAATCCGCAGCGCTGGTGCTGCTGGACGACAACTTTGCGTCCATCACTGCCGCAATGCGGCTGGGCCGGCGTATTTTTGACAATGTGCGAAAGTCCATGGCCTATGTGCTGGCGGTGCATGTGCCGATTGCCGGCATGGCGCTGCTGCCGGTGCTGCTGGGTTGGCCTACAGCCTTGTTCCCGTTGCACATTGCCTTTCTGGAACTGGTGATAGACCCGGCCTGCTCCATGGTGTTTGAAAACGAGCCCGCCGAGCAAAACGGCATGCAACAGCCCCCGCGCGATGTGAAGGCGGCTTTGCTGAATCCTGGCACGCTCTGGCAGGCACTGGCCCAGGGCGTGGTCGGCCTGATGGCGGTCATGGGCGCAATGGCTTGGGGTTTGGCCCATGCCAGCCCCGAGCATGCGCGCACGCTGGCGTTTACCACCCTGCTGCTGGTCAACCTGAGCCTGATTTTCATGAACCGCAGCGCCCAGCTGAACCCGCGCGCCTGGTTGCTGCGGCCCAATGGCGTGTTGTGGGGCGTATGTGCGGTGGCACTGGGTGTGTTGCTGGCCATGGTGTATGTGCCGTGGATACAGCAGCTGGCCGCATTTGCCGCCCTGAATGCCGAGCAATGGGCGGTGTGCGCAGGCTTGGTGGGGCTCACCCTGCTGGCCTGCGCCGGCCTGAAGTGGGCCGGCCGGCAGCACCCGGCGGCCCTGGCCGCGTAACTAGGCCTTGGGCATGCGGGCGCGGGCCCGCTGCACCCGGTCCGCGCTGACCGAGACCTTCACCGACTGAAAGTTCAAGGGGGTCACCAGCGCCCAGGCCGGGTCATGGGTGTCCCGGCAGGTGTAGACCGTGACCGGCATGCTGTTTTTGTCCATCACCGGGATCACCCAGGGCGCATTGGCGCGCGCGCCCCGCTGGGCGACAACCGCGGTGTCACCGTTGACCAGCAACACATAGGTGCCCGGCGGGTAAAAGCCGGTGCTGGTCGCCATGGCGCCGCCCACGGTGGCAGCTTCGCCCTCGGCCGCGGCGAATATGGATTTGGCGGCACTGATGGCGGGCATGGGCGTGCGGGATTTGCGGGCGGCCATTTTGGCCACAAACCCATCGGCCGTCGCCAGCACCCGGCGTGCCATGCGGTTACGCGGCAGGGCCTCGGGGTGCAGCGGCTTGTGGTGCCAGCGCACCAGGTCCAGGGTGTCTTCGTCTTCCAGCCCGAGGTGGTGCAGGGTGTCGGCACTCCGGCCCGCATGGTCGGCAATCAGCTGGCGCTGCCACTCGGTGGGTGCAGCGTTCTGGCGGGAGAGACTGTCCTGGTCGCGGGCCATGCCGATGTTTTGGGTCAGGGCAGCATCCAGCAGGCTGCGGCGCACACTGGGGTCCAGGCCCAACTTGTCAGCGGTGAGCAGGCTGATGGTGCCGGTCAGCAGCGCGTGGGTGGAGCAGTAACCCAGGCTGTTGTCACCCAGCATTTGGAACAGACGAAAGAGCGCATCGTCCGGGTCCGCTTCCAGCAACTTGAGCACGGTGCGGGCCATGCCGTCCAGCCGGGAAAGCGGGTTGATGGCCAAGCCACCCTGGTACAAGATGCCGCGCAGCACATCCTGCAAATCGGGCCAGCCGCCGCTCAGTGCGGTGCCCGCCACATAGTCCACCTCGCGGATGCGGGAGGGCATGGGCGCCTGGGCAATGGTTTGCACATCCACGCCGTCGCGCAGCATCTCGTGCACCATGCGCTCGTAGGCGCGCTGCCAAGCCATGGCGTCGCCCGGCGTGGAGCTGGCGTTGAAGGCGTGGAGCTTGTCGCGGTGCTGCTCGGAGACGACCGGCTGCCCCTTCTTCAACAGCAGCTGGCCGGTATCGCTCCAGATGTCGATCGGCAAAGGCCGTCCCACTTCCAGCATGGCAATCGGAATGGGCACATATTTCATGGAGGCTAGTCTGCCACGACGACCGGTACCCGCTGCGCGAGCGCGCACATCAATTCATAGCCCACGGTGCCGGCAGCGGCCGCAATTTCGTCAATCGGCAGCACCGCACCGTTGGCTGCGCGCCCCCACAAGGTGACTTCGGAACCCATGCCAGCCTGGGGCACCGGGTCTAGGTCGACGGTGATCATGTCCATGCTGACCCGGCCCACGACACGGCTGCGCACGCCATTGATCAGCACCGGGGTGCCGGTGGGGCAGATGCGGGGGTAGCCGTCGGCATAGCCGCAAGCCACCACGCCGATACGCATCGGCTTGTCAGCGGTGAAGTTAGAGCCATATCCGACCGTATCGCCCGCCGATAGTGCGCGGGTAGCTATGATTTTTGCAGCAAGCGTCATGGTGGGCTGCAAGCCCCAGTGGGCGATGTCGTGCTCGGGGTAGTCCGGCGCGCTGCCGTAGGTGGCAATGCCGGCGCGCACCCAGTCCGACACCAGGCCGGAGCCCGAATGCCGCAAGGTGGCCGCACTGTTGCTGACCGTACGCTCGCCGGGCAAGTCGTCGGTGGCTTGTTTGAACACCGCCATCTGACCGGCAATGCCCTTGGGGCCGTCGGCGTCGCTGAAGTGGGTCATGAGCGAAATTTCGTCCACTTGGGGCAAGGCATTCAGGCGGGTCCACGCAGAGCGCACCTGTTCGGGCTGGAAGCCCAGACGGTTCATACCGGAGTTGACCTTCAAAAACACCCGGTGCGGCTCGTTGGTTTTGTGGATGGCCAGCATGTCGATCTGTTCCTGGCAGTGCACCGTGTGCCACAGACCAAGGCGGGAGCACAGCTCCAGGTCGCGCTGCTCAAACACGCCTTCGAGCAACAGGATAGGTCCGCGCCAACCCAAGCTGCGCACCCGCTGGGCCTCGTCCAGATCCAGGAGTGCAATGCCGTCTGCGCCGCGCAAGCCGTCAAAGGCGCGTTCAATGCCGTGCCCGTACGCGTTGGCCTTGACCACGGCCCAGATGCGGGCATCCGGCGCCGCGCGGCGGCACACCTCCAGGTTATGACGCAGGGCCTGGACATGAATGGTGGCTTGGATAGGACGTGGCATAGAGTGGGTAACAACAAGGGACCGCAATGATTTTGACATTCCACGCCGTGCTATAACCGTCGCACGCTTGGAGACCCACAACAATATTCCGCGCATTAGCCCCGCTAATGCGCCCAGAACCTACCCATGAAACGCGGCTTCTACACCATCATGTCAGCGCAGTTCTTCAGCTCGCTGGCCGACAACGCCTTGTTTGTGGGTGCCGTTCAGTTACTGCGAAGCTCCGGCGCACCGGAATGGCAGCAAGCCGCACTGGTTCCCATGTTTGCCTTGTTTTACGTGGTGCTGGCGCCCTTTGTGGGCGCATTTGCAGACGCCATGCCCAAAGGCAAGGTCATGTTCATCAGCAACACCATCAAGGTGGTGGGTTGCCTGTTGATGCTGTTCGGCACGCATCCGCTCATGGCGTACGCCATTGTGGGGCTGGGGGCTGCCGCGTACTCGCCCGCTAAATACGGCATCCTGACCGAGCTGCTGCCGGCTTCCCAACTCGTCAAAGCCAACGGCTGGATTGAAGGCTTGACGATTGCCTCCATCATTCTGGGTGTGTTGCTGGGTGGCCAGTTGGTGAGCCCGATGATCTCCAGCGCGCTGCTGTCGTTTGATTTCCCGTTCATCACCACCAGCATTGATACCGCGCCGGAAGCCGCCATCGGCATCCTGATATTTGTGTACCTGGCCGCTGCATGGTTTAACACCCGCATTCCCGAGACCGGCGTGAGCATGCGGCCCATGCCCAAAAACCTCATGAGCCTGTTGCCTGACTTCTGGACTTGCAACACCAAGCTCTGGAACGACAAGCTGGGCCAAATTTCGTTGAGCACCACCACCTTGTTCTGGGGCGTGAGCGGCAATTTGCGTTACATCGTGCTGGCGTGGGCGGCGGCGGCTCTGGGCTACAGCGTCACCCAAGCCTCGGCCCTGGTGGGCGTGGTGGCCATCGGCACCGCGGTCGGTGCGGTGGCCGCGTCGCTGCGCATGCGGCTGGAACATGCCGTCAAACTGATGCCCTTGGGTATCGGCATGGGCCTGCTGGTCATTTTGCTGAATTTCATCGACAACGTGTGGGTGGCAGCACCTTTCCTGATTTTGCTGGGCGGGCTGGGCGGCTTCTTGGTAGTGCCGATGAATGCACTGCTCCAACACCGCGGTCACAACCTGATGGGCGCCGGCCGCTCGATTGCGGTGCAGAACTTCAATGAGCAGGCCTGTATTCTGGGCTTGGGCGGGATGTACGCGCTGTCCACCAGCATGGGGCTCTCTGCCTTCGGCGCCATCAGTGCCTTCGGTATTGTGGTGGCGGGCTTTATGTGGATCATCAAGCGCTGGCATGAGCGCAACGTCCGCGACCATGCCGACGAGGTCAACCACTTGCTGGACGTAGCCCGCAACGACAACCTGCACGGCTGAACCCTGCCTCTGGGCCTCCGGCAGCAGCCGCTAAGCTTTGTGCTTGAGCTCTGACGCCTCGGGCGCCGCGTATTCCACTTTGTCACGGCCGGTTTGTTTGGCCACATACAGCGCGCGGTCGGCCGCGGCATAAATGGCATCGGCCGTACCGCGCACTGTGGGTGCCAGCGTGCTGACCCCAAAGCTGGCAGTCACCTGGATAGGCTGGCCCTCAAAATCCACGTCCATGGCGCGTATCGCATCACGCAATTTGCTGGCGACTTGCATGGCACCTTCGCGCCCGGTGTCCGGCAACAACACGATGAACTCTTCGCCGCCCATGCGTGCCAATGTATCGGTGATGCGCAGCGAGTAGCTCAGGCACTGTGCAGTGGCTTTGAGCACCGCATCGCCCCCGGGGTGGCCATAGCGGTCGTTCACACTTTTAAAGAAGTCCAGATCCACCATGATGACGGCGGTATGGCACGGCACCCGCGTAGCGCGGAGCAGCTCCATTTGCGCCAGGCGCATGAACTCGCGGCGGTTGTAGAGGCCGGTGAGCGCGTCGTGATCGGCCAGAAAAGCCAGCTCCGCCTGCTGGGCCACGAGGGCTGCATTGCTTTTGCTGAGCTGGCGGCGCAGCACCACGGCTCTGGCGTATTGGTTCCAGTTCATGATCGACGCCATGAGCGCCAGCGCCGGGGTGATGAACGCCACGATGCGCAAACTCGGGAGCTGCGAGGGATTGATGAATGCGTTTTCCAGTAACACCGCAAACACCACGTAGCTCAGACCAAAAACCGGCACCGATATCGCAGGTCGCATCAGCGCCAGCACGCCGAACGTGACGCAGATCAGCAAAAAACTCGCCAGGCCGGCACCTGCGTTGTATTCCAGGTCCAACAGCGTGATGTAAGCCCCGTAACTCAGGTACGCCGCGGCAATGAAGATTTGCAGGGCAATCGCACCGGCCGTGGCCCGGGTATGGCGCTCCAGAAACATATGACCCGCCAGCACGGTGACGAGCACGCCCACACAGGCCAACCCTTGGGCGTAGGCCAGGTCGTGGGCCCACTGCGCCAGCTCGGGCCTGAATTCCGGAGGGGCGAAATGCGCAAAAAACCAGGCCAACGCCGCATGCAGAGGCACCAGAAAAAAGGCGAGGCGCCGGTAGCGCTTCAAGGACTCGATGGTGGCCTCGCCCTGCACCCGGTCATTCTCAAGCTTGCTCGCGATGAAGCGCGCACGACAGCGCTGATACCAAGGGGAGAAAAACAATCCTGAACTCCTCGTTTTCCAAATCTTCCCAGCAATGCCCGCTCAACACAAGCTTTTGCAAGGAATGCTATGGTGAAGCCCACTTTCTTGGGAGATGCGAATGAGCAGTGTGTATGACTTCGAGGCCTTGAACATCCAGGGCCAGCCGATCGGCTTGGGCGATTTCAAAGGCAAAGCGCTATTGATCGTCAACACCGCCAGTGCCTGCGGCTTCACACCGCAGTTCGCTGGGCTGGAAGCTTTGCACCAGGAGTACGGCAGCAAAGGGCTGGTGGTGCTGGGTTTCCCGTGCAACCAATTCGGCGCACAGGACAGGGGCAGCAATGACGAGATTTCCTCTTTTTGCCAACTCAACTACGGCGTGAGCTTCCCGATGATGGCCAAGATTGAGGTCAACGGCGGCGGCGCCCACCCGCTGTACCAGTGGCTGGCCGGAGAAGCACCGGGCCTGCTGGGCACCAAGGCCATCAAATGGAACTTCACCAAATTCTTGGTGGGCAAAGACGGCAAAGTGCTCAAGCGCTACGCGCCTACAGACACGCCTGCCAGCCTTTCCAAAGACATCGAGGCTGCACTGGCAGCATAAAGGCAAGGACACCCGGGCGCGGGGCCTGCTCAAGACTGCGTCAAGACCGGTTGGCAGGCGCCAGAGCAGCGTCCAAGACCTCGATCCAGTGGCGCACGGCGGTAGTGGTGCCGCTTTGCAAATGGGTGATACACCCGATGTTGGCGCTGATGATGACCTCGTTGACGGTCGGCGCCAGATGACCCAGCTTGCGGTCGCGCAGCTGGTAAGAGATCTCGGGGTTCAACACCGAATAGGTGCCGGCCGAGCCGCAGCACAGGTGCGACTCGTTGCTGGCAACCCGCACCGAAAACCCGAGTTCCGCCATCTGCGACTCCACCCCGCCTTTGAGTTTCTGGCCGTGCTGCAGGGTGCAGGGCGGGTGAAACACCAGCGCCGGGGTACTGGCATCCAGCCGGACCAGGGACTTGAGTCGCGGCAGGCACTCTGGTAACAGCTCGCTCAGGTCGCGCGTGAGGGCGCTGATGCGCGCCGCCTTGGCGGCATAGACAGGGTCATCGCGCAGGATATGGCCGTACTCTTTGACTGTGACGCCGCAGCCCGAAGCATTCATCACCAGCGCCTCTACGCCGTCCAGCACATAGGGCCACCAGGCGTCGATGTTGGCGCGCATCTGCGCCTTGCCGCCGTCCTGGTCGTTGAGGTGGAATTTGACTGCACCGCAGCACCCTGCAGCGGGTGCCAGCAAGGGCTGGATACCGGCCGCATCCAGCACCCGGGCCGTGGCGCTGTTGATATTGGGAGACATGCTGGGCTGCACGCAACCGGCCAGCATCAACACCTGGCGCGGGTGCTCCCGGTCGGGCCATTGGCCGGCATCCTGCGGCGCGGGCACTTTGTTTTTCAGGCTTTGGGGCAGCAGCGGGCGCACCAGTTGGCCCAGCTTCATGGCAGGGGCGAACAGGGGGAAGGCAGCCCCTCTTTCAGCGCCCAGCGCAGGGCCTTCTCGCCCGCGGGCCGGGGCACTTTGGCATCAACCAGCTTGCGCCCAATGTCGACCAGATGGCCGTAGTCCACCCCGCTGGGGCAGGTGCTTTCGCAGTTGCGGCAGGTCAGGCAACGGTCGAGGTGCATCTGGGTGGCGCGCGTGGGCTCTTGACCTTCCAGCACCTGCTTCATCAGGTAGATGCGGCCGCGCGGGCCATCAAGCTCATCGCCGAGCAGCTGGTAGGTCGGGCACGTTGCGGTGCAAAAACCGCAATGGACACATTTGCGCAGAATGGCCTCGGCGGCTTGGCCGTCCGGGGTGTTCTGGTATTCGGGGGCGAGTTGGGTCTGCATAAGGTGTGGTGAGTGGCGCCCGGCGTCAGAAGTCGGGGTAGAGCCTGCCGGCGTTGAAGATACCGGCCGGATCGAACGCGGCCTTGAGGCGTTTGAGCAAAGCGGCCTGCCCCGGAACATCAGAGCGAAATTGGCACTTGGCGCTGGTAAGGTCTGCGGCTCCAGCTACAAAAACCATAGCATTACCACCGACTGCGCGAGCCACGGTCTGCAATTGAGGTCCGGCTTGCAACGGCGCCCAGAGCCAACGCACACCGCCATGCCACTCGATCAGCTGCGCCCAGGGCAAGTCCAGCACTGGCGCGGTTTGCGCCACCGACAAGCGCCACAAGGCGTGACCGGTGGCCGCACCGTCGGTAAAGAAGGGCAGCGTCTGGTCGCGACAACGGTCCCAATCGGCGGCGGCTTGCGCCGGGTCCATGCGCTCGCCCGGTACCTCGCGCAACATGCGCTGGCCGGCCGCTTCCACGGCGGCCACCGCTCCGCGCAGTCGCACAAACAGCAAATCTTGTCCCGCCACACCCGCGCTCTCGTCGTGCACCCAGCAGCTGGCATTCAGGGGCAGCGGCTCGCCGGCCCAGCGGTGGAGTTGCTCGAGGGCGGCCGCTTGCCCTAGCGGGAACACCAGCGTGGCCTCGGCGGGGGCGAAGGGCAGCACCTTGAGCGAGACCTCGGTCATCAGGCCCAGGGTGCCCATAGCTCCTGCCATCAGGCGGGACACGTCGTAACCGGCCACGTTTTTCATGACCTGGCCGCCGAAGGTCAGGTACTCCCCGCGACCGTTGATGAGTTTCAAGCCCAGCACATAGTCGCGCACGCTGCCAACGCTGGCACGGGCGGGGCCTGCCAAACCACTGGCCACCAAACCACCCACGGTAGCGGTGCTCGCTGTGGCGCCGGCAACGCGGGTAGACCACTGGTAGTGCGGCGGCTCGAAAGGCAGACACTGGCCTCGCTCGGCCAGCAGGGCCTCGAGGGTGGAGAGCGGTGTTCCGGTGGCCACCGTGACCACCAGCTCGCTGGGCGCGTAATCGACCACGCCGCTCAGGCTGCGGGTGTCGAGCAGGCCTGCGGGCTGGAGGCAACCATAAAGTCTTTACTGCCTCCGCCGCGAATCTGCAGAGGCGTCTGGTCCGCTGCGGCGGCACGGATCTGGTCAACAAAGGGCTGGATGGCGGCGGGCAAGGGCAACATGGCGGCAATGGTAAGCGGCCCCCCTGCCCTGCGGCGTGAATTTTTTGAACAGCCAAACGCCGGAAATTTGAGTCCCTGCCGCCCCGGGCCAGGCCGCCCTCAGGCCCTTGGGTCTTGAGGCTCAGTCCGCGAAGGCCTGCACCGGCAGCCCCGCCACGTCCACACGCATGAAGAACACCGCGCCCGACAAAGGAAACTGCGCGAGCTCCGCGGCACTGCGTCCGTGCCGGGCCGTGGTGATGTAGAGGGTTTTGAGGTCCTCTCCGCCAAAACAGGGCATGGTCGGGCACTGGGCCGGCGTCTCCAAGCTGGCCAACAGGCGGCCGTCCGGTGCAAATTTGCAGATGCGGCGCCCTTCAAACATGGCCGCGTAGTAATTGCCCTCGACATCCACCGCAGCGCCATCCGGGCGGCCGGCATAGTGGGTGTTCTCGAAGGTCCAGCCGGCGGGCTTGGGCTCGTACTGGCGCCAGACGCGGTGGGCGCTCAGGGCGTTGGCTTGAAGGTCAAAGTCCCACGCGTGGGTCACATGGTTCGGTGTGTCCGACCAGTAGACGGTGCGCTGGTCAGGGCTCCAGGCCAAGCCGTTGGCGGTCAGCGCATCGCCCGCATGCTTTTGCACCACAGCAGCGCCGGAGCGGCAATCGATGGAGTACAGCTCCGCGGCCCGTCCGGCCTTGGGCTCGTCGATCGTGCCCACCCAGAAGCGGCCCAAGGCATCGCACTTGCCATCGTTGGCGCGAATGACTGCGGTGTCATACGGCAAGGTAGCAATACGCTCCAGCTCTCCGCCCCACGAGTGGGCGCGGAAAACGCCATCGCGCAGGGCGATCACCAGGCCGCCTTTGGCTGCGGGGGCAATGCAACCGGGTTCGCTGGGCATGTCCCAACGCTGCACGGTGCCCATGTAAATATTAGCCCGCAGAATGGCTTTGCCGGGAATATCCACCCAGTACAGCTGCTGCTCAGCGGGGTGCCAGAACGGGGACTCGCCCAGCTCGAAAAGGTCTTCACTCAATGCGTGCCAGCTCATACCTGCTCCTCCACGGTGACTTGCATACTGCAGCTCCAGCTCTCGCCCGGCTGTAGCACCCGCACGCCGAGACTGTCGGCGCTGGCGCCGGTCGTGGCCATCAAGTTCAGCGCATTGTTGACGTGGCTGACCGGCTCGACCGCGATGTTGTCGCGCTCGGGGGTGGTGAAGACCACCAGACGGCTGAGTGCCGAGCGAACGGTGATGTGCATCAGGGCATCGCGCAAGTGCAGCGCGCCGCCCCAGCCATCAAAACAATGGTCTACCGTCAGGGTGTCGGTCGATTGATCCAGCCCTGCATGGGGCGCGCGATGGGTCGGCAGTTTGTCCGCGGCCATTTCCCAGCGGCCGGTGGCGGCAAATTGCACCGTGGCACCGGCGCGCTTGACAAAGTAAGGGTGCCAACCCAGACCCACCGGCGCAGGGCTGGCGCCTTGGTTGGTCACGCTCAGGCCGAGATCCAGAGTGCCGTCGCCCAAGCGAAAGGTTTGCGAGCAATCAAAATCAAAGGGCCAGGCTGCATCGGCTCGGTGCTCCATGGAGAGTAAGGCCGAGTTCTCGGTGCTCTCGAGCACAGTCCAGGGGCGCTCCCATCCGATGCCGTGGATCGTGTGGGGCTCCGGATCGAAGTTCCGGATCAGGGGGTGGCTGGTTCCGTCCCACTGCAATTGCCCATGGCCGATGCGGTTGGAAAACGGCACCAAAGGAAAACTTGCGGACTGGCGCACGCTGGTCAACTCTGCGCCCGGTGTGGAGCGCATGACGGGCAGGTCGCGCCACCACAAACCGGCGATCGCACCGCCCAGTGCGGGGCAAAGATCGCAGCGCAATGCGCCATGGCGCAGGGTCAAAGGGGTACTCATGAGGAATCGATCCTTGGGTTGTTTGCAACTGCGCTGGATTGTGCACCTGCGCCCATCAAAAAACCCGGCTCACCTTGCGGTGGCCGGGTTTGGGGCGGGTTTCGAAACCCGTCTGAAACTGCGGCGCGCTGCGCCGCATTCAGAGTTTAGCGGTTGTAAGCGGTTTCGCCGTGGCTGGAGATGTCCAGACCTTCGCGCTCTTCTTCTTCAGAGACGCGCAGACCGATCACCAAGTCCACCAACTTGAAGGCGATGAAGGACACCACGCCCGACCACACGATGGTGATCAACACGCCTTCCGCCTGGATCCATACCTGGTTGGCGATGGAGTACTCAGCGCCCACAGCGTTGGCCACGTAGTCATACACGCCGGTGCCACCCAAGGAAGGCGCTGCAAACACGCCGGTCAACAAAGCGCCCACGATACCGCAGACACCGTGCACACCGAACACGTCGAGGGAGTCGTCTGCGCCCAAGAGACGCTTCAGGCCGTTCACACCCCACAGGCCAGCAAAGCCGCCGATCAAGCCGATAGCGATGGAGCCCATAGGACCCACGAAACCGCAAGCAGGAGTGATCGCCACCAAACCAGCCACTGCACCGGAGGCCGCACCCAACATGGAAGCCTTGCCGCGGGACAGAGCTTCACCGGTAATCCAGGCCAAAGTAGCGGCAGCCGTTGCCAACATGGTGTTGATGAAGGCCAATGCAGTCAGACCGTTGGCTTCCAGGTTGGAGCCGGCGTTGAAGCCGAACCAGCCGAACCACAGCATGGCAGCGCCCACCATGGTCAAAGTCAGGCTGTGAGGAGCCATGGGCTCTTTGCCGTAACCGATACGCTTGCCCACCACGTAGGCACCGACCAAACCAGCAACCGCTGCGTTGATGTGCACCACGGTGCCGCCAGCGAAGTCCAAGGCACCCTTGCCCCACAAGTAACCGGCAGCTGCCACGACTTTTTCCAGGGAGGCGGCGTCGGAGATGGCGTCAGGGCCGGCCCAGTACCAGACCATGTGTGCCATGGGCAGGTAGCTGAAGGTGAACCAGATCACGCAGAAAGCCAGTACCGCAGAGAACTTGATGCGCTCAGCGAAGGCACCCACGATCAGGGCGCAAGTGATGGCCGCGAAAGTGGCTTGGAAAGCAATGAAGGTCAACTCAGGAATCACCACGCCCTTGCTGAAGGTAGCGGCCACCGAGTCCACGGTGACGCCCTTCAGGAACAGCTTGTCGAAAGTACCGAAGAAGGCACCGTCACCGCCGAAGGCCAAGGTGTAGCCGTAAATGGCCCACAACACGTAGATCAGTGCAGTGACCACGAACACTTGCATCAGCACCGACAACATGTTCTTGCTGCGGACTAGGCCGCCGTAGAACAAAGCCAGACCGGGCAAGGTCATGAACAGGACCATGGCCGTCGAGATCGTCATCCAGGCGGTGTCGCCCTTGTTAGGAACCGGTGCAGGTGCAGCGGCTGGAGCCGCTTCAGCGGCAGCAGGTGCTGCAGCCGGTGCGGGCGCAGCGGCAGGCGCTGCAGCTTCAGGGGCAGAAGCGGTTGCGGCAGGCGCATCCGCCGCCGGTGCGGCGGTTTGGGCTAGCGCAAAAGAACCGGCTGTCATCAGGCTCAAGCCCAGAGCCAGCGTGGCGAGAAGTTTTTTCATGTCGTGCTCTCTTTCTATTTACAGCGCTTCTTTGCCGGTTTCACCGGTGCGGATGCGGACCACTTGTTCAAGGTCGTAGACAAAAATCTTGCCGTCGCCGATCTTGCCGGTGCGGGCGGCGCCCTCGACCGCTTCGATGACGCGCTCTACCAAAGCGTCGTCAATCGCCGCTTCAATCTTGACCTTGGGGAGGAAATCGACCACGTACTCTGCACCGCGGTACAGCTCTGTGTGGCCTTTTTGGCGGCCGAAGCCTTTGACTTCAGTCACGGTAATGCCTTGCACTCCCATGCCGGACAAGGCTTCGCGCACCTCATCGAGCTTGAACGGTTTAATGATGGCCGTCACGAGTTTCATGTGTTCACCTCAGCTTGATAGTTAATGACAGAGTCCGGGCCTGGTGGTTTGCCGCGCCAGGTTTTCGGGAGCTAAGAGGCATAAAGCAGAAGCCGTGCCAAGTTGCGTGCCGGTGGTGTTCTGCAAAAAAGCCCCACAGTTTCTGCAGATTCCGCTAACATCACTGTACAAAACAACAGTTTGCACGGCAATGGTGCACCACAGCGCAATGCACCGAGATATTGCGCACCTTTTTGGGAAATCAGGGAAATGAGCTTGTCTTTGGTGCAAAGTCGCGCGTTATTGGGGCTCGAAGCGGTTCAAGTAACCGTGGAGGTGCACTTGTCCAACGGGCTCCCGAGCTTCACCTTGGTCGGTTTGGCCGATGTAGAGGTCAAAGAAGCCCGTGAGCGGGTGCGCTGCGCCATTCAGAACAGTGGCCTCGAGTTCCCTAACAACAAACGCATCACCGTCAACTTGGCGCCGGCCGACCTGCCCAAAGACTCCGGCCGGCTGGATTTGCCGATCGCCCTGGGCATTCTGGCGGCCAGCGGACAGGTGGATGCCCAGGCACTGGCAGGCTTTGAGTTTGCGGGTGAATTGTCCTTGTCCGGAGAATTGCGCGCAGTGCGCGGTGCATTAGCCATGGCGTTGGCACTGCGGAAAACAGCCAGCCGCCCCCAGCTAGTGCTGCCACCCGGCAATGCCGAAGAGGCCGCCTTGGTGCCCGACTCCCGGGTGATCAGGGCCCGTCGCCTGCTGGATGTGGTGCACCACTTTGCGCCGGGCGGTCAGGCCAAGGATGCGGAAGGCATCCCCCTGGAGCAAGACCCGGACGGTTGGGTCCGGGTGGAGCCCGCCCCCTTGCAAGCCCCCGCACTCGGGCTGGACATGGCCGATGTCAAAGGCCAAGTAGCTGCCAAGCGCGCCCTCGAAATTGCAGCCGCAGGCGGACACAGCTTGTTATTGGTTGGCCCGCCGGGCTCTGGCAAATCTATGCTGGCCCAGCGTTTTGCAGCCTTGCTGCCGGACCTGAACACCGACGAAGCGCTGGAGAGCGCCGCCATCGGCAGCCTGTGCGGGCGCTTTGACTTGCAGCGCTGGGGACTGCGCCCCACCTGCAGCCCCCACCACTCCGCGAGCGCTGTCGCTTTGGTGGGCGGTGGCTCGCCACCCCGGCCCGGAGAAATTTCATTAGCGCACCATGGGGTGTTGTTTTTAGACGAGCTGCCCGAGTTTCCGCGCCAGGCGCTTGAAGCCCTCCGCGAGCCGCTGGAAACCGGCAGCATCACTATCGCCCGGGCGGCCCGGCGGGCTGAGTTTCCTGCGCGCTTCCAGCTGATTGCAGCCATGAACCCCTGCCCCTGCGGTTACCTCGGGGCGGCGGCACGCCCTTGCCGGTGCACGCCGGACCAAGTGAGCCGCTACCAGGGCAAACTGAGCGGACCATTGATGGACCGGATTGATCTGCACGTCGAGGTGCCAGCACTTGCAGCCGAAGAGCTGCTGCACAGCCCCCCCGGCGAGCGCAGTACCAACATCCGCGAACGCAGCCACCAAGCGCGGGAGCGGGCACTTCAGCGCCAGGGCTGTAGCAACCAGGCGCTGGCCGGCCAAGCGATCGACCAGCATATTGCGCTGGAGCCTGCCGCCCTTAAATTCTTGCAGACAGCGGCTGCGCAGCTCGGCTGGTCTGCGCGCAGCACCCACCGCACCCTGAAAATCGCCCGCACTATCGCCGACCTGGCTGGCAGCGCAGACACGCAACTCCACCATGTAGC